>NZ_CP151642.1:1007035-1342714 GCF_038397785.1 Salinibacterium sp. TMP30 | reverse complement strand
TATCCGTCGAGGCAGGCCTTTCGGTTGGATGGCGTAACTATGTTGGCGACGCTGGCCGCAGTGTCTCGATCGAACACTTCGGCGCTTCTGCCGACTACAAGACTCTGTTCCGCAAGTTTGGCATCACCACCGAGGCCGTAGTGGCCGCCGCACGCGATTCTTTGGATGCCGTCTAGGCATTTCGAAAAAGGAGACAAGAATGACAAACGAAACACCCACCACTGCACTCTCGAATCTCGGAGTGAGTATTTGGCTTGACGATCTGTCGCGCGAACGCATCAACTCGGGAGGCTTGGAGTCGCTGATCGAGTCTCGCAACGTTGTTGGCGTCACAACCAACCCCACAATCTTCGCGTCGGCTTTGGCCAAGGGCGAAGCGTACGACGAACAGGTTGCTGGTCTTGCTGCTGCAGGCAAGACGGTGACTGAAGCTGTATTCGAGATCACTACCGACGATGTTGCTTCCGCTAGCGACATTTTCCGCCCCGTGTACGACGCGACCGGCGGTCGCGATGGCCGGGTGTCGATCGAGGTGGAGCCAGGGCTCGCACACGATGCCGCAGGCACCATTGCCCAGGCACAGCAGTTGTGGGCAAAGGTTGCCCGCGAGAACGCGATGATCAAGATCCCCGCGACCGTTGAGGGCCTTGAAGCGATCACAGAGACCATTGCTGCTGGCATCAGCGTCAACGTCACACTTATTTTCAGCCTCGCGCGCCACCGCGACGTCATTGAGGCTTACCTGATTGGACTCGAGAAGGCGCAGGCCGCCGGTCATGATCTCTCGAAGATCCACTCGGTTGCGTCATTCTTCGTGTCACGTGTAGATACTGAGATCGACAAGCGTCTCGACGCTATCGGTACCGACGATGCCAAGTCGCTCAAGAGCAAGGCGGGTGTCGCTAACGCTCGCCTCGCATATCAGGTATACAACGCCGCTTTCTCGACTGAGCGCGCTCGGGCATTGATTGCCGCTGGCGCCAACAAGCAGCGCCCCCTGTGGGCTTCGACCGGCGTGAAGGACCCGAGCCTGCCCGACACCTTGTACGTCACGGAGCTCGCGGTCGGAGAAACGGTAAACACCATGCCCGAGAAGACCCTCGAGGCAACCTTCGATCACGGGGTAATTTCTGGCGAACAGGTAACTGCAAACTACGACGCAGCAAACATCACCTTGGACGCATTGAACGCTTTGGGGATCTCGTACGACGAAGTCACCGAGTTGCTCGAAAAAGAGGGCGTCGAGAAGTTCATCGTCTCGTGGAACGAACTGCTCGATACTGTTTCGGCAGCGCTTGAGGCCGCAAAATGAGTGTCAAGCTCGCCGTTTCTGGTGCTGCGGCCGAAGCTGTGGAAAGAATCGTTCCGCAGCTCGTCAACGATCTGGTTGCCAGCCGCATCACTGGCGGCGACGCCACACTGTGGGGCCCAGAGGCTGAAGAAGAGTCCGCAAAGCGACTCGGGTGGGTTGAGGCCGTTTCCGTCGGCCGCCCGCTTGTCCACGACATTTATGTGCTTCGAGACAAGCTTCGCTCGGATGGCGTCAATCACTTTGTTCTCGGCGGGATGGGCGGCTCTTCGCTCGCCCCCGAGGTGATCACGCGCACCTATGGCGTCGAACTCACCGTGTTGGACTCCACCGATCCCGCTCAGGTGCTGAGCGCTCTCGGCGACCGTTTAGCAACTACTGCCGTGATCATTTCGTCAAAATCCGGCTCCACCCTTGAGACAGACTCTCAGAAACGCATCTACGAAAAGTACTTCACTGATGCCGGAATCGACCCGCGTGAACGAATCGTAATTGTGACTGATCCTGGTTCGCCGATGGACGTCGCTGCTCGCGAAACTGGCTACCGCGTATTCAATGCAGATCCCAACGTGGGTGGTCGCTATTCTGCGCTGACCGCATTCGGTCTCGTACCGTCTGGTCTCGCTGGCGTCGACCTCAACGAGCTTCTGGATGAGGCAGAAGCCGTGATGGTTGAACTTGCCGTTGATGAGCGACACAATCCTGGGTTGATCCTAGGCGCAGCAATCGCCGGAACTGACCCGCTCAAAGATAAGCTCGGCATTGTCACCGATGGCACACACATTCTTGGTTTCGGCGATTGGGCAGAGCAGCTTATTGCCGAGTCAACGGGCAAGCTGGGCAAGGGACTCCTTCCCGTTGTTCTAAAAACCGATTCCCCCGAGATTGCAGAAGAACTCGACGACCTGCAGATTGTCCGTTTGGTTGGTGACTGGGACGACACAAAAGAGGTTGTTGACGGAGAAATCGAGATTGCGGGTTCGCTTGGCGGACAACTTCTCCTGTGGGAATACGCGACAGTAGTCGCGGGGCGGATCCTCGGAATCAACCCGTTTGACCAGCCGGATGTTGAAGCAGCCAAGGTTGCCGCTCGAGAGCTTATCGACAACCCCGTTCCGCCTAAGGCCCCCGCATTCACTGTCGGAGACATCGAGGTCCGCGGCGCTGACGACATCGTGGGCGATAGCAGCGACCTTGCCGGAGTGATCTCATCACTTTTTTCGTACCTCGATGATGACGGTTATGTTGCGATTCAGGCCTACGCCGACCGCATCGCGTATCCCGAGTTGGCTGAGATCCGTGAACGTGCGGCTGCACGGACCAAGCGCCCCGTCACCTTCGGGTGGGGTCCTCGCTTCTTGCACTCCACGGGACAATTCCACAAGGGTGGCCCCGCAATTGGTGTGTTCCTACAGATCATTACGGTCGAAGATACCGATCTTCACATCCCTGACCGTCCATTCACATTCGGACAATTCATCCGCGCACAGGCAGCCGGCGACGCCAGTGTTCTTGCCGAACACGGTCGACCAGTATTGAGTTTGACGGTCACGAACCCCAAAGTTTCGTTGCCATTGCTGCTCAACGCGATCGGATAGCTGCCGCACTCTAGTGCTGCACACAGAGGAGAAGCATGTCCCCCGTTGAAATCAGCGCCGACTTTAACCCACTGCGGTTGAGTTCTGACCGCAGGCTCAACCGCATAGCTGGCCCAAGTGGGCTCGTGATATTCGGCGTAACCGGCGACCTTTCGCGTAAAAAACTGATGCCTGCGGTCTACGATCTTGCCAATCGGGGGCTGCTTCCCCCAGGTTTCGCACTCGTCGGTTTTGCGCGACGCGAATGGGAAAATCAAGATTTCGAGAAGGTCGTCCACGACGCAGTCAAGCAGTATGCGCGAACGCCTTTCGACGAAGATGTGTGGAAGCAACTAGCGCAGGGCATCCGCTTCGTTCAAGGTGAATTTGACGACGCGGACGCTTTCGAACGCTTAAAGTCAACGCTTAATGAGCTCGATATCGAACGCGGAACGATGGGCAACCACGCGTTCTACCTGTCGATTCCACCGAAGTCGTTTCCTCAGGTCACCGAACAACTTCGCAACTCGGGCCTCGCCAAGCAAAGCGACGGGCAATGGCGTCGAGTCGTTATCGAGAAGCCCTTCGGTAGCGACCTGAAGACTGCTCGTGAGCTCAACGATGTCGTGGAGTCCGTTTTCCCCCCCGACAGCGTTTTCCGCATTGACCACTACCTCGGCAAAGAAACGGTGCAGAATATTCTGGCGCTACGCTTTGCCAATCAGCTCTACGAACCCCTGTGGAACTCACACCACGTCGATCATGTGCAAATCACGATGGCTGAAGACATCGGGGTTGGTGGCCGTGCCGGCTACTACGACGGCATCGGCGCTGCCCGCGACGTCATCCAGAATCATCTCCTGCAGCTTCTTG
The DNA here is from genome assembly GCF_038397785.1 of Salinibacterium sp. TMP30. NCBI lineage: Bacteria > Bacillati > Actinomycetota > Actinomycetes > Micrococcales > Microbacteriaceae > Salinibacterium > Salinibacterium sp. TMP30. Next base: position 1,338,955 of record NZ_CP151642.1, on the reverse strand, counting down.
CCCTCACAGCTATGGAGGAGCCGGTCTCGTTCGATCCCGCTGACCTGCGCGCTGAGAAGGAGAAAGTGCTCTCGGCAGTTCGGCTGCCACAAAATCTCTCCACGCACACCGCCAGAGGCCAGTACGCGGGCGGCTGGCAGGGCGGAGAGAAGGTCGACGGCTTCCTCGAAGAAGAGGGTATGAACCCAGATTCGACCACGGAAACGTATGCAGCGATTCGGCTCGACATCGGAACGCGACGCTGGGCAGGGGTGCCGTTCTACCTGCGAGCAGGCAAGCGCCTAGGGCGCCGTGTCACCGAGATTGCCGTCGTGTTCAAGCGCGCGCCACAGTACCTTTTTGAAGAGAGTCGCACATCAGCCCTCGGGCAGAACGCCCTCGTAATTCGTGTGCAGCCCGATGAGGGTGTGACGATTCGCTTCGGATCTAAGGTGCCCGGTGCAGAAATGCACGTGCGTGACGTCACGATGGACTTCGGATACGGTCACGCGTTCACCGAAGCGAGTCCTGAAGCATATGAGCGACTCATCCTTGATGTGCTGCTTGGCGACCCTCCGCTCTTCCCGCGACATGAAGAGGTCGAATTGAGCTGGAAAATTCTGGATCCTATCGAGGAGTTCTGGGAAACTCAGGGAGCGCCCGAGCAGTATCGGCCCGGAACTTGGGGTCCACAGTCTGCGGATGACCTCATGGAGCGCGATGGACGAGTGTGGAGACGACCATGATCGTAGATTTGCCGAACACAACTTCGGCCAAGATTTCGAAGGCGCTCGTTCGGATCCGTGAGGATGGCGGCGCCGTCGCGCTTGGCCGTGTGCTAACACTGGTGATCGCCACTGAAATGGGCAACGAAGAAGAAGCAATCGCCGCAGCCAACGATGCCTCACGCGAGCACCCGATGCGTGTGCTGGTCGTCTCGACAAATACCTCCACAACCACGCGCGACGACGAGCCGCGTGTTGATGCGCAAATTCGAGTCGGCGGCGATGCTGGAGCGAGCGAGGTCATTGTTGTCACAGCCCACGGAGACGCCGCTCTCGATCAGGAGAGTCTGGTAACAGGGTTGCTGCTGCCTGACGCTCCCGTTGTGGCCTGGTGGCCCGGTGAGGCTCCTGCGAACGCGTCAGAGTCTCCCCTCGGCCGCATCGCTCAGCGACGGATTACCGATGCAGCTGCTAGCGCTAATCCGCTCGAAGCAATGCACCGGATGTGCAGAACGTATGTGCCCGGAGACACCGACTTTGCGTGGACCAGATTGACACTATGGCGTGCCCAGCTCGCGGCAGTACTCGATCAGCCTCCTTACGAGTCGATCACCGCGGTCTCTGTCAGTGGCGCTGCGGACTCGCCCTCGACGCTGCTGCTCGCGGCCTGGCTGCAGATGCAGCTCGAAGTCGCGGTGTCTCTGCACGTCACCGACGGCTCTCCCGTGCCCACCGGAATTCACTCGGTAGTTCTCGAGCGCAAGTCGGGCACGATTCGGTTGGAGCGCAACGCCGCCAGCATTGCTACGTTGACGCAGCCCGATCAGCCGGTCCATGACATCTCGATGCCTCGACGAAGCCTGAGGGATTGCCTGGCTGAAGAATTGCGACGCCTTGACCCCGACAGCCTCTTCGGCGACGTCGTGCGCAGAGGGGTAAGCGAGATCACTGGCGCGCACGATGGTGCCTCAACGAAAGCGAAAATTAAGTGAGCAACGAGCGACGAGCGATAGTCCATTCGACCAAGCCAGAGCTGGCCAAGGCCGTAGCAAAGCGGTTTCTCTCGAAGGTTCCACACATCATCTCAGAGTTCGATGAAGCGACTGTGGTGCTCACCGGTGGGACAATGGGCCAAGCAGTCCTTGAAGCGATCAACGGTTCCCCCAAGCGTGACGCGGTCGACTGGTCGCGGGTCAACTTCTGGTGGGGCGACGAGCGGTGGTTGCCTGCGGGCGACGCTGAGCGCAACGATGTGCAAGCACGAGAGGCATTGCTTGACCACGTGGCAGTAGACCCCGCACGAGTCCATCCCTTTGCCTCATCAGATGCCGGGGTTAGCCTGGATGACGCGGCAGAGTCCTACACGCAAGAGTTGTTGAGCCACGCCGCACGTTCTGGCAAGTACCCCAATTTCGACATCGTTTTTCTCGGTGTCGGGCCCGACGGACATATCGCGTCCCTCTTCCCCGAACGCGAAGGAATTCGGGAGACGGAACGCACGGTCATCGCAGTTCGCAACTCCCCCAAGCCACCGATCGAGCGACTCAGCTTGACCCTGCCGGTGCTCAACTCATCAGTGCGCATCTGGGCTGTGGTTGCCGGTAGCGACAAGGCATCGGCTCTGGGCCTGACGTTAGCCGGAGCCAGCTACAACGAGGTGCCGGCCGCAGGGCTTGAGGGGCGCCGTAAGACTCTGTTCTTTGTGGACTCGGATGCCGCGGCACAGGTTCCCGACTCCCTGATCGATCCAGGAGAGTTCTGGACGAGCGCAGACTCGACCGACGAACACTAGCCACGCGTTAACTCAGTGAGTGGCCGCAACCGATTCGGTTGGGGCCACTCACTCGAAGTTTTTTACAACAAGCGCAATCCGTTAGGAACCAGCTGTTCCTCGACGAGTGCGCAGCTGCACGAGTGCTTCTTCAAGCAATTCAGCTGCCTCGTCGTCACTACGGCGCTCTTTTACATAGGCAAGATGAGTCTTGTATGGCTCGAGCTTTGCCACCGAAGGAGGGTTCTCCTTATCGCGGCCAGCAGGAAGCCCGGACGACGGGCAATCTATCGTCTCGGGGATCTCCTCGTCGGGAAGGTTGGCCGCAAAGAAACGCACCGTCTCATTGCCCAACGCATCCCAGTAGGAAACCTGAATGCGCTCGGCATGAAAGCCACGATCTTGTTCGCCCATGGGACCCGCGCCAACGCGCGATCCGCGAATTGCACTACCGCCTGATGCCACTATGTTCCCTTGTCTCGTGAGGCTGGAGGTTATTTACGCGCCGTCAAACTTGGTGATGAGTCCAAGAACAACGATGCAGCTGATCCACACGACTCCGAGGATCACCGTGATGCGGTTCAAGTTGCGTTCAGCAACACCCGATGCACCGAGGTTGGACGTTACTCCCCCACCGAACATATCGGAGAGGCCTCCACCGCGACCACGGTGAAGCAAGATAAGAAGTGTGAGCAACAAGCTCGTAATACCGAGCAAGACCTGCAACACAACCTGGAGAATTTCCACAAAGAACCTTTCGAACAGGCCGTACAGGCCTCGAACAGTATAACGTCTAGGTGCCGACGTGCTTGGAGAAGCGCGAAATGCTGGCAAATTCAGCAACATCGAGACTCGCGCCGCCGACAAGAGCACCATCAATATTGGGCTCTCGCATCAAGCTAGCAATGTTCGTCGACTTTACCGAACCGCCGTAGAGAATCCGAGTCGCCGCTGCAACATCATCACCGAGCACTTCCGCTAAGGTCTCACGAAGCCGGCCAGCAACCTGTTCAGCCTGCTCGGGCGTTGCCGCCTTTCCCGAGCCGATTGCCCAAACAGGTTCGTAGGCCACGACAATCTCGGGCGAACCAGAGATGCCCGCCAGTCCAGCCCTGAGCTGCGCTACTGGCACAGCGCTAGGACCATGCTGTTCGAGGTCGTCAGCAGTTTCACCGACGCAAAGTACTGGAATCACACCGTGCTTAAGCGCCGCCGCAACCTTGCGCGATAGCTGTTCGTCATTCTCCCCGTGCATCGTGCGACGCTCTGAGTGGCCCACCAATACGTAGCGGCAGTTGAGCGCGGCAAGGAATGCCCCCGAGATTTCGCCCGTGAACGCACCAGACTCGTGCTCCGAAAGGTCTTGACCACCGAAACGGACGTCAAGCTTGTCTGCCGCAACGAGCGTCTGCACCGACCGGAGATCAGTAAAGGGTGGGAACACAGCTACTTCGGCGCCCGCGACACCAAAATCATGATGTGCATCGTTAAGCGTCCAGGCGAGCTTCTGTACGAAGGCGATCGACTGGAGATGGTCAAGATTCATCTTCCAGTTGCCCGCGATCAGGGGAACACGCTTCAAATTTGCCATCCGAGGACCTCCAGTCCGGGGAGCGGCTTACCTTCGAGGAACTCAAGGCTCGCTCCACCACCCGTAGAAATGTGACCAAATTGGTCGTCGTCAAAACCTAGTGCTCGAACGGCAGCAGCAGAGTCGCCTCCACCGACTACTCCGAATCCTTCAGTCTCAGTCAATGCCTTGGCGATCGCTAATGTTCCAGCAGCAAACGCGGGGAATTCAAAAACGCCCATGGGGCCATTCCAGAACACCGTCCTAGATGCTCGAATGACATCGGCAAATCGTGCTGCGGTTTCGGGGCCGATATCGAGGCCAATTCCAGCGGAACCAAACTTAGTGCTCTCGATCTGATCGGCAGCCGTCACAACGTGGGCGGCATCAGGACCGAACGACTCGGCTACGACGACATCGGAGGGGAGAATGATCTCGACACCGAGCTCCTTCGCCTGCGCGAGATATTTCGTGACCGTCTCAAGCTGATCTGTCTCGAGCAAGCTCGCACCAACTTTGTGCCCCTGAGCGGCCAGGAAGGTGAAGAGCATCCCCCCACCGACGAGGAGTGAATCTACGCGTGGGAGAAGGGATCCGATGACATCGAGCTTGTCGGATACCTTGGACCCGCCTAGTACCACCGTGTACGGTCGCTCAGGCGTTACCGTCAAGCGTTCGAGAACGTCGAGTTCGGTCTCGATAAGCAATCCGGCTGCGCTGGGCAAAATTTTTGCTAGTTCGAAAACGCTAGCTTGCTTGCGGTGAACGACACCGAAACCGTCAGAGACGAACGCGTCGCCAAAGCGAGCGAGTTTGCTAGCAAACTCTTCGCGTTTCGTCTCTGACTTGGATGTTTCACCTGAATTGAATCTCAGATTCTCTAGTAGCGCTACGCCGCAGTCTTCGAGCTCGGCAACGGCTTGCTCTGCCGCGTGACCAACGCTGTCCTTGGCGAACACGACAGCCTTACCGAGAAGCTCCGAAAGCCGCTGTGCGACCGGTTCCAAGCTGTACTGCGCATCTGGTTCGCCATTGGGCCGGCCCAAGTGCGACACGATAACGACACGTGCACCCTCGTTAATGAGCGCGTTAAGGGTCGGCAGCGAAGCGCGAATTCTGCCATCGTCCGTAATTCGGCCGTCTTTGAGAGGCACGTTCAGGTCGCAACGCACGATGACGCGCTTACCACGGAGATCCGATAGCGCGGAAAGAGTTCTGAGGCTCATATTCGTCGCGGGCTAGAGACGTTCGCCGACGTACTCTGCGATGTCTACGAGGCGGTTGGAGTATCCCCACTCGTTGTCGTACCACGACGCAACCTTGACCTGGTTACCGATGACCTTGGTGAGTCCCGCGTCAAAGATCGACGAGTGGGGGTCGCCAACGATGTCGCTGGATACGATCTCGTCTTCGGTGTACTTGAGGATGCCCTTAAGCGGACCCTCAGCAGCAGCCTTGTACGCGGCATTGACCTGTTCGACGGTCACCTCAGATGACGTTGTGATCGTGAGGTCGGTGATCGATCCCGTGATCACGGGAACGCGCAAGGCGTAGCCATCCAACTTTCCGACCAGCTCAGGAATTACCACGCCCAGCGCCTTGGCCGCACCAGTCGACGTGGGGATCACGTTCTGTGCGGCGGCGCGAGCCCGTCGTAGATCCCTGTGTGGCCCGTCCTGAAGGTTCTGGTCTGCGGTGTATGCGTGAACCGTCGTCATGAATCCGGTGTCGATGCCGAAGTTGTCCATGAATACCTTTGCCAACGGCGCAAGGCAGTTGGTAGTACACGACGCGTTCGAGATGATGTGGTGCACGGCGGGGTCGTAGTCTCCCTCGTTAACTCCGAGGACCACAGTTGCGACGCCATCGCCCGTTGCAGGAGCCGAAACAATAACCTTTTTGGCACCCGCAGCAATGTGCTGAGAAGCATCAACAGACTTAGTGAAGTGGCCGGTTGACTCGATCACAATGTCAACGCCCAAATCGCCCCAAGGCAGGTTCGAGGGGTCACGCTCGGCGAACACCTTTATTGCCGTGCCGTCAACGACGATCTGCTCGTCGTCAAAGGTAACTTCAGCGTCTAGCCGACCCGTGATGGTGTCGTACTTGAGGAGATGAGCGAGAGTTTTGTTGTCCGTGAGGTCATTGACGGCAACGATTTCAATGTTGCTGTCCTTGGCCATAGCCGCTCGAAAAAAGTTGCGACCAATGCGACCGAAACCATTAATACCGATTTTTACGCTCACTGTTGCTCCAGAAAATCAGGCGTCTACGACGCGTCGTGCTGTAGTGGTGGGGTAATGCATTTAGCGGAGACAGGGCTAAAGCCGGGGCCTAACCCGGCCACGATGCCGCTACGAGAGTAGCAGGAGACCGTTTGTCTTCGAGCGCGCTGCGCTGAAGCGGTCGTGGACGTTAGCCCAGTCAACGATGTTCCAGAACGCCTTGACATAGTCAGCACGCACGTTCTTGTAGTCAAGGTAGTACGCGTGCTCCCAGACATCGAGCATCAACAGCGGCACGATGCCGGCAGGAAGGTTGCCCTGCTGGTCGAAGAACTGAACGATGATGAGGCGTTCTCCCATGGAGTCCCATGCCAGAACGGCCCAGCCTGAACCCTGCACTCCCATTGCTGTTGCAGTGAAGTGCGCGGTGAACTTATCGAACGATCCGAAGTGGTCGTTGATCGCGCTCTCGAGGTCACCCGTCGGCTTGTCTCCACCATTAGGCGACATATTTGTCCAAAAGACAGAGTGATTGACATGTCCACCGAGGTTGAAGGCGAGGTCTTTCTCAAGCTTGTTGACGTTTGAAAGATCTCCAGAGTCACGGGCTTCAGCCAGACCCGCGATTGCGGCATTTGCACCGGTGACGTATGCCTGATGGTGCTTGCTGTGGTGCAGCTCCATGATTGTGGCGCTGATGCTTGGCTCAAGCGCCGAGTAGTCGTATGAAAGTTCGGGAAGGGTGTATTCAGCCATCGGAAATCCTCCTAGAATCTTGAAGCCTGCGGGGCTGGCAAGCACAAGCAGGCGATTACTTCCAGTCTAACCACGTGCATACGACACTCGTGTCGCATGCATCGAACGCTAAGCTTCCTCCAACTCGGTGGGCAGGTTTGCTTCAGTTCCTGGTACTCCGAGGTCGCTGGCTCGCTTATCTGCCATTGCAAGCAGTCGTCGAATGCGCCCGGCAACAGCATCCTTGGTCATCGGCGGGTCGGCATGGTGGCCAAGCTCGTCGAGACTTGAATCGCGGTGGCTCAACCGCAGTTCGCCCGCGTACCGAAGATGCTTGGGCACGTCGTCACCCAAAATTTCAAGCGCACGTTCGACTCGCGAACACGCAGCGACCGCAGCCTGCGCGGATCGGCGCAGATTCGCGTCATCGAAGTTCACCAATCGATTTGCTGTCGCTCGTACTTCGCGACGCTGACGCAGTTCGTTCCAGCTAACAACCGTGGTTTGCGCCCCCATGATGGTGAGCATTGCGCTGATGGCCTCACCGTCGCGGACAACAACTCGGTGCACACCGCGCACCTCGCGCGCTTTTGCAGCTACACGCAGACGGCCTGCTGCGCCGACAAGCGCCATTGCTGCTTCGTTGCCCGGGCAGATGACCTCGAGAGCAGCGGAACGCCCAGGATCGGTGAGTGATCCGGCAGCCAGAAACGCACCGCGCCAGACGGCAGCGAGTTCACCTCGACCACCGGTAGTCACGCGGTTGGGTAGCCCACGAATCGGTCGGCGTCGAGCATCCAAAAGTCCCGTCTGGCGGGCGAGGGTCTCTCCCCCCTCAAGAACGCGAACCAAAAGATTGTTTGAGCGGCGACCCCCAGAAGATGCCACACGCGACACTTCAGAGCGCACGCCGTAGAGCTCGGCGATGTCACGTCGCACCCGACGCGCGAGAATCTCAGTCTCCAATTCAGACTCGACGGCGATGCGTCCCGAAATCAGGTGCAATCCGCCCGAGAAGCGCAAAATTGTCGCTAGTTCAGCCGCGCGCTCGGTGGTCTTGCCCAACTGAATTCGTGCCAGTTCGTCTTTTACTTCAGCAGTTAATGCCACTAACTGGCCTTCCTTCCACGATGGTGGTCTTCATGGACGAGCAATCTACTCTCGTCCGCGATCCCGATGTTTAATGCTGACGGCTACTCCGGGCAATCCACTCAGAATGGCCGACAGTTCTTCTGCGACTGCGACTGACCGATGTTTGCCACCGGTACAACCGATCGCGATCGTTGCGTGTCGTTTATTCTCGCGCTGATACCCGGCGAAAACTGGTTCAAGAGCTCGTGCGTAGTCTGCAATGAACTCTTGCGCTCCGGTTGCCCCGACCACGTATGCGCGCACTCGTTCATCAAGTCCGTCAAGCGCTTTGAGTTCAGGTACCCAAAAAGGATTGGGCAAGAACCTGCAGTCAGCAACCATATCGGCGTCTGCTGGAAGGCCATACTTAAATCCGAAGCTCTCAATAGTAATACGCAAACCGGCATCGTTCTCCGCAGAAAACTTCTCGATGATGGTTGTTGCAAGCTGGTGGATGTTGAGATCAGTCGTGTCGATGATGATGTCGCTGCTAGCACGAATCTCAGCCATTCGAGTGCGCTCCGCGGCAATCCCATCGAGCGGAGTGCCCTCCTCTTGAAGGGGATGCGGCCGCCGCACTTGCTCGAAGCGACGAACCAACGCCGCGTCCTCAGCATCAAGGAACAGCACTCTGAGCGACGTCGATCCCCGCAACGATTCAATCGCCTCTTGCGCGTCAGAGAAAAGTTTTCCCCCGCGCACGTCGATAACGGCGGCTACGCGGGGAAGGGAATCTCCTGCGCGGTGCGCTAAGTCGACTAAAGGAAGAAGCATTTGGGGTGGGAGGTTGTCGACGACATACCAACCGAGGTCTTCGAGAGCGTTGCCAACAGTTGATCGCCCTGCACCTGACATGCCGGTAACGATGAGCATCTCTTGCTGTTCGGTAGCGGGTTTCATGGTGTGCTCAGACTACCTGAGGTCTGGTTGGCCCAGCTTCTCGATGATTGCTTCCGCGGTCGAAGCTCCGATCCCGGGGACTTCGATGATCTCCACAGCAGAGGCCGCGCGGAGTCGGGCTACAGACCCAAAATGCTGAAGAAGAGCCTTGATCCGCGATGGTCCTAGCCCCGGCACTGTCGCAAGAACTGACGAAACATCTTTCGAACGCCGCTGTCGCTGGTGGGTGATCGCGAAGCGGTGAGCTTCATCTCGCAGTCGTTGGATCAGAAAAAGCGCATCGCTGTTGCGAGGAAGGATGACGGGAAAGTCTGAGTTGGGCAGCCAGATCTCTTCGAGCCGTTTCGCGATTCCGGCGAGCTGGATACCCGAGACTCCAGATTCTTCAAGCGCCCTTTGAGCAGCGGAAACCTGAGGCTGGCCCCCATCGACAAGAAGCAATTGCGGTGGATACGCGAATTTCGTCGTCGCCGCGGGTAGCTCGTGAGACTCACCCTGCTCGGCACCGTCGGCGTCGGACGCCGCGGCGGCAGCATCGGGGACCGTTGCACCCGCCGCAAGATAGGCGAGCCGGCGCTTGAGCACTTGGTAAATGGAGTCCGTATCGTCAGTGGTTTCCGCGATGTTGAACCGTCGATAGTGTTGTTTCTTCGGCAAGCCGTCCTCGAACACCACCATCGAGGCGACGACGTTAGTTCCTGACAAATGCGAGACATCGAAACACTCCATGCGGAGTGGGGCTTCAGACATACCCAGCGCCTCTTGAATATCGGCAAGTGCCTGAGAGCGTGCGACGAAATCACCACTGCGCTTTGACTTGTAGAGCATCAACGCATTTTTGGCGTTTGTCTCGACCGTCTGTGCGAGTGCAGCCTTCTCCCCCCGCTTAGCCACATGCAAGCGCACTCGAGCGCCCAAGCCCCTGCGTTGCGCCAACCACTCCTCAAGTGCTGTGCTGTCCTCGGGCAATGCCGGTACCAAAACGTCCCGTGGAGGGGACGTATCGTCGTAAGCATTCTGAAGCACAGACTCCACTAGGCCACCGAGATCGACGTCGAGCTCTTTGTCTACAACCCAGCCCCGCACCCCACGGATTCGACCACCACGTACAACGAACTGTTGCACTGCGGCAGCGAGTTCGTCATGCGCGATACCGAAAAAGTCTGCATCGACATCTTCCGATAAGACTATTTGATTCTTCGCGAGTGCTGTCTCCATCGCACCGATCTGATCCCGATACCGCGCGGCCGACTCGTAGTCTTGAGTAGCTGCGGCGTGAGTCATACGCTCACGGATCGAGTTGAGCATCCGCGAGTCATTGCCTGCCATGAACGAGGCAAAGTCGACGGCAATCGACTTGTGTTCTTCGAGCGTCACTCGGCCCACACAGGGGGCCGCACACTTTCCGATATCACCAAGGAGGCATGGACGCCCCGTCTGTTGCGCTCGCTTGTATACGGATTGTGAGCAGCTGCGCATGGGGAATGCCTTGAGCATGACATCCACGGTGTCTCGAATCGCCCACGCTCGAGAATAGGGACCAAAGTAACGAGCATTCGGCAAATTGCGGTTGCGAGTCACCAACACGCGAGGAACTGCGTCGCCCATAGTGAGAGCGAGATAGGGATAAGACTTGTCGTCCTTATATTGGACGTTGAATGGCGGGTCGAATTCCTTGATCCACGTGTATTCCAGCTGCAGTGCTTCGAAATCGTTGCCGACGATCGTCCACTCAACGTTGGTAGCGGAGAGCACCATTCTGCGAGTTCGCTCGTGCAGCGAAGACAATGGCGCAAAATAGTTGCTCAGGCGAGAACGCAAATTTTTCGCTTTGCCGACATAGAGAACCCGCTTGCGATCATCGGTGAACCGATAGACGCCAGGCTCTGAAGGAATGTCACCGGCGCGGGGACGCCAACTGACGGTCTTTGTCATCCTGTTTCCCTTCGCGCTTCGAGACCGGCTCTGCGCCAGATACAGTCATCACACTAGACAACTGTTCTTTTGCTAGACACGATTGCCGCTAAGAACCTCTGCGAGGAACTGACCAGTGTGGCTATCTTTCACCTTCGCAAGCTTCTCCGGCGTGCCCGTGAACAGGAGCTCACCACCCCCAGCGCCACCTTCAGGCCCAAGATCGATGAGCCAATCTGCAGACTTAATCACATCCAGATTGTGTTCAATCACAATCACTGTGTTTCCCTTGTCTACCAAACCGTTGAGAACCAAAAGCAGCTTGCGGACATCCTCGAAATGCAAGCCCGTTGTTGGTTCATCAAGTACGTAAATGCTGCGCCCCATCGATCGCTTCTGTAGCTCTGTAGCGAGCTTTACGCGCTGGGCTTCGCCACCAGAGAGTGTGGTTGCACTCTGACCGAGACGCACATAGCCGAGTCCCACCTCTTCAAGTGTCTTGAGGTAGCGATGGATGCTTGAGATCGCCTCAAAGAACTCAGCGGCTTCGCTGATGGGCATGTCGAGTACTTCAGCGATATTCTTTGATTTGTACTTGACGGCAAGCGTGTCGCGGTTGTAACGAGCGCCCCCACACACCTCGCAGGCGACGTATACGTCGGGTAGAAAGTTCATTTCAATCTTGATAGTGCCATCGCCTGAGCAGTTCTCGCAGCGGCCACCCTTCACGTTGAAGCTAAAGCGGCCGGGAAGGTAGCCGCGTGCCTTCGCATCTCCAGTTTCAGAGAAAAGCGTGCGGATCTTGTCGAATACTCCCGTGTACGTTGCGGGGTTTGACCGAGGAGTGCGCCCGATCGGATTCTGGTCAACGTGCACAACCTTGTCGAGGTTCTCAAGACCAGTAACCCGAGTGTGCTTTCCCGGGATTTGCCGGGCACCATTGAGTTCGTTCGCGAGCACTTTGTAGAGGATGTCGTTGACCAGGCTCGACTTGCCCGACCCACTGACTCCGGTGACGGCGGTAAACGTTCCGAGTGGGAACTTCACTGTCACATTTTGTAGATTGTTTGCTTTCGCACCCTCGACAGTAATCTGACGTTCACGGTCTACCGGTCGACGTTTTTTGGGCGTCTCAATCGCTTTGCGTCCCGACAAATAGTCAGCGGTAATCGACTTGGTGTTCTTCAGCAGGTCAACGTACGAACCGGAGTGAACGACCTCACCGCCATGCTCCCCTGCGCCCGGCCCGATATCGACGATCCAGTCTGCTGTTCGAATAGTGTCTTCGTCGTGCTCAACGACAATGAGCGTGTTACCGAGGTTTTTCAGCTTGACGAGCGTTTCGATCAATCGACGATTGTCACGCTGGTGGAGGCCGATGCTTGGCTCATCCAGCACGTAGAGAACGCCAGTGAGACCGGAACCAATTTGGGTCGCGAGCCGGATGCGCTGCGCTTCGCCACCGCTCAAAGTTGCCGCCGCGCGAGCAAGATTGAGATAGCTCAATCCGACCTCGACGAGGAACTCAAGTCGAAGGCGAATCTCTCGCAGCACCTGAGCTGCGATGCGAGCATCGCGCTCGGAGAGGGTGATGCGATTCATAAAATCGTAGGCATCGATGAGGCTCAGCTCACAAATGTCAGAAATGTTGCGGTCAGCGACAGTCACGGCGAGCACTTCTGGTTTGAGTCGCTTTCCGTGGCACACCGGACACGGAATCTCACGCAAATAAGCCGCATGCCGTTGGCGCTGTACGTCAGTCTCAGCTTCGAGATATTTGCGCTCGATGTAGGGAATTACCCCCTCGAATCCGGTCGAATACTTCATCTCCCGACCGAAGCGATTCTTCCACTTGACGGAAACTTTGAAATTGTTGCCCGTGAGAATTGCGTCACGAGCATCTTCAGGCAATTCTCCCCACGGTGTGTCAAGAGAGAAGTCCAGATCCTGCGCTAAGCCACCGAGGAGTTTCTCGAAGTAGTTGTAGAGGCCCTTTCCAGAGTTAGTCCACGGCAGGATTGCCCCCTCTGACAAGCTGACCGAATCGTCGGCGATGAGAAGATCTGCATCGATCGACATGCGAGTACCCAGACCAGAGCATTCCGGGCAAGCCCCGAAAGGAGCATTAAAAGAGAACGTTCGCGGTTCGATTTCGGTGAGTTGGATGGGGTGATTGTTCGGACAAGACAATTTCTCGGAGAATGAGCGCCAGGCAGCATCTCCCTCTTCGTCAACAAAGTTGATGGCAACGGTGCCGTCAGTAAGTCGGAGTGCCGTTTCAAGGGAATCAGTAAGACGCGTGAGAATGTCGTCATTGGCAACAAGCCGATCTACGACAACAGAAATATCATGCTTGTACTGCTTTTTAAGCTTGGGCGGGTCGCTCAACTGCGCGACGACGCCGTCGACGATCGCTCGTGAGTATCCACCAGATGCGAGCTCGGCGAAGAGGTCGACAAATTCACCCTTCTTCTGCGAGACAACCGGGCTGACTACCTGGTAGCGGGTGCCGCTCTCTAACTTCATGAGCTGGTCCGCGATTTGTTGAACTGATTGACGTTCAATCTTCTCGCCACAGACAGCACAGTGTGGCACGCCGATACGTGCCCACAAGAGACGCATGTAGTCGTAGATTTCTGTGATCGTTCCCACGGTGGAACGAGGGTTGCGGTTCGTCGACTTCTGGTCGATGGAAACAGCCGGGCTAAGTCCTTCGATGAAGTCGACATCAGGGCGGTCAACCTGTCCGAGAAACTGACGGGCGTACGCGGAAAGCGACTCAACGTAGCGGCGCTGACCTTCAGCAAAGATTGTGTCGAACGCGAGGCTCGATTTGCCAGAACCAGAAAGCCCGGTGAAGACGACGAGAGAATCGCGGGGTATTTCGAGGTCTACATTCTTAAGATTGTGAACTCGAGCGCCGCGGACGCTGAGGTGAGAATTGGGGATCGACTGTGCAGTAGTCACTCTTACTATTCTACGGAGACCACTGACATTGCCTGAACGTTTGCCCGATGCGCGCGATAATAGACATATGCATATCGTCCATGTGACCAGTTTCTTTTCTGCGTCGGCGCTTTCGCCGTCGAGCGCAGTTCGAACACGCGGTATCGCCTATCGAGCCGCGGGCCACGAATTCTCCGTTATCGTGCCAGGAACGGTCGCATCAGTGGCCTGGACTGAGTACGGAACTGTCGTTACTGTTCCCGCACGCGGGGCAGCGCTGCGGAGGGGATTCGTCCGGATCCCATTCGCCATTCGTCGCGCACTCGATCGGTTAGTTCCTGACCGCTTAGAAGTTGCTGATCGACTCAGCTTTCGTCAGCTTGGAGTCTGGGCCAGAGAGAACCACGTGCCTGCGGTGTTGTTCGCCGACGATGTGGCCGCAGACTTGGCCACCAATAAGTCTTGGGAAAACTACGATCGTGTGGTGTGTGGCATCCACAGCGCAACGTTCACGCCTGCACAGTGCGCTTCCGCAAATATAGTGATGATGCGGCCAGTGGTAGACCTCGAGATTTTTACCCCACTGCGGCACAACTCAACTCTCCGTGACACCAGCGGTGCAGATCTCATTGTGGTGTGCGCTGCCCCCCTCACCGCTGCAGGGTCGGTGTCGCTAGCGATTGATGCGATTCGAGAACTCACTGACGACGGCACAGATGTTCATCTCGTGGTCCTTGGCGACGGACCCTTGCGTTCTCGCCTTGAGCGAAGCGCGCACGGACTCCCCGTACAGTTTTTGAGTGCCCGTGGTCTCTCGCTCTCTGAACGCTCTGAAGTTTTTGCAACCGCCGACTTTGCTCTTGTGACTGTCGATGGCAGTGCCGGCCACGCTGTAGCGATAGAGGCTTTAGCATCCGGTACGCCGGTAATAATGACCGGAAGCACTGATCACAGCTTTGACTTTCGTGATGGTAGCGGTGTGACTACGGACGCTGACCCGGCTCAGATTGTGCACGCGGTTGCGGTGTTCAGCGAGAAATCGGTAGAGAGCCGTCGACGAGCAGCTCGAGAGACCGCGCTGGCTTTCGACGCGATGCCGGTGTCGCGAGCAATGGTTGAGCTTCACGAATCACTCGCGTGAGAACGTGCCGCTAGCGCAAATGGCCGGCCTGCTCCATTTGCCGTAACTCCTTCTTGAGGTCTTGAACCTCGTCGCGCAGTCTCGCTGCGAGTTCGAACTTCAATTCGGATGCTGCCTGCAGCATTTGCTCGTTGAGGTCCGAAATGATCTGCTCAAGATCGTTTCCGCCGGTGGCCGCTATGCCTTCGTGCGAAAGATTCGGTGTGGGAGCACGCTTCTTGCCTCCTCTGTTGCGGCTGGAGAGCAGTTCAGCCGTATCAGCGCCCTCACGGAGCAATGCGTCGGTTATATCGGCGATCTTTTTACGAAGTGGCTGAGGGTCAATGCCGTGCTCGGTGTTGTAGGCGACCTGCTTCTCGCGGCGCCGATCAGTCTCATCGATCGCGAACTGCATGGAGCGAGTGACGACATCCGCATACATGTGAACTTCGCCGGAGACATTTCGGGCGGCACGACCGATGGTCTGAATGAGCGAGGTCGACGAACGCAAAAAGCCTTCTTTGTCGGCATCGAGAATGGCGACAAGCGAGACTTCGGGAAGGTCGAGACCCTCGCGGAGCAGGTTGATACCAACGAGAACGTCGTACACACCCTGACGAAGTTCAGTGAGAAGTTCGACCCGACGCAGAGTGTCGACGTCGGCATGAAGGTAGCGGACTCGTACACCGTGCTCTGAGAGGAACTCGGTAAGCTCCTCGGCCATCTTCTTCGTCAGCGTTGTCACCAGAATGCGTTCGTTTTTCTCCACGCGCATCGTGATCTGCTCAAGGAGATCGTCTATTTGTCCCTTCGATGGCTTGACCACGATCTGTGGGTCGATCAAACCAGTGGGGCGGATGACCTGCTCAACAATTGAGTCGGTAATGCCGAGCTCGTACTTTCCGGGCGTAGCCGAAAGGTAGATTTTTTGCCCAACACGGTCTAAAAACTCTTCCCACTTGAGGGGACGATTATCGAGTGCGCTCGGCAGTCGGAATCCGTGCTCGACGAGCGTGCGCTTTCGCGATGCGTCGCCCTCATACATCGCTCCAATTTGTGGCACGGTGACGTGCGACTCATCGATGACGACGAGAAAATCCTCCGGGAAGTAGTCGAGCAAACAGCTTGGCGGCTCCCCAGGCTGGCGACCATCCATGTGGAGTGAATAGTTCTCGATGCCGTTGCAAAAACCAATCTGCTCCATCATCTCGATGTCAAAGGTTGTGCGCATCCGCAGCCGCTGCGCTTCAAGGAGCTTTCCCTGACGTTCAAGCACGCCAAGACGTTCAGCAAGCTCTTCTTGGATAGAGACGATCGCACGCTTGATCGTTTCCGGGCTCGCTGAGTAGTGAGTGCCGGGGAATACGGAGACCGCATCCATCTTCTTGACGATTTCGCCGGTGAGCGGATGCAGTGAATATAGTGCCTCAATCTCGTCACCGAACATTTCGATACGGATGGCAAGCTCTTCGTAAACAGGGATGATCTCGATCGTGTCGCCACGCACACGGAAGTTTCCGCGCGAGAAGTCGTAGTCATTTCGTTGGTATTGCATGCCGACAAACTTGCGGATAAGTGTTTCACGATCGATACGCATTCCTACTTGGAGCGCGATCATGGCCTCTAAGTAAGACTCTGCGGCACCTAATCCGTAAATGCTCGACACAGTGGAAACAACGACAGTGTCACGGCGGCTCAGTAGAGAGTTGGTCGTGGAGTGGCGGAGACGTTCGACCTCGGCGTTGACCGAAGAATCCTTTTCGATGAACGTATCCGTCTGAGGAATGTAGGCCTCAGGCTGATAGTAATCGTAGTAGGAGACAAAGTACTCGACCGCGTTGTTTGGCATGAGGTCACGGAACTCATTTGCCAGTTGCGCTGCAAGAGTTTTGTTGTGCGACATGATGAGCGTGGGACGCTGCACTTGCTCAATCAGCCAGGCTGTCGTCGCGGACTTTCCCGTTCCGGTAGCACCCAGCAGAACAACATCGGTCTCGCCCGCATTGATGCGCTGGGCGAGTTGCTTGATCGCCTCCGGCTGATCTCCAGAAGGCGAGTACTCACTGATCACCTCAAACGGACGCACTGAGCGAGTTGGTTGCATTACTCAAGTCTAAACACGCGCACTGACAACTTGATTAGAGCCGACAGCGCAACCGCTCCGAGAGTGATGACCAGACCGCATCCGCTCGATTCTGTGTATCGGCAAGTGAGCCACTCGCATCAATAACAAAGTCAGCAACCGCCCGACGCTCGTCCGACGAAGCTTGCGATAACACGCGACCCTTCGCTTCGTCCCTCGCCATCCCCCGGTGATCAATCAGCCGTTGTACGCGAACCTCAGGCTCTGCCTCCACGGTGATAACTGCCTCGAATCGATCCAACGATTGGGCAGATTCAACCAGCAAGGGGATGTCGTAGACGACAATCGCCTCCGCGTCATTGCGCTCAGCCTCGTCGAAACGACGCTGTGCGAGTCGGCTGATAGCGGGATGGGTAATCCCGTTAAGCGCTTGCCGAGCTTGGGCATCGCCAAAAATCATCGCACCGAGGGCTGCTCTGTTCAGGGAACCATCGGGAGAAAGCATCTCGGGCCCGAAACGGATCGCGATCGCGTTGAGCACCGGAGAACCGGGCTCGACAACTTCACGAGCCAAAGCATCCGCATCGACAACAACTGCCCCGTGTTCCTGCCAACGACGCGCAACCGTCGATTTACCTGACGCGATACCGCCGGTGAGCGCTATTAAGTGCATCCTCTAATGCTAGCCTCAGCGTGTTGAAAGGAACTCCGGATGCTTGAGGTGCTTACCGGTAGTGGCCTGGCTGTCGCGGCCGGGCTCAATGCCTACATTCCGCTGTTGATTTTGGGGCTCGCTGGGCGAGTCTTCACCTTCGTAGAGCTGCCAGCCGCGTGGGTTTGGCTCGAGAACCCATGGGTGCTCGGGGTACTTGGCTTGCTCCTCATCGTCGAAATTGTCGCAGACAAGGTCCCGGTGGTGGATTCCATCAACGACTGGATCCAGAGTGTCGTGCGGCCCGCAGCGGGAGGTATCGCATTCGGTACCGGTGCTGCGTCAGAGACTGCAGTAGTGACCGATCCCGCCGCTTTCTTCACCTCAAACGCGTGGGTTCCTGTTGCTATCGGCGTCGTTCTCGCCTTTGCTACCCACACCGCCAAAATGCTTGCCCGTCCTGCACTCAACGCTGCAACTGCAGGTATGGCAGCTCCTGTAGTGAGTGCCGCCGAAGACGTCAGCAGTGTGCTGTTGAGCTTCATGGCGCTGCTCGTGCCGGTGGTTGGATTCATCGTGCTTATCGGTTTAGTCGCCCTCGTCGTGCTGCGCATTCGGCGCTCTCGGCGTGCACGACTTGCGCGACAGTAGCGTCCCTCAGCGTCTACAGCCCCGTGCCTGTCACCGGAAAATGTGCTTCGACAGGTGCTCGCGCTCTGCACACCGTGTTCGATCGCTGCACGGGAACAACAACTACCGTTAACTGACTGTGGCCAGCCTCCCGGAGGAGACTGGCCACAAACGTTCAACTAGGAACTAGTTGTTGCCCGAAAGCTTCTCGCGAAGTGCGGCGAGAGTCTCGTCGTCTGCAAGCGTTCCCGAGCCAGCACTCGATGCAGCGTCGTCGTTCGAGAACGAGGATGCTCCGGCGGGTGCACTGCTGATCGACTCTTCCTGAATCGCTGCAGCGGTAACCTGCTTCTTGTGCAGTTCCCAACGCGCCTGGGCGGCAGCGTAGTCCTGCTCCCACTTCTCGCGCTGTGACTCGAAGCCCTCTTTCCATTCGTTGGTTTCAGGGTCGAATCCATCGGGGTACTTGTAGTTGCCCTGGTCGTCGTACTCGGTGAGCATTCCGTAGAGCGCCGGGTCGAACTCGGTGCCTTCGGGGTCTACGCCCTCGTTAGCCTGCTTGAGGCTCAGCGAGATGCGACGACGCTCGAGATCGATGTCGATGACCTTGACGAATACCTCGTCGCCAACCGAAACAACCTGTTCTGCGAGCTCAACGTGCTTGCCCGACAGTTCAGAGATGTGCACGAGACCCTCGATGCCGTCTGCGACGCGAACGAACGCACCGAACGGAACGAGCTTGGTGACCTTACCGGGCGCAACCTGTCCGATTGCGTGGGTGCGGGCGAATACCTGCCATGGGTCTTCCTGAGTTGCCTTGAGTGACAGCGACACACGCTCGCGCTCGAGGTCAACCTCAAGAATCTCAACGGTGACTTCTTGGCCAACTTCAACGACTTCTGAAGCGTGCTCGATGTGCTTCCACGAGAGCTCAGAAACGTGAACGAGGCCGTCGACGCCGCCGAGGTCAACGAACGCACCGAAGTTAACGATAGAGGAAACGACGCCCTTGCGAACCTGACCCTTGGCCAAGTTGTTGAGGAACGAGGTGCGGCTAGCCGACTGGGTCTCTTCAAGAAGGGCGCGACGCGACAGAACAACGTTGTTACGGTTCTTGTCGAGTTCGAGGATCTTGGCTTCGATCTCTTGGCCGAGGTACGGCGTGAGGTCACGAACGCGACGCAGCTCGATGAGCGATGCGGGGAGGAATCCACGAAGTCCGATGTCAACGATGAGTCCACCCTTGACAACTTCGATGACTGAACCGGTGACAACGCCATCCGATTCCTTGATCAGTTCGACGTCGCCCCAGGCACGCTCGTACTGTGCGCGCTTCTTGGACAGGATGAGGCGGCCTTCTTTGTCTTCCTTCTGAAGTACAAGTGCCTCAACGGTGTCGCCAACGTTAACAACCTCAGTGGGGTCAACGTCGTGCTTGATGGAAAGCTCACGGGAGGGGATTACGCCCTCGGTCTTGTAACCAACGTCGAGGAGAACCTCGTCACGATCGATTTTTACGACGGTACCTTCGATAAGGTCACCATCGTTGAAGAACTTCAGCGTCTTTTCGACCGCGGCGAGAAAATCTTCAGCAGATCCAATGTCATTGATGGCGACCTGCTTGGGTGCCTTGTCGGTCGTTGCGATTGTCATGTAGTAGTAGCTCCGGTATGGGTTGCACTTCAAGAAGCGCATAATTGGGCCGACGGCGTATTGTTGATTTGTGATCGCCGAAGGCAGGCGAATAAGAAGTCGCATTAGCGACACTCCAGCCTAGCGCCTCATGTGCGGGAAAACCAACCCGTGATGAGCGGTGTTTCCACCGTTAGACCGCGAAGTTGCTGGCCACACGTGCGAGAAGAGTCGCCGTTAATGTTAGCCGTGCCCGTACGGAGCCAAGAGGGCGGTTCGCAGGGTATCGAGTCCTACTCCCCCAACGTTCAGTGCGCGATGATGGAATGCCCGCAGATCGAAAGCCGCACCCTCGCGAGCCTTACATTCATCTCGCAGCTCTTCCCAAATACGCTGCCCGACTTTGTACGATGGCGCTTGTCCTGGCCACCCAAAGTAGCGGTTGACTTCGAATCGAACGTTCGCAGGATCGAGGGTGACGTTGCTCGTCATGAAGTCAAGCGCGTAATCCCAGTCCCAGACACCCGTGCCGTCAAGCTTGGGCTTGCCCAAATGCACTCCGATATCGAGCACAACGCGCGCAGCACGCATCCGTTGGCCGTCAAGCATGCCAAAACGGTCGGCCGGGTCATCGAGAAAACCCAGTTCGCTCATGAACCGTTCCGCATATAGCGCCCAGCCCTCGGCGTGACCAGACGAACCAGCCAACTGCCGACGGTACCTGTTGAGTTGATCGCGGTTGTATACCGCCTGCGCGATCTGCAGGTGATGACCAGGCACACCCTCGTGATACACCGTCGTGGCTTCACGCCAGGTCGTGAATTCAGTTACCGACTCGGGCACCGACCACCACATACGTCCTGGGCGCGAGAAGTCGTCACTCGGCCCCGTGTAGTAGATGATGCCGTCGTGTGTCGGAGCGATCATGCATTCAAGTGCACGCATCGGTTCTGCGATATCAAAGTGGGTGCCCGCCAGTGCCGTGATTGCGTCGTCGCTGAGCTTCTGCATCCATTCGCGCAGGGCTTCGGTGCCGTGTAATGTTCGCGCCGGATCTGAGTCGAGATGCTCGATTGCTTCGGCAACCGTCGCCCCCGGCTTGATCTCGCGAGCAATGGCTTCTTGCTCCCGGGTCATCCGGGCTAGTTCCTCGATGCCCCACTCGTAGGTCTCATCAAGATCGATCTTCGCGCCGAGAAAACTCTGGGATTGGAGCGCATAAAGGTCACGGCCAACTGCATCTTCCGTCGTTGCCCTCGGTGCAAGCTCTGTTCGCAAGAATTCTTCTAGTTTCTGGAAACTCGTGGCCGCCACAGCAGCCCCGTGATTGAGAGCACTCTCAAGCGCGGAGTCGTCACTGGCGAGAGTCAGCGCTCCCACAATAAAATCATCAAAGAAGCCTCCGGATGCCGAAATCTGCTTCGCCTGAGCGATAACCTCGGCAACCTGACGCTGAGCCGGCACGACGGCCTGATCGATCCCCTCACGAAGCGTAGCGATGTACCCATCGATGGCCGCCGGAATGTTGTGCAACCGATCAGCGATTACCGACCAGTCGTCACCCGACGCAGTGGGCATGAGGTCTAGCACGCCGCGAATGTCTTGAGGGGGGCTTGCCAAGTTGTTGAGATCGCGCATCCACAAGCCGGCAGTGTTGGACTCAAGGTTAAGCCGCAAGGTCGAAACCATCTCTGTCTTCGTGACGAGATCAACGTCGTCGGCAACTCTTGCAGCCTCTAAACGCGCCAGCACATCACGAGTGGCAGCTATCATGCGAGCGTGGCCGTCAGGAGAATAATCGGCATAGCCCGAGTGATCCCCTGGCAAACCAATCCACGTGGCAATGGCGGGATTAAGCTCCGCAAGCGTTTCTACCCAATCCTCGGCAATCTCGTCGATCGGAGTGGCCTCGCGTGTGCTGTTGGATTCAGTACTTTCGGCTTGCGGCTTCGAATCTGACATCGTCGTCTGACTCTCTCTGTGTCGAGTGGTCTCGCTAGTTGACGCGTTAGTTGTCTAGTTCGCTGGCAAGCAATTCAGCAAGTGAATCGAGCGCAGTATCCGCATCATCGTCGTCGGATGTGAGCGTCACAGTGTCACCGAATTCAATCCCCATCGAGAGCACACTCAGGATGCTCGCCGCATTGACAGTCTTGTCTGAAGAGTCAGTGAGCATCACCGTCACCCCACAAGTGCCGACTGCCTGGGCAAATATGGACGCAGGTCGAGCATGCAGCCCGACTTTCGATCCGATCGTTACGGTTCTGCTCGTCATGTCGACTCCTTCGCGGCGGTTATGGCCCTCTGTGGTGATCGTTGGGCCTAGTGGGCTGCGGAATCCCAGTTGTGCCCGGTTCCTATTTGAACGTCCAAGGGAACGGAAAGCGTCGCCGCTCCTGACATCCGCTCATGAACAATAGTAGTCATTCGCTCGAGTTCTCCCCCAGCGATTTCGAAGACGAGTTCGTCATGAACCTGGAGCAGCATCCGCGATTTAAGGCCCTCTGAATGAATATCTGCGTCTATCTGCAACATTGCGATTTTGAGGATGTCTGCTGCCGAACCCTGAATGGGAGAGTTTAACGCCTGGCGTTCAGCATTATCTCGCAATACGCGGTTCTTCGAATTGAGATCGCCAAACGGGCGGCGTCGGCCGAAGATAGTGGTCGTGTAGCCATCAACTCGTGCCTGCTCAACAACGTTGCGCAGATACTCGCGAACAGCACCGAATCGAGCAAAATAGTCGGTCATCAACGCCTTCGCTTCGCTGGTTTCGATGCGGAGTTGCTTGCTGAGTCCAAAGGCGCTGAGCCCATAGGCCAGCCCGTAGGACATCGCCTTAACCTTCGTGCGCATTTCGGAAGTGACATCGGCAGGTTCGACGCCGAAGATGCGGGAACCGACAAACCGATGCAGGTCTTCCCCCTCATTGAATGCCTGGATGAGACCCTCGTCTCCCGACAAATGAGCCATGATTCGCATCTCGATTTGCGAATAGTCGGCAGTTAACAGCGTCTCAAATCCTGCACCCGCCTCAAACGCAGAACGGATCTGGCGCCCCGTGGCCGTCTTGACCGGCACATTCTGGAGGTTGGGATCATTCGATGCGATGCGTCCGGTGCTCGATCCTGCTTGCTCGTAGGTAGTGTGCACGCGGCCGGATTCATCGATCGCCTTCTCGATGCCGGTGATGATCTGAACGAGCTTGGTGGCATCCCTGTGCTTGAGCAGCAGATCAAGGAATGGATGTGGTGCCTGTTCTTGCAA
This sequence comes from Salinibacterium sp. TMP30, assembly GCF_038397785.1. Lineage (NCBI taxonomy): Bacteria > Bacillati > Actinomycetota > Actinomycetes > Micrococcales > Microbacteriaceae > Salinibacterium > Salinibacterium sp. TMP30. Next base: position 1,315,675 of record NZ_CP151642.1, on the reverse strand, counting down.
GTCAGTCAGGCTGGCAGCATCCGTTGAATATCCGGTCTTGTTCGAACGGGTTTTGGGCATCTCCAGTTGCGTAAACAGCACATCTTGTAACTGCTTGGGGCTGCCCAAATTAATTTCGCGCCCGATTACCTCAAACGCGTTGCGTGCGACTTCGGCCGCCGTTTCTGACAATGAAGTGCTGAGATCGTGAAGCAATTGCCGATTCACGGCGATGCCTGTGCGCTCCATCTGAGCAAATACCGGAACGAGCGGCATCTCAATGTCAGTCAGCACACCGAGCGAGCCTTCATCGAGCCGCCCAGCAAGATATTCAGCGACGCGCACTACATACCAAGACATGGTTGCCGGACTCAACGCCTCTGTTTCTGGCACCAGTTGATTGGGGTCACTCTGCTCAATCGTTTCGCCGAGGTAGTTGTAGACCTGAGCTTCTAGCTCCTCGGGCTTGCCGCTGGGCTTGAGCACCCACGCTGCGAGCATCGTGTCGAACGCAACTCCTGCGATGGTGAGACCATTTGCTGAAGCGAGCTTGAGTTGGGCTTTGGCCGAGTGCATGAACTTCGGTGCATCGCTGCCCAACCACTCGGTGAGCGCAACGTAATCGAGCCGTTCGGCAGCCCACGGCACGAAGGCAGTTTCGGATGGTGTCGCTAACCCAAGCCCTGTCACGGTGCCATCGACGATTGCGAGCGTAAGTCCAAGCGGCTTCGTGCCGTGAACGCTGTTTGTATCGATCCACTTGGCGAGCTCTTCATCCACCATGGTGCGCACTACCGGAACAGAGGCAGCAGTATCGACGGGAGCGGAAGTGGTTGGCTCGTCGCCGCGCTCAGCCGCCGCGATTTTAAGAACACGCTGAAGGAGAGTCTTGAACTGCAAACGATCAAAGACTTCCTGAACGGCAGCCTCATTAATCGGACGGCGGTCAAGATCGCCGACAGAGACAGGAAGCTCAACGTTGGTGAGCAAGTGGTTGAGCTTGCGATTGCGCACAGCCCGATCCATTTGGTCGCGCAAATTTTGACCGACAACGCCCTTGATCTCATCGGCATGAGCAAGCACTTCGTCAAGTGACCCGTAGAGATTGACCCACTTGACCGCGGTCTTCTCGCCCACTTTGTCGACGCCGATGAGGTTGTCACTTGTCTCACCAACCAGAGCAGCAACATCCGGATACTGGTGGGGTTCCACGCCATAGCGTTCAAAGACTGCGTCGCGGTCGTAGCGCTTCAACTCGGAAACGCCGCGAGCATTGGGATACAGCAGCATCACATCGTCGTTGACCATCTGGATGGCGTCACGGTCACCAGAAACAACGAGGACCCGGTAGCCGTTCGTTGCGCCCTCATGCGCCAGGGTCGCGAGGATGTCGTCGGCTTCGTAGTCTTCCTTGCTCAGCGTCTGCACGCCCATCGCTGTGAGAGCTTCTTCGAGCAGAGGTATCTGACCGACAAATTCTGGAGGCGTCTCGCCACGAGTCCCCTTGTATTCCGGATACTCCCTCGTGCGGAATGAATACCGAGAAATATCGAAGGCGACCGCTAAATGCGTGGGTTTCTCATTCTGAAGTAGCGAAATGAGCATCGACAGGAAGCCGTGGATGGCATTGGTGTGTTGCCCCTCGCGGTTCTGAAAACTATCGACCGGAAGCGCATAAAACGCTCGGAAGGCCAACGAGTGGCCGTCGATGATCATGAGGGTAGGCTTTTGATTATCCGACACGCAGCCAGCCTAGCCGGGGCTGCTGACAGCCGGAACGACTTAGCGTGAAGGGCACCTCTGTGAAGTATCCCGAAGACCTCGATCCTGAACTCGTGGCACGTCTCATTGAGTCAGGAGGAGGTGCGCTGACCCGCAAGATGGGTATCAAATTCTTGGAACTCAGCGCAGATCGCTCGGTTGCCACAATGCCTGTTGAGGGCAATACCCAAGTAATCGGCATCTTGCACGGGGGCGCGCATGTCGTTCTCGGTGAATCACTGGGATCAATCTCTTCAGCTATTCATGCTGGTCCCGGAAGAGTCGCCATGGGTATCGAAGTGAATGCGACTCACACCCGCGCAACGCGCTCGGGAATCGTCACCGCTACGTGCACCGCCATCGCGCTGAGCCGAACTTTGGCAACTCACGAGATTGTGATCCGGGACGAGCAAGACCGTCGACTATCAACGGTTCGCATTACGAACATCCTCAAAGATCGCCACACCGCGTAGCAAGGCACGGGGCTTCACAGCGCGGCGTCGTAGGGCGACGCCGGCGAAGGTCAGTGCTCTACTTCTTGGCGCTCAGCTGGTCGATGATCGCCTGGGACACGTCGTGCATCGTCAGCCGACGATCCATGGATGCCTTCTGAATCCAACGGAAAGCATCGGGCTCGCTGAGGCCCATCTTCTCGTTCAGTAGACCCTTAGCGCGATCAACAAGCTTGCGGGTCTCAAAACGCTCGACCAGATCGCTGACTTCGGCTTCGAGAGTAATGATCTGTGCATATCGGCTCAGCGCAATCTCGATCGCGGGGAGCAAGTCGCTTGGCGTGAATGGCTTAACGACATACGCTAAAGCTCCCGCCTCAGAGGCCCGCTCTACGAGTTCCTTCTGGCTAAATGCGGTGAGAAGAACCACAGGCGCGATGTGGTTGGCGCTCAGTCGCTCAGCGGCCGAGATGCCATCAAGCTGAGGCATCTTGACATCCATGATGACCAAGTCGGGGCGCAGTTCAGTCGCTAGGGCGACAGCCGTTTCGCCATCACCAGCTTCACCGACAACCTCAAAGCCAGCATCACGGAGGATCTCTACGATGTCCATGCGGATGAGCGACTCATCTTCGGCAACGACGACGCGGCGAGGAGCAGTTTGATTGGTGTTTTGGTCAGTCACGCCAGCAAGCCTACGGTATTCTATTCATCGTTGTAGTCAGCCGGATTGGCGGAATGGTAGACGCGGAGCACTCAAAATGCTTTGTTCGAAAGGACGTGTGGGTTCGAGTCCCACATCCGGCACAACCTGATGATCCTGAACTGATGGGCGGTATCGCCCCAATCTCTTCACAGATTAGCGACTATGTCGGCGCTAACCGTGAGGTTCAGCGCCGACATAGTCTCACTAATTAGCTCGCTAGAGGCTAATTAGTAGCCCACACGGGAGCCTTCGCGTTAATTGCATCTCCGATGATGTGCACTCGCAAGTCATTCGTCGATCCGGAAATTCCCGGAGGGGAACCGGAAATTACGACGACCTTGTCGCCGATTTCCGCCAGCTTCTGATCAAGCAACACTTCGTCAACCTGTCGATACATCTCATCGGTATGAGTAACGCGATCAACGATGAAAGTTTCGATCCCCCAGATCAGTGCCATCCGGCGTTGAATCTCTGGGCTAGGGGTGAACGCTTTCATCGGAATGCGGAACCGCAGTCGCGACATCCGGCGCGCTGAATCACCCGATTCGGTAAACACGCACACATATTTGGCTTCAACAAACGCCGCAACTTCGGCCGCGGCGAGAGTGATCGCCCCACCCTGAGTCCTTGGCTTCGTTCCCAGCTCAGCAATACGGTCCAGACCGTGTTCCTCAGTGGAAGCCACAATCTTCGCCATCGTCTGAACCGTGATCACGGGATACTCCCCCACGCTCGTTTCACCACTGAGCATGACGGCGTCAGCGCCATCCAAAATCGCGTTGGCGACGTCGGAGGTCTCAGCGCGCGTGGGCACAGGGCTGGAAATCATCGACTCAAGCATCTGTGTCGCAACAATAACGGGCTTCGCCATGCGACGAGCCAACTCAACAGTGCGCTTCTGAACGATCGGGACGGCCTCGAGCGGTAATTCAACACCGAGGTCACCGCGCGCAACCATGATCGAGTCGAAGGCGTCAATGATCGCTTCGAGATGGTCAACGGCCTGTGGCTTCTCAATCTTGGCGATGACAGGAACTCGGCGACCCTCCTCATCCATGATCTCGTGCACCCGCACGATGTCGTCGGCGTTTCGCACGAACGACAGAGCGATGAGGTCGGCACCAAGCTTCAGACCCCAACGGAGGTCGTCCTCATCCTTCTCAGAGAGTGCTGGAACGTTCACGGCAACACCCGGCAGGTTGATGCCCTTGTTGTTCGAGACGGCGCCGGCAACAACCACCTCAGTGGTGACCGCCGTGTCGGTCGAGCTGACCACCTTGACTTTCACCTTGCCATCGTCGATCAGCAAGAAATCACCAGGAGCAACATCATGAGGGAGACCCTTGAAGGTCGTTCCGCAGATTTCGCGATTGCCCACGATGTCGTCGGTCGTAATCGTGAAAATGTCGCCAACAGCGAGTTCATAGGGGCCGTCCTCGAACTTGCCGAGACGAATCTTGGGGCCTTGGAGGTCGACCATTACTGCGACGGCACGGCCAGCATCCTCTGCGGCGCGACGCACGTTTGCGTACACCTCTTCGTGAACCGCATAGGTTCCATGGCTGAGGTTCATGCGAGCAACATCGACACCTGCATCGACGATTGCCCTGATGTTCTCGTAGCTCGATGTAGCCGGGCCGAGTGTCGCGACGATTTTTGCGCGTCTCATAACTTCCTTTGACGATTTAGTGGTGGTGGTGGTGGTGGTGGTGGTGGTGGTGGTGGTGGTGGTGGTGGAACAGTTAGACGGTCATACCGCGGTCGGTAGGGGAAACGGGGAACGGCAGCTGCGTCTCCCCCTCAAGGTAGCGATCTACAGCGGATGCCGCAGCCCTACCCTCAGCGATAGCCCACACAATTAGCGACTGACCACGACCCGCATCCCCGACAACGTACACGCCGGGGGTTTCGCTCTGGTAGTCAGAATCCCGTATGAGATTGCCACGGTCATCCGATGCCAACGGAAGCTGCGTGTCGAGAGTGTCAGTTTCTGGACCGGTGAACCCCATCGCGAGAAGCACGAGGTCTGCCGGAATCTCGCGCTCCGTGCCCGCCTTCGGCACTCGGTGACCATCGGCAAACTCAGTTTCAGCGACCTTGATCGAACGAACTTCGCCAACGGTGTTTGTCACGAATTCGATGGTCGAAGCCAGGTACAGGCGCTCGCCGCCCTCTTCGTGAGCGCTCGACACCTCGAAGAGAGTTGGAGTGAGTGGCCACGGCTGGTGTTCGGGGCGCTCTGCGGGCGGCTGAACGCCAATCGCAAGGTTCGTTACCGAGAGGGCACCCTGCCGGTGTGCAGTGCCGATGCAGTCAGCACCGGTGTCGCCTCCACCAAGAACGACGACGTGCTTGCCTTCGGCTGTCACTTGCTCGCTGACGGAATCACCTGCGACAGCCTTATTCGACTGAACTAGGTATTCCATGGCGAAGTGCACGCCGAGGGAATCACGGCCAGGAATCGGCAGGTCGCGAGGAACGGTCGCACCCGTTGCCACGACGACGGCATCGTAACGTGAACGAAGATCATTCCACGAGATGTCGACACCAATGGTGACTCCAGCACGGAATCGCGTTCCCTCTGCTTGCATCTGCGCAATACGCAATTCGATGTGGCGCTTTTCCATCTTGAAGTCGGGGATGCCGTAGCGAAGAAGTCCACCAATGCGGTCCTCACGCTCGAACACTGCGACGGTGTGCCCTGCACGAGTCAGCTGCTGCGCTGCGGCCAAACCGGCAGGTCCGGAACCGACGACCGCGACAGTCTTCCCTGTCAAACGCTCGGGCGGATGCGGTGTGACGTTGCCGTCAGCGAATGCCTGATCGATGATCGAGACTTCGATCTGCTTAATCGTGACTGCGGGCTGGTTGATTCCGAGCACGCAGGAACTCTCGCAGGGAGCTGGGCACAGCCGGCCCGTGAATTCGGGAAAGTTGTTCGTTGCGTGCAAACGCTCAATTGCTTCAGCGCTTTCACCGCGGCGCATGAGGTCGTTCCACTCGGGGATCAGATTGCCCAGTGGGCAACCCTGATGACAAAACGGGACGCCGCAATCCATGCAGCGACCGGCTTGTCGCGCCAACTGACCCGACTCTTGCTGTTCATAGACCTCTTTGAAATCCATCAGTCGCAGACTGACCGGGCGTCGTGTGGGGAGTTCACGCTCTTGTACCTTGAGGAATCCCTGGGGATCAGCCACCCGTTACCTCCTTAATTCGCGCCCAAGTAACATCCCCATCGGGGTCGAGTCCTTCGGCCAATGCTGTTGCTCGAGTCTGGATCACGGCCGCGTAGTCGCGCGGTGTGACCTTGGTGAACTTGGTTGCCGTCGCGTCCATGTCAGCGAGCATTCGCTCAGCGACGACAGACCCTGTTTCTAGATGATGACGCTCAAGCAGATCTTTGACTATCTCAACGTCAGCGCTGCCGAGTTCGGACAGCACTAATTCGCCTGTGCTCAACGATTCACCATTGACGCGCTCTTCGCGTAACTCGTGAATGTAGGCGGTTCCTCCAGACATTCCCGCGCCAAGGTTTCGGCCCGTCGTGCCGAGAATGAGGACAAGACCACCGGTCATGTACTCAAGCGCATGGTCGCCAACGCCTTCAGCAATTGCGGTAGCGCCCGAGTTTCGCACCATGAAACGCTCGCCCACCTTGCCTCGGATGAAGATGCTGCCGCTGGTCGCACCGTAGCCAATAACGTTACCCGCGATCACATTGTTCTCTGCAGCAAAAACACTCGACAGGTCAGGTCGCACAACGACGGAACCACCAGAGAGACCCTTACCGACGTAGTCGTTGCTGTCGCCATAAAGCTTCAGCGAAATACCCGAGGGAACGAACGCGCCGAGCGACTGCCCAGCGGAGCCGTGGAGGGTGATCGTGATTGTGTCAGTCGGAAGACCATGCTCGCCATGTCGGACAGTGACTTCGTGGCCGAGCATGGTGCCAACCGCGCGGTCGGTATTGCGCACGGGAAGATCAATCTCGACCGACGTCTTATTGACTAACGCGTCGTGGCTCAATTCGATGAGCTTCTGGTCGAAGTGCTCAGCTAGCTCATGGTCTTGAGCCACCGACTGTGTGCGAGGCTCGTCGGCCGCGAATTCCGGCCCGTCAAAGATCGGAGAAAGGTCGAGCCCGTCGGTCTTCCAGTGTGAGATCGCTCGGTTCATGTCGAGCAGTTCGCTGTGACCGATTGCTTCACCGAGGGTGCGGAACCCCAGCTCCGCCAAGTATTCGCGAACTTCTTGAGCCAAGAACTCGAAAAAGTTGACGATGAATTCAGGCTTGCCCGTGAATCGCTCCCGTAATTCAGGGTTCTGAGTGGCAACACCCACCGGACACGTATCCAGGTGACAGACTCGCATCAGGATGCAACCAGACACCACGAGAGGCGCTGTCGCGAACCCGTACTCTTCGGCGCCCAGAAGCGCGCCAATGATGACGTCACGCCCCGTCTTCATTTGCCCATCGACCTGCACGACCACACGGTCACGCATTCCGTTGAGCATGAGGGTCTGTTGAGTTTCCGCTAGGCCAATCTCCCACGGCGTACCCGCATGCTTAAGGGAGTTGAGTGGGCTTGCACCCGTGCCACCATCGTGGCCCGAAACCAACACGACATCGGCTTTAGCCTTAGTCACACCAGCCGCCACCGCCCCGATACCCTTTTGGCTCACAAGCTTGACGTGCACTCGAGCGGAGGGGTTCGAACGTTTGAGGTCGAAGATCAGTTGTTTGAGGTCTTCGATCGAGTAGATGTCGTGGTGCGGCGGCGGCGAAATGAGGCCGACCCCTGGTGTGCCGTGGCGAGTTCGTGCGATCCACGGATAGACCTTGCTTGCGGGCAGCTGACCGCCCTCACCAGGCTTAGCTCCTTGAGCCATCTTGATCTGGATGTCGTCGGCATGAGTCAAGTACATGCTCGTAACCCCGAAGCGGCCCGATGCAACCTGCTTGATTGCACTGCGACGGGCGGGGTCGAGCAGTCGCTCAACGTCCTCGCCGCCTTCACCGGTGTTCGACCGTGCTCCCAGCTGGTTCATCGCTATCGCAAGCGTTTCGTGAGCTTCTTTGCTGATTGAGCCGTAGCTCATCGCCCCAGTGCTAAAACGCTTCACGATGCTCGCGACAGACTCAACCTCGTCGATCGGTACTGATTCGCGTCCCTCGGTCGTGAACTTAAACAGACCACGCAATGTCATGAGGTTTTCTGCTTGCTCGTCGACCTTCGACGTGTACTCGCGGAAAATGTCGTAGCGACGCGTCCGTGTCGAGTGCTGCAGCTTGAAAACTGTCTCAGGGTTGAACAAGTGAGGCGGGCCATCGCGTCGCCACTGGTATTCGCCACCCGTGTTGAGTCGTTCGTGCACGGTTGGAGCACGGTCCTCGGGGTAGGCGGCCGTATGCCGGGCAGCATTCTCGCGAGCGATTGCATCGAGACTGACGCCACCCAGAATGCTCTTTGTTCCCGTGAAGTACTGGTCGACGAACGCCTGGGAAAGCCCAACAGCTTCGAAGGCCTGAGCGCCGGCGTAGGAACTCACCACCGAAATACCCATTTTGGACATGATCTTCAAGACACCCTTGCCGAGTGCCGTAATGAGATTGCGAACCGCTTTCTCGGCGCTCACCTCGGTTATTGTGCCATTGCGTACGAGCTCTTCGGCAGTTTCCATCGCCAAATACGGATTGATCGCTGATGCGCCATAGCCCACGAGGAGCGCAACGTGATGAACCTCACGAACGTCACCGGCCTCAACGATCAGACCAACCTTCATCCGATCCTGCTGCCTGATGAGGTGATGATGCACCGTCGCTAGCATGAGCAACGAGGGAATCGGTGCCAAATCTTTGTTGGAATCGCGATCCGACAGCACGATGAACTCTGCCCCATCCGCAATCGCCGCGTCAGCCTCGGCGCACATTGACGCCAAGCGGGCTTCCATTGCAGAAGGACCAGCATCGACCCGATAGAGGCCCTTGATGGTTCTCGCGAGTCGCGATCCCGGATGAGGTTCGATGTGCTGGATCTTAGCGAGTTCATCGTTGTCGATTACCGGGAAGGGCAGAGCGACCTGCTTGGCGTGCTCCGGAGTGGCCGATAGTAGGTTGCGCTGTGGGCCAACGCCCAAACGCATCGACGTAACAACCGCTTCGCGGATCGAGTCGAGCGGTGGGTTGGTCACCTGAGCGAATTGCTGAGTGAAGTAGTCAAAAAGCAACCGTGGTCGCTCAGACAAGACCGCTATGGGGGTGTCTGAACCCATCGCGCCGAGAGGCTCTGCGCCCAACCGCGACATAGGCTCGATGAGGATGCGCACTTCTTCCTCGGTATAGCCGAAGGTGCGCTGACGGCGAGTAACCGATGCCGGAGTGTGAACAATGTGCTCGCGCTCGGGCAGCTCCTCAAGAGCAATGCGTCCGCTCTCAAGCCACTCAGCCCAGGGCTGTGATGCGGCAAGCTCGGCCTTGATCTCATCATCCTCAATCAGACGTCCCGCCTGAGTATCAACAAGGAACATCTTGCCCGGGCGTAGGCGACCTTTTCGAACCACCTTGGTCGGCTCAACGTCGAACACACCGATTTCGCTCGCGAGCACGACAAGGCCGTCATCGGTGACAAGGTAGCGGCCGGGGCGCAGACCATTGCGGTCAAGCGTCGCGCCAACGAGCGAACCGTCAGTAAAGACCAGCGCAGCCGGGCCATCCCACGGCTCCATGAGCATCGAGTGGTACTCGTAGAACGCGCGACGTCGCGGATCTGCGTCGACCTGGTTCTCGTAAGCCTCAGGAACCATCATCATCATCGCGTGCGGCAGCGGGCGCCCAGCAAGACTGAGAAGTTCAACAACCTCATCGAACGATGCAGAATCACTCGCTCCCGGAGTGTTGACGGGCAGAATGTCGGTGATGTCCCCGAACACGGCTGATTCAAGCTGCGACTGGCGTGCGCGCATCCAGTTGCGGTTGCCCTGAACAGTGTTGATTTCACCGTTGTGGGCGACCATCCGGAACGGCTGGGCCAGCGGCCAAGACGGAAATGTATTGGTTGAGTAGCGGGAGTGAACGAGCGCGAGCTTCGACGCGAAGCGCTCGTCAGAGAGGTCAGGATAGAACGGCTCCAGCTGAAGCGTCGTCACCATCCCTTTATAGGTGATGGTTCGACACGATAGCGAAGGAAAATACACGTGAAGTTCACGTTCGGCGCGCTTGCGCAAACGGTAGGTCTGGCGATCAAGGTGGATGCCGCGAAGCGTGCCCTTTAAATCGACGCGCTTGGACTGCAGGAATAGCTGCTCAATCGCGGGCATAGCTCCGCGAGCGAGAGCGCCCAATTCCTCGGGCTGGATGGGGACATCGCGCCAACCCAAGACCGTGAGGTCCTCTTCTTCTGCGAGCTTCTCAATGCCTGCCTTGACCTCATGGCGGGCCGTGCTGTCAATCGGCAGAAAGACGTTACCGACGGCATAACGGCCATTGCTCGGCAACTCAAAGTCGACAACATCACGGAAGAAGGCGTCCGGAATCTGCGTCATGATTCCCGCACCATCGCCGGTGCCCGCATCGGAACCGACGGCACCACGGTGCTCTAGGTTTCGCAGCGCCTCAAGCGCGGTCGTAATGATGTCGTGCCCGGGAGTGCCCCGAAGCGTCGCCACCATCGCGAGACCACAAGCATCTTTCTCATTGGCTGGGTCGTACATCCCTGCAGCTGCCGGGATCGAACCAAAGCGTTCAAAGGGTGGGGTAACAGCCATGCCGTACCGTCCTCACGTATTACTGGTGCGGAGAGGGACTTCTATGGCCCAGAGACAATTCAGTGCCGGATTTAGGCCTGAGGGGTGTGGCCGCTTGTGGCGGACTCTTTCGGAGCAGTGACAGGAGCGGGCTCCTCGGCAGCGTTGACGACAATGTCATGCTCGGAATATGTTTCCTCGGAGTTTACAACACCATCGGCGGTCCACCGGTGACCATCGACGTAGGCGCTGCGTTCGACACCGACATGGCGACGGGACTGCACGATGAACAGGATCACGCCGAGAGCTATCGCGAAGATCGCTCCCCAGACATTGACGCGAAGTCCCAAGTAGACCTCACTCGGGTCGATACGGATAGATTCGAACCAGACGCGCCCGATCCCGTACCAGATCATGTACAGAGCCCAAACCTTGCCCCACTGCAGGCGGATCGGGCCGGTGGCGGTGAAGACAGGAAGGTTGAGACCGAGGACGTGCTTCTTGACGAAGCCGTACTGGCGCTCCATTGTGAGCAAGAACACAATACCGACAACGTTCCACACCATTTCATAAAGGAACGTCGGATGAAAGAGCGTGTCAACGGGCAATCCCACAGGGATCGCCGAGTTACCGGACTCAATTTCGAGACCCCACGGTAGATCGGTCGGCTGACCGAAAAGCTCATGGTTGAAGTAGTTGCCCAGCCGGCCGATGGCTTGAGCCAAAAGCATGCCGGGGGCGAGCGCATCCGCGAAGCTCCAGAAACGGATGCCTGTCATGCGAGCGCCGATGTAGGCACCGACAGCGCCACCAATCAACGATCCGAAAATGGCATTGCCTCCGTTCCAGATGCGGATGATTTCCCACGGGTCGGCGCCCTCATAGAAGTAGTCACTGGGGTGAGTGAAAACGTGATACAAACGTGCACCGACCAAACCGAGAGGCACAGCCCAAATGATGATGTCGAGCACGACGCCGGGCTCAGCGCCACGGCTCGTGAGCCGGCGCGATGTCAGCCACGTCGCCGCAATGATTCCGATCATGATGCAAATTGCGTACGTATGAATGACGATTGCCTGATTGGGGTTGACCCCCAAACCGCTCAACCATTGCCCGAACGGGATTGTAGCGAGCGTTGACCAGGAATCAGGGGGGCTCGGGATACTGAGGGGCACTAATGACAAGACGGTCACCTTTCTGGACTGCGACTAGGCAAGCGTACCGGTGGAAAGGGCCGCGGCCGTTTTCGCAACCGCGCTCACACCGCCGGTCGCCAGAGCACTAACGAATACTGAGCCGACGATTGCGCCATCGGCATAGCTAAGAACTTCACGAACCTGGTCGGCAGTGGAAATACCGAGACCGACACATGCGTTAGTAGAACCGGCCTCACGAAGGCGAGCAACAAGGGCCTTCGCAGCGCTGTCGACGTCGGACCTCGCGCCAGTGATACCCATAGTGGATACTGCGTAGACGAAACCAGTACTTGCCTCTACGGCGCGAACCAGTCGTTCGTCACTAGATGACGGTGCAGCCAAGAACACACGATCAAGGCCAGTGCGCTCAGACGCGGCGATCCACTCCCCCGCCTCATCGCTAACGAGGTCAGGCGTGATAATTCCGGCTCCCCCGGCAGCCGCGAGATAATCGGCAAATCGGTCAACACCGAACTGCATGATGGGATTCCAATAGCTCATCAGGAGGACGGGAGCTGATACTCGCGAAGTGATCTCAGCGACAGCATCAAAACCGTCCTGAAGTCGGAATCCATTGGCGAGTGCGACCTGCGTCGCCTTCTGAATAGCCGGACCATCCATCACGGGGTCAGAGTATGGCAACCCGAGTTCAATGACGTCAACGCCATTCTCAGCGAGAGCTACTGCGGCGTCGATGCTGTCAGCAATCGTCGGGAATCCCACGGGCAGATACCCAATGAGCGCGCCCGAACGGTCACGATTCGCTTGGATGATGGTGTCTTCTACAGCACTCATCATTTCTCCTCAGCGCCAACGTGAGCGTCTGAGGCCGCAGCGTCAATCAGGTCAAAGTATTCCGCTGCAGTTTCCATGTCTTTATCACCACGGCCACTCAGGTTCACCAAAATCACCGAATCGGGTCCAAGTTGCTTTCCCAGGTTGAGGGCCCCAGCCAATGCGTGGGCAGACTCAATCGCCGGAATAATTCCTTCGGTTCTGCTCAAGAGGCGAAGGGCATCCATCGCTTCGGCATCCGTGATGGGCACATAGTTGGCGCGGCCGATATCTTTGAGCCACGAATGCTCGGGGCCGACACCGGGATAGTCGAGACCAGCAGAGATCGAGTGTGACTCAACAGTCTGACCATCGTCGTCTTGCAGCAAGTAGCTGCGAGCACCGTGAAGAACGCCGGGACGACCCCGAGTAAGCGTCGCAGCATGGCGTTCAGTGAGGTGGCCTTCGCCACCGGCCTCGAAACCGTAGAGCGCAACATCGGGATCGTCAAGGAACGCGTGAAAGATTCCCATCGCATTGCTGCCGCCGCCAACACACGCAGCAATCGCCGTCGGAAGCGCACCAGTGAGCGTGAGAACCTGCTCGCGAGCTTCGTCACCGATGACCTTGTGAAAGTCGCGCACCATGACAGGGAACGGATGCGGGCCAGCAACGGTGCCCAGGAGGTAGTGAGTGTCTTCAACATCGGCGACCCAGTCGCGCAGCGCTTCGTTGATTGCGTCCTTGAGAGTGCGCGACCCAGCCGTCACGGGAATAACCTCGGCGCCGAGAAGACGCATTCGAGCGACGTTCAAGGCCTGGCGCTCGGTATCCACCTCGCCCATGTAAACGACGCAGGACATGCCGAAGAGTGCAGCAGCCGTAGCGGTGGCAACACCGTGTTGACCTGCGCCAGTCTCAGCGATCAAACGAGTCTTGCCGAGACGGCGGGCGAGCAGCGCCTGACCGAGAACGTTGTTGATCTTGTGAGAGCCGGTGTGGTTGAGATCTTCGCGTTTAAGGATGATGCGCGCCCCACCAGCGTGTTCCGCAAAGCGCGGAACCTCGGTAATGATGGACGGTCGACCGGTGTAGCTCCGATGGAGTTCCGCGAGTTCCGCTTGGAACGAGGGATCGTTTTTAGCTTCGTTGTATGCGGCGTCGAGCTCATCAAGAGCAGCGATCAGCGATTCGGGAACAAAGCGTCCACCGAACTCTCCGAAATATGGGCCCAGTTCATCTCTCAGCATCAGCAGTCCAAAAATTCTTGAAGGGTGGCAATAGGGTCACCAGTGACGAGTGCTTCGCCTACGAGAACCACGTCGGCGCCTGCCTTCCGATAGTGGGCGACATCAGCCGCAGACTTCACGGCCGATTCCGCAATGCGGATTACACCGCTAGGGATCTGATCGGCTAGTTCACCAAACAGGTTTTGGTCGAGTTCGAAGGTGCTCAGGTTTCGCGCGTTGACGCCCACCAAGCTTGCTCCGACATCCAGAGCGCGAGAAACCTCGTCAGCAGAATGAGTTTCCACCAGCGGAGTCATGCCGAGCTCAATGATCAAGTTATACAGCGTCGAGAGAGTGCGTTGATCGAGCGCCGCGACGATAAGCAGTACAAGATCTGCACCCGCAGCGCGAGCCTCGAAAACCTGGTACGGCTCAGCAATAAAATCTTTGCGCAGCACAGGAAGGCGAACAACCGACTTCACGCTAATGAGGTCCTCAAGCGAACCGCCAAACCGACGCTGCTCAGTGAGGACGCTGATTGCGCTCGCCCCACCGGTTTGGTAAGACAACGCGAGCGATGCAGGATCGCTGATCTCGGCGAGAGCACCCCTCGAGGGGCTCGATCGCTTGACTTCGGCAATGATGTGCACGCATTCCCGCGGCGACAGAGCCTCAAGGGCATCTAGAGCGGGAAGGGCTTCAGAAGCGGCCCGCTCTATATCGACGAGGCTGACTGATTCACGACGAACGGCGGCATCTTCGAGCGCGCCGTCGACTAAGTCGGAGAGCACTCTAGTTGTGGGGCTCGGCGGTGAGCTTGTCGCCACCGACGCCGTAGCCAAGCTTGCTCAGCACCAAACCGACAATCAATCCCACGACGACGAGGCCAGCCGAGGCAAATACTAGCCACGGCACAACGAACCAGAAGGCGAAGGTTCCGATTACGAACGCGACCAACATGATGACCACGGCGGTCCATGCTGCCGGAGAATTTCCATGGCCGGGGTCAGTATCAGTACTCATCAGGCTCCATTCTTTGCTGATCTTAAATTCTAGCGGGAGTAACGCCCGCAGTTGCGCCACTCAGTCGGCGGTTGGATCGATTCCTCTGCTCTGAGCATCCCATTGCGAGGCGGGATCGTCGGCTACTACCGTCGTCGCGCGATCATACTTCTTGGTCGCAACTGGCCAACGATGGGCCGAAAATGTCGCAAACAGCCCGATGACAACGATCAGTCCACCGCCAACGATCGCGGGTACAGGCCACCCGCTGACGCTGACAACGTCAACCAGCCCACGAAGTGACTGCGCGCCACTGATTCCTGTGGCCTCGGTAATCAGCGAGCTGGATGCTCGCAGCGGGTCTTCCAACGCCGACTGGGTGACAAGAATGACCGCGCCGCCGACGCCCGCAGCGACAACGCCAAGAACTCTGCGCACTATTACCGAGGACAAACTGAGCGCAGCGACCAGTGCAAACACAGCTAGCGCAAGGGCCGCAAGCGACCCGACAGCATCGCTGCCGAGAACGTCAACGGCGGTGCCGTCGTTGACGACGATCGTGAACCACGTCTGCGTCCATGACAGCATCACTGTTGCACCGAGGAGCACAAGGCCAGCCAGCACAATAAGCCGTGAACGCTTAAAAATCATGACGTCAGCCGCCGCATCGCGTTCGCTACCGCAACCGCGCGGAGCGGAGCGGCAGCTTTGTTCTTAGCCTCTTGGTGCTCCGCTGCGGGGTCGGAATCGGCTACTAGTCCAGCGCCCGCCTGCACGCGCGCCACTCCATCCACGATGGTGACAGTGCGGATCGCGATTGCTAAGTCAGCATCGCCGGCGAAGTCGAAGTAACCAACAACTCCCCCGTAAACACCGCGCTGAGCAGGTTCGAGTTCATCGATAATCTCGAGAGCACGAGGCTTGGGCGCCCCGGAGAGAGTCCCTGCCGGGAAGGTCGCACGGAACACATCCACAGCTGATGCAGCAGGCAAGAGATCGCCCTCTACTGACGACACCAGGTGCATGATATGGCTGAACCTCTCCACCTGCATGAACTCAGTCACAGCAACCGTTCCTGGTGTGCAGACCTTAAGGAGATCGTTACGAGCTAAATCGACGAGCATAAGGTGTTCTGCACGCTCTTTAGTGTCGGCGAGCAGCTCTTCGGCCAGTTCGAGATCGTGCTCGGTATCGACGCCACGGGGGCGCGATCCGGCAATCGGATGCATGTGCACACGTTTCTGCGAAACCTTAACGAGCGCCTCGGGGCTTGCCCCGACAATCGAATACGGGCGACCATCGACGTCGACAAGCGACAGCAGATACATGTACGGCGAGGGGTTGAGCGTTCGGAGTACGCGATAGACGTCGAGTGGGCTCGCGCTGAGTTCGTGATCGAAACGCTGCGAAATTACAACCTGGAAGACATCGCCATCACGGATGAACTCCTTAGAGCGCGCGATGGCATCCGCGTATTGCTCTGGCGTAGTGCGCGCGATTGGTAATGGTTCGATCTCAATATCGACGTCAGCCAAAAAGGCCTCGGTTGGTCGGGCCAGCCCCGCCTGCAGCACATCCAGTCGCGACTGTGCCTCTGTCCACATCGTGGCGGCGTCGAGATTTCCGTCATTGAGCGTAGTCGAAATAAGCAACACCGTGCCATTGCGATGATCGAGAACCACGAGATCGGAGACGAAACTCAGTGCCTGACTCGGAACGTCAAAGTCAGCAGGCGGAGCATCCGGCAAGTCCTCCAGCTGACGGACTGCCTCCCAGCCGATAAAGCCGACGAGCCCTCCGGTGAGAGGCGGATGACCAGCAACCCTCGGGGTCTTCCACCGTTCGTTGAGGTGCGCAAGCGCGTCTAGCGGTGCCGTTGGGCAGTCGTCGCCGAGCACTCTCTCTCGCGATAGTCCGTAGTCGATCCACTCAACGCTGTCTTCGCGGTGTGTGAGCACGCCAAAGCTGGCGACTCCCACAAACGAGAAACGCGACCAGATGCCGCCCTGCCCTGCCGACTCGAGAAGAAATGTTCCTGGCTTGGCTTGAGCGAGCTTGCGATAAATGCCGACGGGTGTCTCACCGTCCGCAAATACTTGGCGGATGACCGGAATGACGCGATTGCCTGCTGAAACAAGTTGCTCGAACTCCGCGTGATCTGTGGTGCTATTCATGGGAGAACCCCTGAAGCGGAACGAGCGGGTCAACCTCGAAGCAGGAGTGAGCACCCGTATGGCACGCTGGCCCAACCTGTTCGACGCCCACGAGTAGAGCATCGCGATCGCAGTCCAAAGCGGCCGTTCGCACATACTGGCGGTGCCCACTGGTGTCGCCCTTGCGCCACAGTTCTTGGCGGCTCCGGCTGTAGAAGGTAACTCGGCCTTCCGTCAGCGTTCTGGTGAGTGCTTCAGCGTTCATGTAGCCCAACATGAGCACCTCCTTGGTGTCCCACTGCTGAATGATCGCCGGAAGCAAACCATCCGACGCAAACTGTGCCCGCTCAAGAACATCGCTAATCGTTGCAAGGGTGAGTTCGTCGCTCATCGCGTAACCAATCCATGACTTCGAAGGGACTCTTTGACTTCGCCAACTGTCAGTTGACGGCTGTGGAATACGGAGGCGGCGAGCACGGCATCCGCGCCGGCCGCGATTGCTGGCGCAAAATGCTCAACCGCACCTGCGCCGCCACTGGCGATGATAGGCACGGTGGCAAACTCGCTGATCGCCGAGACTAGTTCGAGGTCGAAACCCTGCTTGGTTCCGTCTGCATCAATCGAGTTGACGAGAAGTTCCCCTGCGCCGCGTTCCATCGCTTCTTTCGCCCATTCGAGCGCATCGCGGTCGGTTTCTGTGCGACCGCCGTGGGTAGTGACGATCCAGCCATCGCCGCGCCGCTTGA
The DNA here is from genome assembly GCF_038397785.1 of Salinibacterium sp. TMP30. Classification (NCBI taxonomy): domain Bacteria; kingdom Bacillati; phylum Actinomycetota; class Actinomycetes; order Micrococcales; family Microbacteriaceae; genus Salinibacterium; species Salinibacterium sp. TMP30. Next base: position 1,297,931 of record NZ_CP151642.1, on the reverse strand, counting down.
TATCGAGGCTCAGTACCAGAACTTGAGCACCAAACCGTTGAGCAATGTCGTCGATGAGTTGCGGTCGTGCGAGTGCCGCGCTGTTGACCCCAACTTTATCCGCGCCGTGGGCGAGCAGCTTAGAGACGTCGTCGGGTTCGCGGACTCCGCCGCCAACCGTCAAGGGGATAAAGATCTGTTCTGCGGCCGAGCGCACGACGTCGTACATCGTTGCGCGATCCTCGACGGTCGCGGTGACGTCAAGGAAGGTAATTTCATCGGCACCCTGCTCGTAGTACATACGAGCTAATCCAACGGGGTCGCCCGCATCACGAAGATCCTTGAAGTTGACGCCCTTGACGACGCGACCGTCAGCGACGTCGAGGCACGGAATGACCCGAACAGCGACAGCCACGACTAGATTCTCGCTGCGTGAATTGTGCTGACGAGAATTGCACGTGCGCCAACGGCGTAGAGCTCGTCCATGACGTGGTTGGTGTCGGTGCGACGAACCATCGATCGCACGGCGACCCACTCCGGATCTTGCAGTGGCGAAACAGTCGGGCTTTCGATTCCGGGAGTCACTTTCGTTGCTGCCTCAAGGAGGCGAACTGGGATGTCGTAGTCGATCAACACAAACTGGCGAGCAACAAGAACACCCTGCAGCCGGCGCTGAAGGGTGGCGACGCCGTCTCGGGCTGCGGTGCCCGAGCTAATGAGTACGGCCGTGGAATCGAGGATGACAGGGCCGAAAATTTCGAGGCCCTGTGCGCGGAGAGTTGACCCTGTCGACACCACGTCGGCCACGGCATCCGCAACGCCGAGTCGGATCGCGGACTCAACCGCACCATCCAGGCTGACGAGCGTGGCCTTTACGCCGTTGCGCTCGAGAAACGCGCCAACTAGTCCTGCATAGCTCGTTGCCACCCGCACACCGTTGAGGTCAGCGAGTTCGGTGAAGCGCCCCGGGGTGCCCGCAAAGCGAAAGGTCGATCCCCCAAAATCGAGGCTCGAAATCTCCACCGCGGGCGATTGGGAATCGAGGAGCAAATCCCGACCGGTGATCCCGACATCAAGCGCGCCCGAGCCAACGTAGGTAGCGATGTCTCGGGGACGAAGGTAGAAGAATTCAACATCATTGCGTTCATCACGCACGTTCAGTGCGCGGGGATCCCGCCGACCAGCATAGCCGGCCTCATAGAGCATTTCAGAGGCGGTATCGCTCAGTGAACCCTTATTGGGCACTGCAACTCTTAACATGTCAACTCTCAGTCAGTTCGCGCGAAAAGGGTGGGTGTTGGCGTCACAGATGTCGCCACACGTCCTCGGGAGTTAGCCCCTTGGCGACCATCAGAACCTGAAGGTGGTAAATAAGCTGCGAAATTTCTTCTGCAGTTTCTTCGTCAGATTGAAACTCGGCGGCCATCCATACTTCGGCGGCCTCCTCGACGATCTTCTTGCCAATCGAGTGCACCCCAGCATCGAGCAGGGCAACCGAACCTGAGTCTGCCGGGCGGTCTATCGCTTTGCGGCTCAGTTCTGCAAAAAGTGCGTCGAAGTCTTTCACACGTCAAGGGTACCGCCCCGAAGGGCGGTCCCTCGCCGTTTTACACGAAGCTAACGCCTGCCTAGTTCGTACCGAGAAGATCGATCACGAAGGTCAAGGTGCGACCAGACAACTGGTGCCCTCCGCCTGCCGGTCCGTAGGCCAGGTGAGGCGGGCAAATGAGTTGACGACGTCCGCCAACCTTCATGCCCGGGATGCCTTCTTGCCACCCGCTGATGAGCGAGGTGAGGGGGAAGTTGATGGACTGCCCCCGGCTCCAGGAGGAGTCGAACTCTTCGCCCGACTCGAAATCCACGCCCAAATAGTGAACGTCAACGGTTGCGCCGGCGGATGCTTCCGCTCCGGTTCCTTCTTCAATATCGATAATGACGAGTTCAGTGGGCGCTGGGCCCTCGTAGAACTCGACCTCTGGCTTTGTTTTTCCTGAATCGCTCATGTGACTAGTCAACCAGACGAGATAGCTGCGAGCTGACTAATGACGGTGAGCGCTCGCGCGTTCGCGCAAATCGGTGACTCGAAGAGAAGGATCAGCTCCACGGTAGACGGACGAACCCGCGACAAATGTGTCGGCGCCGGCCGCCGCTGCGATCTCGATCGTACGATCGTCAACACCCCCATCGACCTCGAGCCACACATCTAGCCCTCGTTTGTCGACTAGCTCGCGGAGTTGGCGAAGCTTCGGCATCGTTTCTTCCATGAAACTCTGGCCGCCGAACCCGGGCTCGACGGTCATGACCAGCACCTGATCAAACTCTTCCAGCAGTTCAAGATACGGCTCGATTGCCGTGCCTGGCTTCACCGCGATACCTGCGCGAGTGCCCTGTGACCGCAGTGTGCGGGCCAGCGCAACAGCATCTGTCGCTGCTTCGGCATGAAAAGTGACCGCGAACGCACCCAAGTCGGCGTATTGCGGAGCCCAGCGTTCCGGATTGTCGATCATGAGGTGCACATCAAGGGGAATCGGAGAGACCTGCTGAATGCGTTCCGTCATCTGCAACCCGAACGTGAGGTTGGGAACGAAGTGGTTGTCCATGATATCGACATGCACGAGATCAGCGTTCGAGATCCGCGAAATATCACGTTCGAGATTCACGAAATCGGCAGCGAGAATACTGGGGCTAATGCGTACAGACATACCGTGAGCCTATCTAGGAGTCAGCCTTCACGAGCAGCTGAATGAACATTGCATCGGTGCCGTGGCGATGTGGCCACAACTGCACGTGGCTCGCTTCCGGCATGTCGAGTTCGTGCACGGCGATTTCTCTCAGTACCGCTGGCGTGTCCATTTTGGAGACGCCGGCAACCTTGCGAAGAACTGAACCTACGATCGCCTTAGTTTCGGCAGCATGTGGAGAGCACGTGACGTAGGCGACTACCCCACCCGGCTTGAGCGCATCCAATGCGGAGCGAAGCAGCGCCGTCTGCAGTGCACCAAGCTGTGCCACATCACTCGGCTGCTTACGCCAGCGCGCCTCGGGGCGACGGCGCAGTGCTCCCAAGCCTGTGCAGGGCGCATCAAGCAGGATTCGATCGAACTCCTCCGGATGCTCGTTGCCGATCTCGACGCCATCTTTCTCCCAAACCTCGGGAGGGGAATCAAACACAGCGAGAGCATTGCGCACGAGCTTCGCGCGAGCAGGAATGAGTTCATTGGCCGTCAGCTGAGCGCCTCCTATGAGCGCTTCGGCAGCAAGAAGCGCAGCTTTACCTCCGGGCCCAGCGCACATGTCGAGCCACGACTCCCCCGCCACAATCGGACGAGCTCGGCTCAACGCCAACGCCGCCAACTGCGAGCCCTCATCTTGAACGCGGGCACGTCCCGAAGCAACTGCTGCGTTCTTGCCGGGATCGCCCTCGCGAAGGGTGCCACCGATCGGCGAATACTCGGCACGAGTCACATCGATCTGTGTGGCATCCGCGAACCCCGGTAGGGCGGCAACAGAAACGCGGGCTGGAACATTGTCTGCGGCCAACAGGCTCTCAAGCTCAGCTTCACGACCCTCGGCGACCAAAACTTGCCGGAATGCCCGCGCCACCCAGAGCGGATGCGAATACCCCAGCGCAAGGGCCTCTTCGCCCGAGCCTGCGGCACCAATGACACGCTCGCGCCACACCTCAGGTTCATGCTTCGTGATTGCGCGCAAAACAGCGTTCACGAATCCCACTGCCGAGCGTGAGCCGATCGTCTTCGCCAAACGAACTGACTCGTCGACAGCGGCATGCGAGGGAACACGCATCGACAACAATTGATGCGTCGCGAGCCGCAAAACGTCAAGCACTGGAGGATCGATCTTCGAAACTGCGCGTCCGGCCGCCTGCTCAATCACAGCATCGTAGTAGCCCTGCATACGCAGGGTTCCATAGGTGAGCTCAGTCGCTAGGCCAGCATCAGCCGTCGACAGTTTCGCGCGCTCAAGATGCACAGGAAGGAGCAGATTGGCGTAGGCATCCGACTCGCGCACCGCCATGATGACATCGAGCGCGACTCGCCGGGCTGACTGTGCGTAGCTCACGAAGCCACCACCTCTGATTCTGAATTCAGGCCGCGCCACCAGGCTGCGGCATCCATTGCATTCCGCCCTTCAGGGTGCACCCGAAGAAGCTCGATTGGTTCTGTTGCGGTGCCGACAAAGACCTTTTTGCTGACGAAGTCGATACGCCCGACAGGGAGGGCAGGTGTTTCGCGCGCAATCGCTGCCTCAAGAACTTTGAGTCTCTTGCCAGCGACCTGTGTCGATGCACCGGGCTCAGGTGTGACGCCCCGGATCTGATTGTGTACCTCTAACGCCGGCTGAGACCAGTCGATATTACCGTCATCGAGGGATAGTTTTGGCGCAAGGGTGACTTCTCCCGACTGCGGCACGGCCCGCGCGCTTCCCTCGGCCAACGAATCGACCACCCCTGAAAGCAGGCCTGCGCCAGAGAAGGAGAGTTGCTTCAGTAGCGCTCCTGCCGTCTGCTGAGCCCCGATCGGCGCCGTCATTGTGGCGAAAATGTCGCCCGCATCGAGCTCTTCCACGAGTTGAAAAACAGTAGCGCCAGTGACCATGTCCCCGGCCATGATGGATCGTTGAACTGGTGCTGCTCCGCGCCACCGTGGCAGCAGGGAAAAGTGGAGGTTTATCCAGCCCAGGCGCGGGATGGCGAGCACGCGTTTCGGGACTAGCCCGCCGTACGCGACGATCACTCCAAGATCAACAGAGAGAGCATCGATCGCCTCACTAGCCGCGTCATCGACACGGTTTGCCCGAATGATTTCACGACCGGCTTGCTCAGCTCGCGCGGCAACGGGAGTGGGAGTCATCACTCGGCGGCGACCCTGAGCAGAATCGGTGCGCGTGAGCACTCCGACGACGTCGTGATGACTCTCCAGCAGTGCGTCGAGACTGGGAAGAGCTACCTCGGGGCTACCGGCAAAGAGAAGTCGCAAGGAAGTCATTCCCCAATTCTCTCGCGAAATTGCGTCCGGGTTCGCACAGCGCGTCTACAGATCGACAAAGGGCTCAAGATCGTCAAGGTGAACACGCAAGCCCGGCGCCGGCTGACTGGCTCTCGGCATTCCGGGTTTGCGGTTGCTCCGCGACACCGTCGTCGCTGCAACGACCAGTGCCTTGAGCTGTTCTGCGACTGCCGCACCAGCTTTGTAGTCGAACCGGATTATCGTTCGAACGACACCATCGGGAAGATCTACGGGGCCCAATACATCCAGCGGCTCAACTGGCAACCGCTGAAGCGCATCCGTGATAAGTGCGACCTTGCCGGTGAGCGTGGCGACACGGATTGCCGGCGGAAACCGCAGCTCTCGGCGGTCGGCAAGCTCAGTGCTGGCAAAATCTTCCTGACGCCATGTGACGAGCGCCGTCGCAAGAGATCCGCCCACACCAACGATCACCGCTGGCGCACCGTCAGCCGCCAACGCAATCGCATTCGACCACCAGCGGAGACAATCCTCAGACACACGCAAACTTTCACGGGTCAGCATGCCCGCACCGTCAAGCAGAAGCACCGCACGATAGCCACCCGCTGCGACAGGTTCCGCACCCCGTGTTGCAATCACGAGGGACGGCTCCGATGAGACTGTAGTGACCTGATGATCTCCGTCGGCGACGATTACGCGATATCCCGGGAAAGCGCGACCCAGTTCATCGGCAGTGCGGGCGCTGCCCGAACCGACCATCCGAAGACGAGTGCCGTCACATTCACGACACTGCCACTTCACCGCCAAGGCTCCACACCAAACACAGCTCGGTGTCGAGGATGCGGAGCGTTGCGCAAGCGGTCCGGCACAGGTTGTACAGCGCGCCGTATGCGCACAATCGGCACACGCAAGTCGTGGCGCATAACCGGGACGCGATACCTGTACGAGAACTGGGCCTTCATCGAGACCTGCTCGCGCTGCCTTCCAGGCTGACGACGGGATGCGGGCAATTGCGGCAAGCCGATCCTGGCTGACCTGATTGGCGGACGGTATGACCTTCGGCGGACGAATCCCTCCCGGACTCATAGCGGCAAGCCATCCGACCTCAACAAGACGCTGCACTTCTGTGCTGCGTGAATGGCTCATGAATACGAGCGCGCACTTCTGTTGCTCTTGGCGGAGCAATGCAGCGTCTCGCGTGTGGATGTATGGCGAGAGGTTCTCGCTATACAGCGAATCGCCGTCGTCCCAGACCGCGATGAGGCCCAACTGCGTCGCTGGGGCGTAGACGGCCGACCTGTTGCCGATGATTACGTATGCAGTGCCATCGTGCGTTCGCAAGAAGTTTCCATAGCGACGCTGGACGCTCTGGCGTGCATCGAGACGAAGAGTTCGATCCTCCGGGATGAGCGCGGCTACTGCGGCTTCGAGTTGTTCCTGATCCCGAAAGTCGGGCGTGGCAAGAATTGCTGTCGATCCGCGAGCAAGGGTCTGGGAAGCTAACTCAGCCATGGTTACCGCCCATCGACCGACCCATTTGCCCGGCGAGACTTCAACAACTCCAGTCGGAGCGGACATTGCCGCCCGCCTGTTCTCCGCGAGAAGGGTGGTGACGGAGCCCGCATCGAAATAGCTGACCGTTAGCGGTGAACCTAGATGCACCGGTGACGTCGACGTGGTGCCGGGAAGAGACTTCTCGGCCCGAGCGTGTCTCTTGGGGATTCCGAGACGCAACACATCCGCGGCATTGCCCGCGGCGCGATCTGCCGCAGTGCGAGCAAGCGTCCAGATTTCTGGAGCGAGCACAGGGAAAGGAGAGATAACCGAATCGAGCTCGCTCAGCTTGCCTGCGAAGCCCACCGTGTCGGTAAGTTCGACGATCCATCCCTCGACTAGGCGGCCGAGAGTCTTCAGCGGAGCTTTGACCCGCACGCCGGCCCGCGCTTCACCACGAAGCTTTTCAGGAATGGCGTAGTCGAAAAGCCTGTCGAGTTGCGGCAGCGGTGAGTCAATGAGCACCCGTGCGATGGATGCTTCCGTCATCTCTAGAGTCCAGCGGCCCTGCGAAGAGCCTCAACGCGGTCGAGTCGTTCCCAGGTGAACTCGGGCAAGTCACGACCGAAATGACCATAGGTGGCTGTCTTCGCATAGATGGGGCGCAAAAGATCTAAATCGCGGATGATGGCTCCGGGTCGTAGATCGAACACCTCATGAATCGCGCCCAGAATGGCTTCGTCGGAAACGTGTCCCGTGCCGAAAGTTTCCACATAGAGGCTCACCGGTGCAGCGCGACCGATTGCGTACGCGATTTGGATTTCGAGGCGATCGGCAAGCCCCGCAGCCACAGCGTTCTTTGCGACCCACCGCATGGCATACGTAGCCGAACGGTCAACCTTCGATGGGTCTTTGCCGCTGAATGCGCCACCGCCGTGACGGGATGCTCCACCGTAGGTGTCGACAATAACCTTGCGCCCAGTGACTCCAGCGTCGCCCTGCGGGCCGCCAATTTCGAAGCGACCGCTCGGATTCACAATGGCTTGCAGGTTCGACAGATCAAGGCCCGAGCTCTCGACGATCGGACGAACCACGAGCTCTTCGATCTCGTCACGCAATTGTGGGGTCGAGATATGGGGTGAATGTTGGGTCGACAAGACAACAGTCTCAATACTGCGCGGAACTGAGCCCTCATACCCGACCGTGACCTGAGTTTTGCCATCGGGGCGCAAATAGTCGACCAGACCAAGCTTGCGAACCTCAGCGAGTCGTTCTGCCATCCGATGCGCAAACCACACCGGTGCTGGCATCAGCTGAGGAGTTTCGTTCGTCGCGTAACCAAACATCACGCCCTGATCACCGGCACCGAGAACGTCAAGCTTGTCGCTGGAGTGTCCCTCACGGGTCTCCAGCGCAACGTCAACGCCCTGCGCGATGTCTGGTGACTGCGCACCAATAGAAATCGACACACCACATGACCGGCCATCAAAGCCGACAGCCGAGGAGTTGTACCCGATCTCAGAAATACGATCCCGAACGATAGCGGGAATGTCGGCATAACCAGATGTCGTAACCTCGCCAGCAACATGGACAAGACCGGTGGTGACGAGAGTCTCTACCGCAACGCGCGCATGGGGGTCTTCCTCAAGCAGAGCATCCAAGATGCTGTCACTGATCTGATCGCAGATCTTGTCGGGGTGTCCCTCGGTAACAGACTCCGAGGTGAAGGTGCGCAGGGGCGAAGTCATAAGCCGTCTCCGGTAGTGATGAATGGATGTCAGCGGGCTGCGAACACAAGATCCAGAATGCGGTGGGCCACCGACAACTTGCTTCCGCTTGCCTCGCCCACTCTATCTCCGGCCGTGTCAATCACGACGACAGTGTTACGGTCCGAGGCGAAGCCTTCGGTCCAGCCCACACGGTTGAGAACAAGAAAATCACAGCCCTTGCGTGAGATCTTGGCGCGACCTAGCTGCAGAAGCACATCGTCGTCGGGTTCAGTCTCTGCCGCGAACCCCACAATCACCTGATCGCGCGAACGGTTCGTCGACAGCCCACGCAGGATGTCGGGGTTCTCTTCGAGCCGAAGCTCAAGCGTGCTCGAATCGCTGCGCTTCTTGATCTTGGTTTGCGCAGTCTCTGCCGGCCGATAGTCGGCAACGGCAGCGGCCATAACTACGAGATCTGCTGAGGCTGATTCAGCCACGACTGCCTTTTGCAGCTCAAGCGTGGTGCTCACTTCGACAACCCGAACGCCTGCTGGTGCCGGAACCTCAAGGTTGGCACCGATCAGAATCACCGATGCGCCACGCGCGGCAGCAGCAGTCGCGACAGCAACACCTTGCTTTCCGCTCGAACGATTGCCGATAAATCGCACAGGATCAAGAGGCTCACGGGTGCCACCCGCGGTGACCAGTACCGTGCGGCCAGCAAGATCGCGAGCGGAGGCCACCATGTTTAGTGCGGCGGCAACAATATCGCTCGGCTCAGACATCCGACCTGGGCCACTGTCACGGCCCGTTAACGGACCTGACTCTGGGCCAATAATCTGGATGCCACGGGACCGTAGCGTCTCAATATTGGCCACGGTGGCCACGTTCTGCCACATTTCGGTGTGCATCGCGGGAGCAATCAGAATAGGCGCACTGCTCGCCAAAATTGTGTTGCCCAGAAAGTCGCTTGCTTGGCCAGTCGCCATTTTGGCTATCGTGTTAGCGGTCGCGGGAGCAACGATGATGAGGTTGGCAGCCTTTCCGACCGCGACGTGGCGAACCTCATCAACACCCTCGTAAATATCGGTGTTGACCGGGTTGCGGCTCACTGCCTCAAGCGTCGGCAAGCCGATAAAACGCAGAGCGTTGCTCGTAGCGACGACGTGAACGTCGTGCCCCGCGAGCACGAGTTGGCGCACAACGGTAACCGCCTTGTAGGCAGCGATTCCGCCAGAAATGCCGACAACTACGTTGAGCGCGGTCACCGAAGTTGGTTCTATTCGCCGCTGAGTCGCTTGAGCTCGAGCTTGTTTTCGTTGATCTCGCGAAGAGCAACGGAGAGTGGCTTGTCTTCAATCGTCGAGTCAACGAGTGGTCCGACGTTGTCGAACAGGCTTCCCTCGTGGAGGTCTGCGTAGTAGTCGTTGATCTGCCGAGCCCGCTTGGATGCAAAGATTACGAGCTGGTACTTCGAGTCGACCTTCGTCAACAGTTCGTCGATGGGGGGATCAATGATGCCCGAGTTCTTGTCAGCCATTGGAGTGCTCCTTGGAGTCGGAAGTGGTCGCGCCAGCGGGCGCATCCATCAATTCTACGACTTCTTGAGCCGCTCGGCTTACTTCTGTGTTCACGACCTTCACATCGAACTCTTCTTGAGCCGCCAATTCGACCTTTGCGGTCTCTAATCTGCGAGCCTGTTCGGCAGCATCTTCGGTGCCACGACCGATCAATCGACGCACCAATTCTTCCCACGTTGGCGGCAACAAGAACACCAATAGAGCTTCGGGCATTACGCTGCGTACGGAGCGCGCACCTTGCAGGTCGATCTCGAGCAAAACGCGTTTGCCTTCTGCAAGAGCAGCATCGATCGGCGGGCGTGGCGTGCCGTACCGGTAAGAATTGTGCACCACAGCCCATTCAAGCAACTCATTGTCGGCGATCATCTCATCGAACCGGTCGTCACTGACGAAATAGTAGTGAACTCCGTCGATCTCCCCCGGTCGAGGTTTTCGCGTTGTCGCAGAAACGCTGAGCAAGACATCCGGATGATTCTCCCGGATGTAGCTCGAAACCGTTCCTTTGCCAACTGCAGTCGGGCCAGCTAGCACCACGAGGCGTGTCGGCTCAGGGCCCTGGCGATCCGCAAGGTACGCGGCAAGTCGATCACGTTGCTTCGAACCCAGGCCGCCAACGCGTTTGCGCTCCGCAATCGCGAGCTCATCCATGATACTTTCTACTCTGGTCGGGCCGAGGGATGGCACACTGAGCAAAAGTTCGCGCACCAACAATCGTGCTTCAGGGCTTTCGGGAGTCGACCACCCCGTGCGCGCAACGCTCAACGCGGTTCGTGCGCGCTCAGCGACTTCACGTTTGACGGAAGCTCGAGCGCGGCGAGCGGCTACCGCAGCACGTGACGCAGCAGCACGATCAACCTCTGGGGGCTCCGGACGAGGACCCATCAGCGCACCTGCTCACGGAGTTGTTCGCGCAAAGAACGCAGTTCCGACGGAATCTGGCTCGATCCCTCTTGGAGAACGCTTCGCGACACGGTGACAATCGTGTTCGCAACAGCGGCACCGTATAACTCGCGCGCCTGCTCGACCTGGGCTCCCTGCGCGCCGAATCCCGGCGCCAATACCGGCAGGTCAATCAATTCTTCACCGCGCATGCCAAAGTCAGCAACATTTACTGTGGCACCGACAACCACACCAAACGACCCGAGGCCGACCTCTGAATTCAGGGCACGAACATCACGAACAATGCTTGCCGCCACCGTGGCACCCTCGTGTTCGCCCTCAACAATACGCGCAGACTGGATGCTGTAGGCCGAAGCATTCGAGGTGGCCGCAAGGACAAAAATGCCCTTGCCTGACGCTCTCGCGAGTTCCACGGGCCCGGATAACTCCGACACACCCTGATACGCAACCGCAGTCATTGCATCCGCTTCCAATGGCGATCCCGGCGTGAGCCAAGCCTGACCATAGGCCTCAACAGACGACGAAAGATCGCCGCGCTTCACATCCGCGATCACCAGCAGTCCTGCCGAACGCGCCAAGGCGAACGACTCCTCGAGCACCGCATACCCGGCAGAACCGAAGCGTTCGAAGAAGGCCACCTGCGGCTTGATCATTCCTACGTTGCCTGCTGCGGCATCCACTGCACGCAACGTGAATTCGCGAACACCGTGAACGTCGTTAGATAGTCCCCAACTTTCGAGCAAGAAAGGATGCGGGTCGATGCCCATACAGACGCCGCCATACTCCTCAAAGGTGGCGGCTAGTCGGGACGCAAAACTAGGCATTGTTTGCTACCTTCTCGAGTTCCGCTGCACGATCAAGCGCGTAATCCTGAAGCGACCGCACATCGAAGCCATCTCGAATCGCTTCGAACGATGCCACGGCGGCGGCGAGTTGCGCGATGGTCGTAAAGATTGGCTTGTCCGCCGCCACGGTCGCTGTGCGAATTTCGTAGCCATCCGCACGAGCGCTTCGTCCACTCGGCGTATTGATGACAACATCCACCTTGCCTTCGTTGATGAGCTCAACAATCGACGGCTCGTCAGCATCGACCTCTTGGCCCATAAAGTACTTGCGGACCACGTGAGCTTCAATGCCGTTGCGAGCCAAAATCTCGGCCGTTCCGTCTGTGGCGAGGATGGTGAATCCTAGCTGACTGAGGCGCAAAACCGGCAGGATCACCGCACGCTTGTCACGGTCAGCAACCGAAACAAATACGGTGCCACTATCGGGCAAACCGCCGTACGCAGCTTCTTGACTTTTTGCGAACGCTTTCGGGAAGTTGGAATCGATGCCCATGACTTCGCCAGTGGAGCGCATCTCCGGGCCAAGAACCGAGTCGACAACGTTGCCCTCAACGGTGCGGAAACGCTTGAACGGAAGCACAGCCTCTTTAACCGATACGGGCGATGTCGCTGGCACGTTCGAACCATCAAGAATGGGAAGTAGCCCACTATCAACGAGCGAACGGATGCTGGAGCCCACCATCACAAGCGCAGCAGCCTTCGCCAGCGGGATACCGAGGGCCTTCGACACGAACGGCACAGTGCGACTAGCGCGCGGGTTGGCTTCGAGCACGTAGAGGATGCCCTGGCCAATCGCGAACTGCACGTTCAGCAGGCCACGCACTCCGACCCCCTCGGCGATTGCCAGTGTCGCCTCGCGGACACGCTTGAGCACATCTCGCCCCAGCGTTACCGGAGGAAGGGTGCATGCCGAGTCGCCGGAATGGATACCGGCCTCCTCGATGTGCTCCATGATTCCGCCAACATACAACTCGGTACCGTCGTAGAGAGCGTCGATATCGATCTCGATTGCGTCATCCAAGAAACGGTCGACCAGAAGCGGCGACGTTTCGGAAATGATCACGACATCGCGAACCCGAGCAAAGTAGTCAGCGAGAGCCTCGGTGTCGTAGACGATCTCCATGCCGCGGCCACCGAGAACGTGTGAAGGACGAACGAGCACCGGATACCCGATGTTCTCGGCGATCTCGGTCGCTTCAGCTTGATTAGTGGCGGTGCCGTTCTTGGGAGCGAGAAGTCCAGCGTTGTCAAGAATCGCAGAGAACAGTCCGCGTTCCTCGGCAAGGTCGATTGCCTCCGGAGTTGTTCCGAGAATCGGAACGCCAGCATCCTTCAAACCCTGCGCAAGCCCAAGAGCGGTCTGGCCACCGAGCTGAACAATGACTCCCATAAGTTCGCCGCTCGTGCTCTCCGCGTGGATGATCTCCAGCACGTCTTCGAGTGTAAGCGGTTCAAAGTACAAACGATCGCTCGTGTCATAGTCAGTCGAGACAGTCTCCGGGTTGCAGTTGATCATGATTGTCTCGTAGCCTGCAGCCGAGAGAGCGAACGACGCGTGCACGCACGAGTAGTCAAACTCAATACCCTGACCGATGCGGTTCGGGCCGGAGCCCAGAATGACGACCTTCCGCTTGTCGCTCGGCGCTACCTCGGTCTCGGAGTCGTAGCTTGAATAGTGGTACGGCGTTAGCGCAGGGAACTCCCCCGCGCACGTGTCGACCGTCTTGAATACGGGCCGCACGTTAAGACTCCAGCGCAGTTCGCGAACTTCGGTTTCAGAGAGACCACGAATGTCAGCGATCTGGACATCGCTGAATCCGTGATTTTTTGCGTGGGTCAGCAGCGCGGCAGTCAGCGCTGGAGCATCGGCAATATCGGCCGCTACTTCATTGATGAGCGCAATCTGATCGATGAACCATGGATCAATCTTGGTGGCGTCGAAGACCTCCTCGGTTGTCGCCCCGGCACGCATCGCCTGCTGCACAGTGATGATGCGACCATCAGTGGCAATCGACGAGAGCGCGAGCAATTCTGTCTTGTCACCGACGGCACCGTTCCAGTGGAAGCTTGAGTCGCGTTTTTCGAGCGAGCGGAGCGCCTTCTGCAGCGCTGTCGAGTAGTTGCGGCCGATCGCCATGGCCTCACCAACCGACTTCATGGTTGTCGTGAGGCGCGTGTCGGCTGCAGGGAACTTTTCGAACGCGAAGCGCGGAACCTTCACGACGACATAGTCGAGAGTTGGCTCGAAGCTTGCCGGCGTGACCTTCGTGATGTCGTTCGGAATTTCGTCGAGTCGGTAACCGATCGCCAGCTTTGCCGCGATCTTCGCGATCGGGAAGCCTGTCGCCTTCGATGCCAATGCGCTTGAGCGCGACACTCGCGGGTTCATCTCAATGACAATCACGCGCCCATTGGCGGGGTCGATCGCGAACTGGATGTTGCATCCGCCGGTATCGACGCCCACCGCGCGAATAATGTCGATGCCAATGTTGCGCAGGTTCTGATATTCGCGGTCAGTAAGTGTCAGCGCCGGAGCAACCGTGATCGAATCACCGGTGTGAACGCCGACAGGATCCACATTTTCGATCGAACACACGACCACGGTGTTGTCTGCGGTGTCGCGCATGAGCTCGAGCTCATACTCTTTCCAGCCCAGAATGCTCTCTTCGAGAAGTACCGAAGTGGTGGGACTCTGGTGCAGTCCGTCGGTCACCATCCGTACGAGTTCTTCGCGGGTGTAGGCGAAACCAGACCCGAGACCGCCCATCGTGAACGAGGGTCGAATTACCAGCGGGTAGCCGAGATCCTCAGCAAAGTCGACCGCCTCAGCAACGGTGGTAGCAATGTGAGACTTTGCGACATCCGCACCGCAATCAAGCACCAGTTGCTTGAAGATCTGGCGGTCCTCACCCTTGTTGATGGCTTCCAGATTGGCACCGATTAGTTCAACGTTGTACTTCTCAAGGATGCCGTGAGCGTCGAGCTCGATGGCCGCGTTGAGGGCCGTTTGACCGCCGAGAGTGGGCAACAGGGCATCCGGACGCTCCTTGGCAATGATTGTCTCGATAACCTCCCAAGTGATGGGTTCGATGTACGTCGCATCAGCAAAGTCAGGGTCAGTCATGATCGTCGCCGGGTTTGAGTTGACGAGGATGACGCGGATGCCCTCCTCGCGCAATACGCGGCACGCTTGCGTTCCTGAGTAGTCGAACTCCGCTGCCTGACCGATAACGATCGGGCCAGAGCCGATAACCAGTATCGATGAAATATCTTGTCTCTTGGGCATTACTTGCTGTCCTTTGCGTTCTCGAGAACAAGGTCGCGGAACCTGTCGAAAAGGTAGTTGGCATCGTGCGGTCCAGCGGCCGCCTCGGGGTGATACTGCACGGAGAAGGCAGGAATGTCGAGCGCGCGGAGGCCCTCGACGACATTGTCGTTGAGGTTAACGTGGCTTACCTCAACGCGCCCGAAACCGGCGGGTGACTGGCTGATCTCGCCGACTGGAGCGTCAACCGCGAAACCGTGGTTGTGGGAAGTTATCTCTGTACGCAGGGTCTGCACGTCGATGACGGGTTGGTTGATTCCGCGGTGGCCGAAGGGCAGCTTGTAGGTGCCATAGCCGAGGGCACGACCCAGCAGTTGGTTGCCGAAGCAAATGCCGAAGAATGGCAGCCCCTTCTTGAGCACCTGAGTGAGGAGTGCAACATGGGCATCGGATGCTGAGGGGTCGCCGGGACCATTCGAGTAGAAGACTGCGACCGGGTCGATCGCGAGTAGTTCGTCGAATGTCACGGTCTGAGGCAGAACGTGCACCTCAAATCCACGTGCTGCGAGATAGTTGACCGTCGACGTCTTGACCCCGAGGTCGAGAACTGCCAGGCGGCCAATACTCGCCACAGTCGACGCTACGACGTACGCCACTGGGGTGGATACCTCTGATGACAGGCTGCGACCTGCCATCTGGGCTGCATCCCGCACAAGTGCAAGCTGCTCGTCGTTGCTCAGTTCCGCGTCGGTGCCCGAGAAGATGCCGCCACGCATTGAGCCAGAATCGCGCAAGCGGCGGGTGATTGCGCGAGTATCGACACCGCTGATACCCACAACGCTCTGCTCGGTCAGCTGATCATCCAAGGATCCGTTTGCACGGAAGTTTGAGACGATACGGCTGGCGTCGCGGACGACAAAGCCGGAGACCCAGATTCGTGACGACTCTGAATCTTCGTCGTTGACGCCGGTGTTGCCGATGTGCGGCGCCGTCATAACGACAATCTGGCCTGCATAACTGGGGTCGGTAATCGTCTCTTGGTAGCCGGTCATTCCGGTCGCGAACACCACTTCGCCGAGTCGCTGTCCGCGGGCGCCGTAGGCCTGTCCGAGATAGCGTGTGCCATCTTCCAGTACGAGTACTGCTGCGTCAAAGGTCATTGAGACTCCCTTTCATTGCCAACAACACCGGCGAGCACCTTTTCGCAGGCCTCGGGGTCGTCCATTCGGAAATAGCTGTCGACTGCAGTGCCATCGAGCGTCCACTCGATCATCTGCAATCCGTTCTTTTCGACCACACGGTCGATAGTCCACGTTGCACGTGCGATTCCTCGCACGTCGTCGCGAGGGATCCAGATATCTCGTTCGCCCGCACGGAACACCGCAACACCGGCCGGATGAACTTCGATTGTGCAATTTCCGCGGAACCCGAGGCTGTGAACGGCAACCCGATTGAGCTGATCACAGCCGAGCGTTGTTGACACGTACTTTCCGCTGAAACTGGGGTGTTCGCTAGGGAGGTCTGCTGGGGGCTGCAGCGGCACACCGATGTGCGATTGGCGACGCTTGCGCGCGTACCAGCCGGCCACCATCAGTCCAAGAAGCAGTACTACGAGGCCGATCACAATCAGGGTAGAAACATCTTTAGACATTGTTGGCCTCCGCTGACGCGAGCCGAGCGTTGTGGGCAACCTCGTCGGTCTCGACAAGTTCACCATCCCGAACCGTTTCGTACCCATTGTGGATGGTGCTGATGACTCGACCGGGGAGCGTGCGCCCCAAGTACGGCGAGTTCGTGCTTTTGCCTCTCAACGATTCGGTGCTGAATGTTGATCGCGCGCTCGGATCAATGAGCACGAGGTTCGCTGCTGAGCCAACCGCGAATGGGGTGGAGTAGCCGTCGAGGCGCCCGATCTGTGCCGGAGTCTGCGAGAGCACACGAGCAACGTCGGCCCAGGTCAGTTGGCCGGTGTCGACGACCGCCTCCTGAACGACGTTGAGGGCAGACTCAAGGCCGACCATGCCGAAGGCGGCCTCAGCCCATGAGCATTCTTTCGCCTCGGGTGGGTGTGGTGCGTGATCGGTCGCGACGATGTCGATAGTTCCGTCAGCGAGAGCTGCACGCAGGGCGTGCACATCCTCGTCACGTCGCAGCGGCGGATTTACTTTGAAGCGAGCATCGTAGCCACGCACAAGTTCTTCCGTCAGAAGTAGGTGATGCGGCGTGACTTCTGCCGTCACTGCGATGCCGCGGGCTTTGGCCCATCGGATGACGTCGACCGAGCCAGCGGTAGAAAGGTGGCAGATGTGCAGTCTCGCACCGACATGTTCGGAGAGAAGTACATCGCGGGCGATGATCGACTCCTCGGCGACGGCGGGCCATCCGGCGAGACCGAGTTCGCTCGATACGGCGCCCTCGTTCATTTGAGCATCAACCGTCAGTGTCGGTTCTTGCGCGTGCTGGGCGACCACTCCGTCAAAGGTTTTCACGTATTCAAGTGCACGGCGCATGAGAAGGGCATTGTGAACGCACTTGCCGTCGTCGGAGAACACGCGGACTCCGGCCCGGGAATTTGCCATGGCCCCGATCTCAGAGAGTTTTGTTCCGGCCAGCCCCTCGGTAACGGCGCCGATCGGACGAACTGTGGCGTACCCGTGGGCGTCTCCCAATGACTGGACCTGCTCGACCACTCCGGCAGTGTCTTGCACCGGCATCGTATTCGCCATCGCGAAGACGGCGGTAAACCCACCCATGGCTGCGGCGCGACTGCCAGACAGCACAGTTTCGCTCTGCTCAAATCCTGGCTCGCGCAAATGGGTGTGTAGGTCTACGAGACCCGGCAGGGCCTGCAACCCCGAGGCATCGATCGTTCGGTCCACAGGGCTGGCGTCAGTGAATACTCCACGATCAATCGTGAAATCGGCACGGTCGCCGTTGGGCAGGGTTGCGTTGACGATTCTGATACTCACGAGAGCCCTCTTCTCAGTATTGACACGCCTTCAGGGGTGGCAGCGGCTAGTTCTGCGCTCACCGCTCCACAGCTCCGGACAGCAAGTGATACAGCACCGACATTCTCACTGAGACGCCATTCGCTACCTGTTCGAGCACTGTCGATTGGGGCGAATCTGCGGCTGCGGCAGAGATTTCAAGGCCGCGGTTCATCGGCCCAGGGTGCATAACCATGCTACTTGCTGGAAGTGCCCGCATCCGTTCGTCGTTGAGCCCCCACTGCTTGGAGTATTCGCGTGCATTGGGAAAAAACGCGGCGGCCATTCTTTCGCTTTGCACCCGCAACATCATGATGACGTCAGGGCGTCGTGTGATGGCGTGATCGAGGTCATACGAGACCTCAACAGGCCATCCGCTGAGGTTTACGGGCAGAAGGGTTGCCGGCGCAACGAGCGTCACGTCTGCCCCCAGGGTGGTCAGTAGCCACACATTAGATCGAGCAACTCGCGAGTGCACGATGTCACCGACAATCGTGACACTCACACCATCAAGATCGCGACCGCGAGAAGCGGAGCCATGAAGTCGGCGACGAATTGTAAAAGCATCAAGCAATGCTTGAGTGGGATGCTCGTGCGTGCCGTCGCCCGCATTCACAATGCCGGCATCGATCCAGCCGCTATCGGCAAGAATTTTAGGAGCACCGGATGCCCAGTGCCGCACGACAACCGCGTCAGCACCCATCGCAGCGAGCGTTTGAGCGGTGTCTTTCAGGTTCTCTCCTTTCGACACGCTCGACCCCTTGGCGGCGAAGTTGATGACGTCGGCGCTCAGTCGTTTCGCTGCTGCCTCAAAAGAGATCCGGGTGCGGGTTGAGTCTTCAAAGAACAGATTGATGACAGTTTTGCCACGTAGCGTCGGAAGCTTTTTGACCTCACGTTCGCCCACAGCGGCCATGTCTTCGGCGACGTCGAGAATCGCTATCGCTTCATCTCGGGGCAAGCCCTGCGTAGTTAGTAGGTGTCTCATCCGATTGTCACCTCGTCGTTTCCGTCGATCTCTTCAAGACGCACGTTGATACGCTCATGCATTGAGCTCGGTAGGTTCTTGCCCACGAAGTCGGCACGAATCGGGAACTCTCGGTGACCACGGTCAACGAGTACGGCCAATCGCACCGCTCGGGGACGACCGAGATCGCCTAGTGCGTCGAGAGCAGCACGGATAGTGCGCCCCGAGTACAGCACGTCATCGACGAGTACGACAGTCTTACCGTCGATGCCACCGTGCGGGATGTCGGTTGGCCCGGTTGCCCTCGTGGGGTTCTGAGCGAGATCATCGCGATACATCGTGACGTCAAGGGCGCCAGCAGCAATGACGGCGGCATCCACTGAATGGATGATCGAAGCGATGCGCCTCGCCAATGTGACACCTCGAGTCGGGATACCCAAGATGACAAGATCGTCTGAACCGCGATTGGACTCAAGAATTTCGTGGGAAATACGAGTCAACGCTCGAGTGATATCAGCATGCTGCAGCACAGTGCGTACAGGCATTCTGACCTCCTTCCCCGTCTCTCAGGACGGAAGTTAAAGGAAATCTGTTTCACCGACTATACATCGCTCGCTGCAACGTAGCGTCACGCAAGTGCGTAACGCTACGTCACAAACGGGCTAACTATTCGTTGCTGGCAGCGATTCGACCGAGTAAACCATTGATGAAGCCGGCGGAGTCTTCGGTCGAATGGATCTTGGCAGATTCCACTGCTTCGGAAATCGCAACGCCGGCCGGAATCTCGTCGTTATACAAAATCTCCCACAGACCGATGCGCAGCAGAGCGCGGTCTACAGCGGGCATCCGATTAAGCGGCCACCCCTGCGAGTAGGTTTCGATGAGCTCGTCGATCTCGTCACCGTGTTGGGTGATTCCCACGACAACTTGCTGGGCATAGGCCCATGAGGTGGCCCGGGCGGGATCGTTCATAGCTCGCGATGACTCTGTTGCCAACGCTTCGTTAATGCTCTCGCCACGAACGTCGGCGCCATACATAAGGTCAAGCGCGCGCTTACGCGCCTTGCTGCGTGCCCCCATTTAGTCGTTCACGCGACCGAGGTAGCTGCCGTCCCGGGTGTCAACCTTCACGCGGGTGCCCTGTTCTAGGAACAGCGGAACCTGAATCTGGTAGCCAGTCTCTACTGTGGCGGGCTTGCTGCCACCGGTCGAACGGTCGCCTTGAAGTCCAGGCTCCGTGTAGGTGATTTCCAGAACCACGGATGCGGGGAGTTCCACATAGAGCGGCTCGCTATTGTGCAGTGCGATAGTGACGTTCTGATTTTCGAGCATGAAATTCGCGGCTTCGCCCACAGCGGCAGCGCTCAACGTGATTTGGTCGAAGTCGCTCGTGTTCATGAAGACGAAATTCTCGCCATCCTTGTACAGGTATTGGAAGTCCGAGCGGTCAACAGTCTCAGTCTCGATCTTTGCACCAGCGTTGAACGTGCGGTCGACGGTCTTGCCGGTGCGCACATTCTTAACCTTGGTACGGACGAACGCACCGCCCTTGCCAGGCTTGACGTGTTGGAACTCGATTACGGTCCACAAACCACCGTCCATGTTGAGAACGACGCCGTTCTTGATGTCAGCGGTAGAGGCCATACGTAAATCCGTTTCTGTTGACGAGCACATGCGCGGTTCGGTCGCGAAGAACACAAATGCGACATTCGAGTCTAACTGAGTCGTCGAGCAACTGCGTCGAGGCCGAGAATGTAGGACTCGAAACCGAATCCTGCAATCACACCGGTCGCAACGCCGGAAATAACGCTCGTATGGCGAAACTCTTCACGCGCGTGCGGGTTGGTAATGTGAACCTCCACAAGCGTGAGTCCCGCACTGGTCACTTGAGCCGCAGCATCCCGCAACGCATAAGAGTAGTGAGTGAACGCAGCAGGGTTCATAATCACCGGCAATGCTGAGTCGACGGCTTCATGCAACCACGAAATGAGTTCGGTCTCGCTATCGGTCTGCCGAAAATCTAGCGAAACAGCGGAAGCATTCGGGAGCTCGGCTGCGTGAGCCGCAAGAGCGGCTTGAAGCTCAACGAGGGTTCCACCGCCGTAAACGTCGGGCTCTCTGCTGCCAAGCCGACCGAGGTTGGGCCCGTTAAGGATGAGTACTGTAGTCACCGCTCCACTCTAGCGAGGCAGCCGCCCGCTAGACCCCGACTTCTTGGTAAGCCGAATACAGCATCGCTTCGTCTGGGCCGTTGAGCATCGTCGGGCGGCCAACCGAGTCGAGCACCACAAACCGGATCATCCCGGCTCGCGCCTTCTTGTCGCGCTGCATCGTCGCCAAAAGTGTGTTCCACCGGCCAAGCGGATAGTCAATCGGCAGACTCAGCGACTGCAGGATACTGCGATGCCGATCGACAACCTCGGAACTCAAAGAGCCAGCAAGGTGCGCCAATTCCGCAGCAAACACCATTCCGACGGAGACCGCAGCCCCGTGGCGCCAACGGTAACGTTCGGCGTGCTCGATGGCGTGGCCCAACGTGTGGCCGTAGTTCAAAATCTCGCGAGGCCCAGTCTCGGTGAAGTCTTCGCCAACGACTCGAGCCTTGAGCCCGATGGACAACTCAACAACCCTCCGAAACTCCGCGGAGTGCGGGTCGGTGACCTTGTCGACATCGGCTTCGATGATGTCAAGAATCTCTGGTGCACCAATAAAACCGCACTTAACGATCTCAGCAAAACCGGCCAAAATCTCGTTGCGGGGAAGATCCTCCAGCACATCGAGGTCGGCAATGACCGCGCTCGGGGCGTAAAACGCTCCCACAAGGTTCTTACCCTCGGCGGTGTTGATTCCGGTCTTTCCACCGACCGCAGCATCAACCATGCCCGCGACACTTGTCGGGCACTGAATAAGCTTCACGCCACGCAACCACGTTGCAGCAACAAAGCCTGCAAGATCGGTCGCTGCACCGCCACCGAAACCGATCACGGCATCCGTGCGGGTGAAGTCGGTCTGTCCCATGATTTGCCAGCAGAATGCGGCGACCTCGATGCGCTTCGCATCCTCAGCATCGGGAACTTCGGCAAGCAGCACTTCGTACCGCTCAGACAGTGACTCTCGGAGCGCATTGGCTCGGGCGCCGAGCGTCGGTGGGTGAATGATGAGCACCTTTGCCACACGGGTACCCAGCTGTTCGTTGAGCTTCGACAGCAGCCCACGTCCGATCAGCACTTCGTACGGGTTGGTTCCTGCGACAGGGATTACCGTAGTTTCACTCGTCATTGTTGTTGATTTCCTAGCCAGTCGGCGATTTCGCGCGCAACTTTTTCCATCGGCATGAGCGACGTATCGATTGTGAGGGATGACAGCTCGTCGTAAATCGGCTGCCGCGCTGAGACAAGTTTTTGCCACTCGTCCGCATTCTTGGCCAGCGGCCTGCGGCTTCCGGCAATTCGGAGCCGTGCCGCGGCCGGTGACATCGTCAGTTGGACAACGCGGTGCGATGCAAGATCCGCACGCGTCTCAGCATTGAGCACGGCTCCCCCGCCGAGGGTGACAACTGCCGGTTGAAGAAGCGCATCGGCAACTGCTTCGCGCTCTCGCTCGCGAAAGTACTCTTCGCCGAATTCAGCAAAAAGTTCCGGGATCGGACCATGCGACGCCACGACAACCTTGTCAGTGTCGATCAGCGGAGAGTCCAGAATCTTTGCCAGTCTCTTGCCTGCACGCGTCTTGCCCGACCCTGGCGCCCCAATGATGACAACGATCGCTCCGCCGTCATTGATCATAGGTCGCCCGTGTTGTCTGCAATGCCTCGGGGATCGCTGCGAGATAGGCCTCAAGGTTTCGCTTGGTCTCGCCAAGCGAGTCGCCGCCGAACTTCTCAAGCACAGAGTTGGCAAGCGTGAGCGCAACCATCGCTTCTGCCACAACGCCAGCAGCAGGCACAGCGCACACATCAGAACGTTGGTGATGCGCAACTGCTGCTTCACCCGTCGCAATATCAACAGTGCGCAGAGCCCGAGGAACAGTCGAAATTGGTTTCATCGCAGCGCGAACACGGAGCACAGTACCGGTCGTCATCCCTCCCTCGATGCCGCCGGCACGATCGCTCTCGCGAGAAATACCGTCAGGGGAATGAACGAGTTCATCGTGCGCGACAGAGCCGCGGCGGGCGGCAGTCTCAAAACCATCCCCAACCTCTACGCCCTTAATGGCTTGGATGCCCATCAGAGCGGCAGAGAGCTGCGCATCAAGACGGCGATCCCAGTGAGTGTACGAGCCAAGCCCCGGTGGCAACCCGTAGGCGAGTACCTCCACAACGCCACCCAGAGTGTCACCATCCTCGTGGGCCAGATCGACTTCAGCCACCATGCGCTGTGAGGTCTCCGGATCAAAGCACCGTAAGGGATCAGCATCCAGTGTCGCGACATCCCCGGGCGTTGGCAACGCACTGCCTTCTGGGGCACGCACCGTTCCGATCGCCAGGGTGTGGCTCACAAGATGGATACCCAGGCCGTCGAGGAATGCCCGGGCTACCGCGCCGAGCGCAACACGTGCGGCGGTTTCGCGGGCACTCGCACGCTCCAAGACGTTGCGAGATTCGGAGAAGTCGTACTTCTGCATGCCCGTGAGGTCGGCGTGGCCAGGGCGCGGACGGGTGAGAGCGGCACCACGGCCCTTGGGCAGCGTTTCAGGATCAACAGGAACGGGGCTCATGACATCAACCCAGCGCGGCCACTCAGTATTGCCAATTCGCAGGGCGACCGGACTGCCCATGGTGGCGCCAAAACGAATTCCAGCACTCAGCGTTAGCTCATCTTGCTCAAACTTCATGCGAGCGCCTCGCCCATAGCCGAGTGTGCGGCGCACCAGATCAGCCTGAATCTGTTCAGGAGAGATCGGCACGCCGGAAGGCATCCCCTCAAGAATTGCGACCAATTCTGGACCGTGCGATTCACCGGCCGTTAACCATCGAAGCATGCCTCAATCCTCCCACACGAGCGAGAGCGACTTTCTCCCCGGCAGACGCACCCCACGTGGCTCGATCAGGAGTGGTCGTGGTCTGGTGAAGGCTCGATCGCGGCGCGCATCGCATCAATTGCGTCAGCTTCACCGGCAAGCGGAGTATCCGGTGAGCCCGAGGCAAAAATGCGCACTTGAGCGATGGCCTGGTTAATCAGGAGATCATGACCCGAAATCACGGTGCCTCCGACGGCCATCCAACTCTTCGCAACCTCGCTGGGCCACGGGTCGTAGGCAACATCGAACAGGGCAACTGCGGTGCGCACACTCTCGTCGAACTCCAAGTCCATCGCTCCACCAGGAACGGTCGTGATGATTGCTGATGGCATCTCGGTCGACGACGGTGGTTCATACCACTGCCGCACCACGACGCGCGCTCCGAGAGATTCGCCGAGCTCCTTCAGGGGTTGTGCCTTTGCCGGAGTGCGCGCGATGATTTCAATCCGGGCCGCTCCCAACCGGATGGATGCCACCAGCAAGGAAGCGGCGGTGGCTCCAGCCCCCACAATCCATACCGATTCCAAACGTGAGAGTCCCGCGTCGAGAAAACTGCGCATCGCACCTTCAACATCGGTGTTGTACCCCTGAAGGCCCTCATCGGTGACCAGAACCGTGTTAGCGCCGCCGACGAGCGCGACAAGCGGGTCAGCCCAGTCGAGCAGCGGCACGACGTCACGCTTGAGAGGCATCGTCAAAGATAGTCCGCGCCATCGCCCATCTAGGGCGCTCAGGAACGCTGGTAACGACTCTTCCGACAGTTCAACGGCGTCGTACTGCCAGTCAAAGCCGAGCGTCTCATAGGCGGCGCGATGGATGACAGGGCTCAGCGAGTGTGAGATAGGGAAGCCGAGAACAGCGAGCTTCGATCGATCAGAGGTCACCGCAGCGCTATCAGAACTGACTAGCAATAGCTGCCATTCTCTTCACTCTCTGCGCACCAGTCACGCAGGCGTTGAGCCGCAGCTTCGTGGTCGTCAACGTTTGTAGAAAAGACTGTTTCGCCCGTCGCGAGATTGATCGGCACGAAGAACAGCCAATCCCCCGCGGCAGGGTTAATCGCAGCATCGATCGCCAATTCGCCGGGGAGCCCGATGGGGCCGACCGGCAAACCGGGGTTTGCGTACGTGTTGTAAGGGTTGCTCGCGTCGGCACGTTCGGAATCCGTCGTCCACACCGTGTGAAGATTTCCGGTACCGTAGGCGACCGTTGCATCAGACTGAAGCAGTATTCCTTGGTCTAGGCGGTTATAAAACACACGAGAAATCTTGTAGAAGTCGTCGGTGTTCGGGCCAGCCTCGCGCTGAACGAGCGCAGCCATCGTGAGAATTCTGTAGCGATCCTCAACAGCAACACCTGCGGCATCCAACTTCTCGTACATCGTGTTGACCATGAGATCGAGCACCACGTAGGGGTCTTGATCGCCGTCTAGTTCGTAGGTTGCCGGGAAGAGGTAACCCTCAAGACTGATCGCCTCGGCAGGAAGCCCAAAGTGGGCGAGATCTTCAGATGCCGACTGCACATCCGCCAAAGCAATCCCGGTAGTTTCAGAAATGATCTCCAACGCATCCGGCAGAGTGGTGCCCTCGGTGATCAAGAGGCGATCGGTGACCTTATTTGCGGGATCGAGTAGTGCATCGAGAGCTGACTGTGCGCTCATCTCCCCCTGCAGCGCATAGTTGCCGGGGTAGAACGCTGGATCGTTCTCCTGTGCAAGCAATAAATTGTAGAACGCAGTGAAGCTCATCGTCACGCCCGCGTCATGGAGGCTGCGAGCGATATCTGACCCGATATCTCCGGAGTTGACGGTAACGACAATCTCTTCCCCGTTGCCGGAACCTTCGAAGTCATTGGTCAGCTCCCAACCGAGAACTTCGCGGATCTTTTCTTCGTAGTTGATCCAGGCAAAGGCCGAAACCGCTGCGCCGGCCAAGATAAGAAGGAGGATCGGAAGCCCAATGATCAGCCACAGGCGGCGCTTACGACGAGGTGGAGGCGGCGCGGAAGGATCGCTCTCGACTGCGACGGAGTTCTGTGATCGGCGCGAGTTGCGAGACTCGTGAGCCTCACGCGCCTCGCGACGCGTCATCGGCTGTTCGCCCGCGGGGGTGTGAGTCGAGGACGCCCCAGTGGGCTCCGTGCCGTGCGAGGCTGCAGCCCGGGCTGACTTGGGTTTGTTTTCTTCTGGCTGATCGCCGAAGATATCGTCCCAGTTCGGTTCATCAGCCATAGTTCAGGATCCTAGCGTCGGTTCGACGAGCTCTCCTGGCGGCGTGGCCGCCGAACGCTCGAAGTCGAGGGCGTGTTGCAAAATTATAACGGCCGCAACCTGATCGACGACCGAACGAGAGTTCTTAGCGTTGCGACCGGACGCCCGCAGCGCAGAATTGGCGCTCATCGTGGTCATCCGTTCGTCAACGAGCCGCACGGGCAGCTCAGATTCGTCAGCAAGCTGCTGTGCAAAGTCTCGCGCGTCTCCCGTCGACGCGGTGTCGCGACCGGACAGCGCGATCGGGAGACCAACAACAAGCTCGACGGCGTCGTGTTCCGCCGCGATGGCAAGAACTTTCTGCACGCTAGCGTCGGCACGCTGAACTGTCTCTACCGGAGTCGCAAGCATCCCCTGCGGGTCGCTACGTGCAACGCCTACGCGCACCTTTCCGACGTCAACACCGAGTCGAGTACCCGATCGCATGGGCTACGCCGTGAGGGTCGACGTAATGAGCGCAAGTGCATCAGGGATAGCTGCTGGATTAGCGCCACCGCCCTGGGCAATGTCTGGCTTGCCTCCGCCACCGCCACCGAGCACACTGGCCGCGGCTTTAGCAAGTGCACCAGCAGCAAAGCCGTGGGCACGAGATGCATCATTCGTTGCGACGATCACTGCGGGTTTATCGCCGATTGTCGCCGCCAAAGCTACAACGGCTGCTTCCGAACCGAGTCGCTCTCGAACTGACTGCACAAGCCCACGAAGGTCGTCAGTCGAAGGAAGTTCGCCGACATTCTCAACTACCGCCTTCACCGAGCCCAGCACCTGAGCCGTGTCAACGAGAGCTGGAACGCGCAGAGACAACTGGCCAGCTTCGAGTTGGGCAATCTTGCGCTCCGCCGACTTCAGATTCGCCATGAGTTCCGCAATACGGTCTGGCAGCTGCTCACGCGGCGTCTTCAAGTTGGTGGTCAATTCGGAAACGATGGCGCGTTCTGCGGCAAAGTTGCGGAACGCATTCATACCCACGAGTGACTCAACGCGACGGTTTGAGGAGCCGACTGACGACTCACCAACAAGCGAAATCAATCCAATTTCGGAGGAGCGGCCAACGTGAGTGCCTGCACAAAGTTCGAGCGACCATGGCCCACCGATTTCGACAACGCGCACAGTGTCGCCATACTTTTCACCGAAAAGGGCCATTGCGCCCAAATCTTTGGCGTCATCGAGTGCCATGATCCTGGTGGTGACCTCGAAATTGTCGCGCACCGCAGTGTTGGCAACTTCTTCAATCTCAGATTTGGTTTCGGCCGACAGCGCCTGCGACCACGAGAAGTCCAAGCGCATGTAGCCGGCCTTGTTATACGAACCAGACTGGTGAGCATCCTTACCCAGAATCTGACGCAGGGCAGCATGGATGACATGGGTCGCTGAGTGCGCCTGGGTCGCTCCACGGCGCCATTCGGCATCCACGAGCGCGGTGGCCGGATCCCCGACTCCTACCTCGCCAGCCGTTACTTGGACCTTGTGACTGATGAGTCCCTTTACCGGACGTTGAACATCGAGAACTTCAAGGTGGTAGCTGGCGCCAACAATCGCGCCGGCGTCTGCCTCTTGACCGCCGGACTCGGCGTAGAGGGACGTTTCCGCGAGGATGATTTCAGCGATCTGCCCGGACGTCGCCCGTGTCACTGAGACGCCGTCAACGATGATCCCGATCACGCTTGAGTCAGTTTCGAGGTTTTCGTATCCGGTGAAGGTTGTTTCGCCGAATGCACGGAACGCACCATAGACGGAAAGGTCGGCGAGGAATTGTTTCTTGGAACCAGCGTCAGCCTTCGCCCGATCACGCTGCTGCTTCATCAGGGTGTCGAAAGCTTCGCGGTTCACTGAGAGCCCGGCTTCTGCAGCCATTTCGAGAGTGAGGTCGATCGGGAATCCGAACGTGTCGTGCAGCAGGAACGCAGTGTCGCTGGGCAGTTCAGAAGCACCGGATTGTTTGGTCTGCTCAACAGCCGTGTCGAGGATCGTGGTGCCGCTGGCGAGGGTACGCATGAAGGTGTCTTCTTCGGCGAGCACGACGCGAGAAATGCGATCGTAGTCCTTCTCAACCTCAGGATACGCAGCCTTCATCGCATCTCGAGACTCCGGGAACAGTTCAGCGAACGTCGTGCCTTCAACGCCGAGTAGGCGCATCGCGCGCACCGTGCGACGCAAAAGTCGGCGCAGAACGTATCCGCGACCTTCGTTGCTCGGTGTGACGCCGTCGGCGATGAGCATGAGGCTTGATCGCACATGGTCAGCAACTACGCGGAGTCGAACATCCGCTTCGTGATCGGCACCATACGTGCGACCAGAAAGTTCTGCGGCTTTATCGAGCACCGGCCGAACCTGGTCGATCTCGTACATGTTCTCGACGCCTTGCTTGAGGAATGCTACGCGCTCCAAGCCCATGCCAGTGTCAATATTCTGCTTGGGAAGTTCGCCGAGGATCGAGAAGTCTTTGCCCTTGCCCTCTCCACGGAGGTACTGCATGAAGACGAGGTTCCAGATTTCGACGTAGCGGTCGTCGTCGGTTGCAGGTCCACCGTCAGCTCCATACGCTGGTCCTCGGTCAAAGAAAATTTCGGAACAAGGCCCGGCGGGACCTGGCTGGCCGGTCGACCAGTAGTTGGAGTCCATGCCCAGTCGCTGGATACGCTCATCGGGCAGACCTGCTGTCTCTTTCCAGTAGGCGACGGCGTCGTCATCGTCGTCGTACACCGTTACCCAGAGATCTTCGGGCAGGAACCCGAGCCCCCCGTCAGCTTCCGGAAGGGTCAGAAACTCCCAAGCGAATTGAATTGCTTCCTTTTTGAAGTAATCACCGAACGAAAAGTTTCCATTCATCTGGAAAAAGGTTCCGTGGCGAGGTGTCTTTCCTACTTCTTCGATATCGAGGGTTCGGATGCACTTCTGCACGCTCGTGGCACGATCAAACGGTGCCGGAACGAGTCCGGTGAGGTAAGGAACGAAAGGAACCATGCCCGCGACGGTAAACAGCAGCGTCGGGTCATCGCTGACGAGTGATGCTGAAGGAACGATGGTGTGACCACGCTCGCCAAAATAGGTCAGCCAACGGTTCTGAATGTCTGCGGTCTGCATGGGATCCCCGGGAACTCAATATTGCGGCCCGAGGGCCCTGATTGTCTTACTTGGAACGCTGCGAAAATTCAGAGAGCGCCTCTTCGGCATCGCCGACAGCGGCGCGAAGCTCTGCTTCACGTTCGCGATATCCGTCAACGACAGCACCGGTGAATTCCCGAGCCTTGCTATCAATATCCGAGAAAAACTGCTTGCCTTCGGGAGTCTTAGCAACCTGATGTGCTGCCACGAAACCGACGGCAATTCCTACAACGAAAAGAACTGCGCCTTTCATAATTTCTCCTTCAGATTGGGGTGCAAGATGGTTACGCGAACCGTACTAGCTTAGGCGCTGTGAGTGACTCAGCGACGGCGCTTCGGACGAATGGCCAACAGTGCCGCGCGCACTCCAGCACTGAGACCGGCGATCTTGATCAGTGGACCGCCAACGGTTGCCGCGGCAAGCGCAACTAGTGCTGAGACGTTGCCCGTCGTTTCTTCGACGTTGCGGGTGATCGCGTCGACTCGAGCCAACTGCCGATTGGTCTCAGAAATTGTGGATGTCGCCTCCGTGAGCATGGGGTCGAGATTGTCACTCACCCCACGGATAGCCGAGCTGGTCTCGTCGAATACCCGCCCCAGCTTGAGCAGGGGAACGGCAAGCAACCCGACGAGAATTGCGAACACTCCTGCCGCAATGAGCCCTGCAATATCTCCGCCAGTCATGGCTACTCCGATCAGTCTCAGAACAAGTGGTGGTTACACGCTATTCGACAATCGCACCGACATGCCGCCGAAAACGAAAAAGGGCCGAGGCAAAAGCCCCGGCCCTTTGTACGTTAGTTAGCGTGCTGCGTAGTACTCAACAACGAGCTGAACTTCACAGGTCACCGGTACTTCGGCGCGCTTCGGGCGACGCACGAGTCGTGCCTGGAGCTTGTCGATTTCTACCTCAAGGTAGCCAGGAGTCTTCGGAAGAACATCCACGTGTCCACCAGCGGCGGCGACTTGGAAGATTTCCATTCCCTCACTGCGAGCCTTGACGTGCATGAGCTGTCCGGGCTTAACGCGGAACGACGGACGGTCGACGAGCTGGCCGTCAACCAAGATGTGGCGGTGAACGATCATTTGACGAGCCTGAGCGGTCGTGCGAGCAATAGCCGAACGAACGAGCAGAGCGTCAAGACGCATTTCGAGCTGCTCAACCAAGTTCTCACCGGTCAAACCGGCAGTCTTGCGAGCCTCTTCGAACTGAATCTTCAGCTGAGCTTCGCGAATTCCGTACTGGGCGCGAAGGCGCTGCTTCTCCCGCAGACGAACAGCGTAGTCACTGTCCTGCTTGCGCCTGGTGCGGCCGTGCTCACCAGGAGCATAGGGACGCTTTTCTAGGTACTTTGCGGCCTTCGGCGTGAGGGCGATGCCCAGTGCGCGCGAGAGGCGAGTCTTGCTGCGAGTACGTGACTTAGTAGACACAAGATCCTTTTCGATTGATTCAAGTAAGAACACTCTGGTGATTACTCGCACGCGAACGCGCGTACACAACACACCAGAAGAAAGAAGAGGGATGGCCCAATGGAGACTGGTCGGCTACAGACCTTTGCTCCGCGATATTCGGTTTCATTGCAGCCGCGCGCCGAAACCGTATCGATGGGACGCATAACTCTAACACGGCACGACTCTTGTGAGGGCAGGATGCCGCACTGATCGCCGCATTCAGGTCGAGAACGCTAGTCGCCATGGATGATTTCGCGCAACTTGGCCAAACGCGCCGAAACTTCACGCTCATTTCCGTTGTTGGTCGGCGAGTAGTACTCCGTGCCCTTCAGCACATCGGGCAAATACTGCTGCGCAACAACGCCAAACTCCGAATCGTGAGAGTACCGGTAGCCCTTACCGTGGCCCAATCGCTTCGCGCCCGGATAGTGGGCATCACGAAGGGGCTTTGGCACACGGCCAATCTTGCCAGCACGAACGTCGGCAATCGCCGCATCCAACGCCACGTAGGCAGCATTCGACTTCGGGGCTGTTGCCAGATACACAACAGCTTCTGCCAACGGAATACGACCTTCGGGCATGCCAATGAGCTGCACAGCGTCTGCAGCGGCCACAGCAAGCACAAGCGCCTGCGGGTCAGCAATGCCCACATCTTCAGCAGCACTGATGATCACGCGCCGAGCGATGTATCGCGGATCCTCGCCTGCCTCAATCATCCTTGCCAAGTAGTGCAACGCAGCATCAACATCAGAGCCGCGCACAGACTTAATGAACGCGCTAATAACGTCGTAGTGCTCGTCGCCCTGACGGTCATAGCGCAACAGGGCTCGATCTGCCGCGTTGGCGACATGCTCAGCCGTCACGACCGCGGGTGTCTTCGCGTTGTCATCGTTAGCTGCTGACACTGCGGACGCTTCAAGAGCGGTCAGTGCGCGACGAGCGTCACCCGACGACAGCCGAACGAGCAACGCGCGCGCTTCTGGTTCGAGAACTACCGCGTCCTTGAGACCGCGGTCGTCACTCACGGCACGATCGATCAACTCCCCTAGGTCATCATCGTCAAGCTGATTGAGCGTCAAGAGCAGCGATCGAGACAGCAATGGGGAAATCACCGAGAACGATGGATTTTCGGTGGTCGCCGCGATCAGGATTACCCAACCGTTTTCGACACCGGGAAGAAGAGCATCCTGCTGGGCCTTCGTGAACCGATGAATCTCGTCGAGAAATAGCACAGTAGAGACGCCATACAAATCTCGTGCGCTGAGGGCCTCGTCCATCGTTTGGCGAACATCCCGCACACCGGCCGAAACCGCGGAGAGCTCCACGAACTTACGCTGCGATCCCCGCGCTATGGCTTTGGCAATCGTCGTCTTCCCCGTGCCGGGCGGACCCCACAAAATAATGGATGCCGAACCGTGACTACCCTCGACATCCGTCGCGAGACTCATCAGGGGCGAACCGCGCTTAAGTAAGTGCTTCTGCCCGACAATCTCATCAAGTGCCAGCGGACGCATACGCACGGCAAGCGGCGTGGCCCCGCTGTACAGAGTCGCGGAAGCATCCATAGCTCAATCGTAATAGCCTGCACAGATCTCAAGCGCAGCGCTCGGGCCCAGACACCTAACGCCGTGGCGTTTGGTTGAGATTCGCACGAGACCGTAAGGTTCAGTGTGGCGTTCCTACGACCGCGGCAAAATCCGCAATTCTTCAAGGAGTAATGGTGGCATCCAGCAAGAAGCATTCACGCGAGCAACGAGACGCTCGGGAACGCCTGCGCCACTACTCTGCTCGTAACACCGTCCATGAGAACTCTCTTGCGCGACGCAAGCGGGACAACCTTCTCTCGGTAGGCGTCGGACTCGTCGTCATTGCTCTCGTGGCGACCGCTCAAGTGTTCTACTTCAGCGCTGGCCCCGGAACACCAGAACCAACACCGTCGTTTACACCAGATCCCTCCGCTTCTGCTCCAGTACAAGAGAACATCGGTGACGTGCCAGATGCATCTGTTTCCGAGGGCCGCATCTGGACCGGCGAACTCACTCTCAACGACGTTGCGCTCGGAATCGAACTCGATGGAGCTGCAGCGCCCCAAGCCGTCGCCTCTATTGTTGATTCCATTTCTTCCGACTATTACGCAGGAACAACCTGCCACCGACTCGTGAAAACGGACAATGCTGGACTCATCCAGTGCGGCTCGCTTGACGGAACGGGCGCGAGCGACCCCGACTATGCCTACGGGCCAGTCGAAAACGCGGGAGTTGGTGGTTTCTACCCTGCGGGCACAATCGCGATGGCGCGCACTGGCAACAACGCGTTCTCCAATGGACGACAATTCTTCATCGTTTTTGACGATGCAATAATCCCTGACGACGCCGCCGGCGGCTACAGCATTGTCGGCTCGGTCGTTTCTGGTCTCGATGCTTTGCAATCCGAGATCATCGCTGGAGGCATCGTCGACGATGCCGAAGATGGGGCCCCGGTGATTGCCACAAGCATCACGGGCTTCACGATCCAGTAACAGCGTCAACGACCATAAGCGTGGTTGTCCTAAGCTTGGGTTTACCCGGGCAGCGGCTTCCGGCATAACCAGCAAGGTGAAGTAATTGGCTACACACGAGCAGAACGAGTGGGGACGCGTCGATGAGACGGGTACCGTCTTTGTACGCGAAGCAGAAGGCGAACGCGCTGTCGGTCAATACCCCGATGGAACGCCCGAAGAAGCGTTGGCCTACTTCACACGGAAGTACCACGAGCTAGCAGGCCAAGTAACGCTGCTCGAACAGCGTGTAAAGAATGGCGCTCCCGCCGCCGACGTCTCGAAGGCAATCGGCGCCCTCAACCAGTCAATTGCTACCGCTAACGCCGTCGGAGATCTCGCGGCGCTCAGCGTGCGCGTGGAGGCCCTGGGTGGCTCAGTAACTGAGCTCACCGAAAAGCAGAGCGAAGAAGCCAAGGTTGCGCTCGGAGAAGCGATTGCCACGCGCACCGCGCTGGTGGTTGAAGCCGAGACTCTCGCGGCCGCCGATCCTGCAAAGGCGCAGTGGAAGCAAGTTACAGCGCAGATCGATGACATTTTTGCTCGCTGGAAGGCGCATCAAGCGGATGGTCCTCGCCTTCCCAAGGCAGAAGCCAACGAACTGTGGAAGCGGTTCCGAGCCGCCCGCAGCACCATTGATACTCATCGACGTGCCTTTTTTGCCGAGCTTGACTCTTCCCACAAGCAGGCACGCGCTGATAAACAGGCCCTTGTTGACGAAGCTGAAACCTTGATGTCGCAGGGCGCTGACGCCATCCCTACCTACCGCCGCCTACTCGATCGGTGGAAGGCCGCTGGCCGCGCTGGCAAAAAGTTTGACGACGCTCTGTGGGCAAAGTTCAAGCAGGCCGGTGATGTGCTCTACGCCGCAAAGTCGGAAATCGATGCTCAGGACGACGTCGAGTTCACCGCGAACTGGGAACTGAAGAAGGCGCTGCTCGACGAGGCAGAGCCACTCGTGGCCGCAACAGACCGCGCTCAGGCAAAAAAGACGCTGCTTTCGATCCAGAAGCGTTGGGACGAAATCGGCAAGGTTCCCCGCGACAAAATCAAGGTCGCCGAGGACCGCCTGCGCAAAATCGAGACTGCCGTGCGCAAGCTCGATGAAGACCACTGGAACAAAAGCAATCCTGAACGCCAAGAACGTTCCGAAGGATTCTTGGGCCAGCTCAACGAAGCAATCGCCAAGCTCGAGTCCGAACTTGCTCAAGCGCAGGCAACCGGCGACGCGAAGAAAATCGCGGCGGCTAAAGACGCGCTTGATGCGCGCAAGGCATGGCTCGGCGCACTCAAGTAGAAGTCTGTCCACAGGCAGCCGGTTTCTCCACTGAACTGGCGCGAACGAACCATTGGTGTTAGCACGACTGCACCATAGAGGAATGACCCCACGACTTCCTCCCGTGCTCAGTGCACTCGATCTTCCCTTAGTCGAGCTGCAGTGCGCCGCCCTCGATGGAGAGCTCTACGCTCTTGATCAATGCTTCTGCTCGATCGACGAGTTCGATACCATCCACTTGCGTGCACGCGCGCTCGGATTAGTTCTTGACGCACGAATAATCGCCGAACGAATGAGTGCCGCGTGGGTGTGGGGCGCGCTAATCAACCCCCCGAGTCGGCACCAGTTGTGCGTCGCGATCGGAGCGCGAACTCGGCCTCAACCGAGCCTCAATGCGCTCCTGCGCGAAGTGGTAATTTCCCCAGAGGAGATTGACACCGTTGCAGGAGTCAGCGTGACCTCGCGGCTTCGCACCGTCCTAGACCTGCTGAGATTCTGCGAGAGCTTCGGCGTCAGCGAGACTCACGCAGTCACCACTCTGATGACAGACGGCAGGCTGGACTACGCCGCATGCTCTGACTCTCTTAGGGCGCGGAGGAACTTGCCGCAGAAACGAATCGCTCTTGAGCGTCTAGCGCACGTCTGCGCGAACCAAACGAAGGCGACAGCAGACTATCCGCTGTTGACGCGGTAAACGTCGTAGACAGCGTCGACTCGCCGCACAGCGTTGAGGACCCGGTCGAGATGAGTAGTGTCGCCCATCTCAAACACAAACTTGCTGATCGCAAGGCGGTTTGTCGACGTGTTCACCGTTGCAGACAGGATGTTCACGTGCGTTTCGCTCAGCACCTTTGTAATATCTGACAGCAGCCCAGCTCGGTCAAGAGCTTCAACCTGAATCTGCACAAGGAACAAGCTCTTAGACGTAGGTGCCCACTCGACATCGATCATGCGCTCAGGCTCGTCAAGGAGTGACTGCACGTTCTTGCAATCCGCGCGGTGAACCGAAACACCGGCGCCGCGCGTGACGAAGCCAACGACCGCATCCCCCGGGACCGGGGTGCAACAACGAGCCAGCTTGACCAAGATATCCGGTGCACCGCGAACAAGAATTCCCGAGTCTGAATGCTTGTACGGGCGCAGTTTTCCCTGCGACGGGAAAGTGAGGTCGACCTCATCCTCTTCCGTGCCAGAACTCAAGGAAGCGAGAAGCTTCTCGATCACAGACTGCGTCGAAACGTGCCCCTCGCCGACTGCTGCATACAGCGCCGACACGTCTTCGTACCGCATTGTCGCGGCCAGATCTGCGAAGGATTCTTGGCTCATAAGCTTCTGCAGCGGCATGTTCTGCTTGCGCATCGCCCGAGCAATGGCATCCTTGCCCTGCTCGATAGCTTCGTCACGACGCTCTTTTGTAAACCACGCACGGATCTTATTGCGAGCACGAGTGCTCTTGACAAAACTAAGCCAGTCCTGGCTCGGAGCCGCATCAGGACTCTTCGACGTGAACACTTCGACTGACTCACCACTCGTGAGCTCCGTCTCCAATGGGACAAGACGACCGTTGACTTTGGCACCCATCGTGCGATGCCCGATCTCAGTGTGGACCGCGTATGCAAAATCGACGGGGGTAGCGCCCGCGGGAAGCCCAATGACCTTCCCCTGAGGCGTGAAGACATAAACCTCCTTCGCACCTATCTCGAATCGCAATGATTCAAGGAATTCACCGGGGTCGGAAGTTTCAGCCTGCCAGTCTGTGATGTGGGCGAGCCACGCCATATCGTTATCCACGGGGCCCGAGTCAGCCACCTTGCCCGCACTACGATCCTTATACTTCCAATGTGCTGCCACCCCGAATTCGGCCCGGTGATGCATCTCATTGGTTCGAATCTGGATCTCGACTGCTCGTCCTTGAGGACCAATGACCGTTGTATGTAGAGATTGGTAAAGATTGAATTTAGGAGTCGCGATGTAGTCCTTGAATCGACCAGGAATCGGGTTCCAACGCGCATGAATAGATCCGAGAACTGCATAGCAGTCGCGAACAGAGTTCACGAGCACTCGAATCCCAACCAGATCGTAGATCTCATCGAATTCGCGACCGCGGAGGATCATCTTTTGGTAGATCGAGTAATACTGTTTGGGGCGACCAGCCACGGTTCCCTTGATCCGCGAAGTTTTGAGGTCGTCATTGACTGATGCAATAACTTCCTTCACGAACTCGTCGCGCATGGGCGAACGCTTAGTAACTAGGCTGTCGATCTCGACATAGAGCTTGGGATGCAAGACCGCGAAAGAAAGGTCTTCAAGTTCGATCTTGATCGCT
The DNA here is from genome assembly GCF_038397785.1 of Salinibacterium sp. TMP30. Classification (NCBI taxonomy): domain Bacteria; kingdom Bacillati; phylum Actinomycetota; class Actinomycetes; order Micrococcales; family Microbacteriaceae; genus Salinibacterium; species Salinibacterium sp. TMP30. The sequence continues at coordinate 1,261,237 of NZ_CP151642.1, read as the reverse complement.
TGGATACCCAAACGGTGTGCGAGCGGAGCGTAGATCTCAAGCGTCTCTTGTGCTTTTCGCGCCGCCGACTCCTGCGGTACGAAGCCCCAGGTTCGGGCATTGTGGAGGCGGTCGGCCAACTTAATGACGAGAACACGAATGTCTTTCGACATCGCGACGATCATCTTGCGCACGGTTTCTGCCTGCGCGCTATCGCCGTATTTGACCTTGTCGAGCTTGGTCACGCCATCGACCAGCATGGCAATCTCATCGCCGAACTCAACGCGCAGTTCATCGAGCGAATAGGCAGTGTCTTCTACTGTGTCGTGTAACAGGGCCGCAGCGATGGTCTTTTCACCAATGCCAAGATCCGCGAGAATCTGTGCAACCGCGACCGGGTGCGTGATGTATGGCTCACCGCTCTTGCGCTTCTGGCCATCGTGCGCACGGAATGCGGCAGCATAAGCACGCTCAATGAGAGCTAGGTTTGCTTTGGGGTGATGGGTCTTTACCGTACGCAGAAGATTCTCAACCGCGCCCGCAGGCTGTGCTCGAGAGAAAATCCGAGGCAATAGCGCTCGGAACGAGGCAGACGACTGTGGTGATTCACTCATTCCGCTACCTCCCAGAACAATTCTAGGTCGCGTGACGACATAGTCATGACCGCAGCGTTTCGCCGGTGCGCACTGCTCAGCGGACGCGTGAACACGCGTCCGCTCGTGCTGACTACTTGCGGTCCTTCTCTACGGCACGCGCCGCTGTCAACCGTTTGGTCCGGCTGAGGATGTCTGGCTCGTTCTCTCGGAACTGAGCGTAAAGCGGTGCGGCAATGAAGATGGTCGAGTAGGTACCGACCAAGATTCCGATGAAGAGCGCGAGCGCAATATCGCGTAACGTGCCTGCCCCGAGAACGTAGGCACCGATGAAGAGAATTGCGGCAACGGGCAGGGCCGCAACAACTCCCGTGTTAATCGACCGAACTAGAGTCTGGTTGACAGCCAAGTTGACTGACTCCGAGAACGTACGTCGAGACTCAGAACCATCTTCTGACGTGTTCTCACGAATCTTATCGAATACGACCACTGTGTCGTACAGCGAGAAGCCGAGAATTGTCAAAAAGCCAATGACTGCAGATGGGGTGATCTCGAACCCGAAGATTCCGTAGACGCCGGCGGTGATCACAATGTCATGGAGCAGAGCAATCATCGCGGCGATCGACATCTTCCAGGTACGGAAGTAGATCGCCATCATGATCGCGGCAAGCGCGATGAACACGAGCAAAGCGCGAAGAGCCGAACTGGTGATGTCGGCACCCCAGGAGGGGCCAACAAACGACGCCGCCACTTGATCATTGTCGACATTGAACGCACCGGCGAGTGCGTCGCGTACAGCGTTCGACTGATCGGACTCGAGCTGTTCAGTTTGAACTCTCAGAGAATTGGTGCCGACGACAGTGACCTTAGGGGCAGCATCGGCAACAACACCAGTTACGGTGTCACTGGCCAAGTTTTGCGCTTCCGCACTCGTGTCTGGGCTTGCGAGAGCTTCTACCGAATCAATTTGAAACTGCGAGCCGCCAGTGAATTCGATGCCGAAAACGTAGCCACCCCGGAGTGCGGGAACAACGATCGATATAACGAGCAATACTGCCGCAAGGATGTACCACACTCGGCGGCGGCCGATGAAGTTCACCGATAGTTCACCGGTGTAGAGGTCGTTGCCGAACTTCGAGAAGCTAGCCATCAGGATTCCTTTCCATCTGAGCTGGAATCTTTGGCGCTTCCCGCCATCTCAACAGCTTTTCGTTCAGCAATAGTTTGGCGCCGCGCTGCCTCTCGGCTAGCGCCTGCCGTGCCCTTGGTGGCAACCGGTGTGCGGAACTGTGCACGACCGCGGTAGACAGCGCCCAGAGCCTTGGGATCAAGGCCACTAATGGGGTGTCCACTGGCGAAGAACCTGGTCGTGGCCAACAGTTGCAACATTGGGTGGGTGAAGAGCACAACGACAAGAACGTCGATGACGGTAGTGATTCCCAGAGTCAAGGCGAAGCCACGGACGTTTCCTACAGCGAGCACGAAAAGCACAACAGCGGAGAGCAAGTTGACTGCCTTTGCCGCGAAGATCGTGCGGAGAGCGCGCTTCCAGCCCGCCTCGACCGCCCCCGTCAATGACCGACCATCGCGGAGCTCATCTCGAATTCGCTCAAAGTAGACGATGAAGGAGTCGGCGGTGAAACCAATTGCCACGATTAGTCCAGCGACACCCGCAAGTGACAACCGGTAGCCGTGACGCCAGGAAAGATAAGCAATCACGAGGTACGTGAGAACACCGGCGACGATGAGCGAAGCAACCGTAACCAAACCAAGAAGACGGTATTGGAAGAGTGAATAGATGACGACCAAGAGCAGACCGATCAATCCGGCGATCAGACCAGAATTGAGCTGAGTTGTGCCCAGCGTCGCGGAGATCGTCTCGTTGCTCTGCACTTCAAAGCCGATTGGCAGTGCGCCAAACTTCAGTTGATCAGCAAGAACTTTTGCCGTGTCTTGAGTGAATGAACCAGAGATCTGAGGGTTACCACCTGTAATGATGCCCTGAGTGGTCGGCGCCGAAATAACACGCCCATCGAGCACGATGCCAAATCGGTTGCGTGGGTCAGTCTGGTCAAAGCCGAAGAGCCGTGTCGTCATCGCTGCGACGTCTTTCGTGCCTTCGTCGTTGAAGGTGGGGAACACGCCCCACTGTCCAGTACTGACGCCCTGCGAGCTTGTGATCAAGCCGCTACTAGCGTCGGTGATCGTGCTGCCCTCAACCTCGACTGGACCAAGAATGTACTTGAACGCACCATCCGAGTCACAGGTGATGAGCGGCTCCGCTGCCGGGGCCACGCTGAAGCTGTCTAGTGATGCACAGTCGAAGTTGCTGTACTCGTCGAACAGCGCTTCAGTGATCCAGTTGAGGTCGCTGGGGTCAGTCGGAGCTGCGGTCGGGGTAGTCGCGAGTGTCGGCTCTGGGGTAGCCGTTGCTGGTTCGCCATCCGGCGTAACTGCACCATCTGTTGGCGCAGGAGTGGGCTCGGCGCTCGCAGACGAGGAAACCTCAGTGTAAAGAACGGGGCGGAACTCAAGTTTTGCTGACGACTGGATGCGGTTTAGCGTCTCTTCGTCAGGAACGCCCGGTATCGAAACCACGACATTGCTTGCGCCCTGAGTAGTCACCTCAGCCTCAGCCACACCGCTCGCGTCGACACGATCACGGATGATCGAGACCGCCTGGGTTAACTGCTCAGCAGACACCGTCTGCCCACTCTCAAGCTGAGGGGAAAGAACGATTTGCGTTCCACCCTCAAGGTCTAGAGCGAGCTTCGGAGCCCACGATGCCGCACCGAATATGGAGCCAGCACCGATCAAAACGGTGAGCCCCACCGTGATTGCTGTGAGCCACACAATGGCTCGCCACGCGTTTTTCACAGGGGTAGTTCTTGCCACCTATTTGACTCAGCTTTCTTAACAGAGCAGTGCAGAAACGCACGCCGTTGGACACTCGCCCTCGGGAGGGGCGACTCTCAACACTAGTGGGTTACTCGGACGCCTTTTTTGACTCAGTCGAGGTCGCAGGCTTCGTATCTGACAGCTCGCCAAATTCTGGCTTCGCATCAACGGTCGAATCAGCGGTGCCACCTTCGCGTTCCGCGGCTTCGCGGTTGGCGATCTCCATTGCTTCTTCAACTGAACGAGGAGCACCTTCCTCTGTCGTTTCTTCAACGACGACTTTCGCGAGTGTTTGGCTGTGCACCTTGACGATGACGCCCTTGCTGATTTCGATTTCGGCCGAGTTTGCAACGGTGTCGTTGGTGACGAGCGTTCCGAAGAGTCCGAAGTTGGTCATAACTTCGACCCCAGGAACCATCTGGTCGCGAAGCTCAGCCATCTGAGCTTTGCGTTTGCGGCTGTTGCGGAACATGAAGAAAATGAGCACGCCGAGGATGGCGAGCATCGCAATAGAAAGAGGATCCATGAGGTACCTTTCGGTGGTCTGTGGGCCTGGCGCTCAAGCTGAGGCGCGTGATAAGCCAGTAAAACTATAGTTCATCACTGAATAGAGTCGAATTGCGTTCAGCCATTCCGAAGTGTTCCCATGCTGCTCTAGTAGCAACTCTGCCGCGTGGGGTGCGGGACAAGAGGCCAACTCGCACAAGGAATGGTTCGACAACTGCCTCGACGGTCTCTGCTTCTTCGCCGACAGATACCGCCAAGGTACTGAGGCCGACTGGTCCCCCATCGAAGCGGGTCAAGACGGTCTGCATAACGGCACGGTCAAGGCGATCAAGACCCCGCTCGTCTACATCGTAGAGTTCTAGGGCCGCACGCACCGCATCCCGAGACGCGGGGATGTCGTTAACGAGTGCGAAGTCACGTACGCGCCGGAGCAGTCGGTTCGCGATTCGCGGCGTTCCCCGGCAACGACCGGCAATCTCTGCGATTGCTTCACTTTCGATATCTAGTTCAAGCATTGCTGCTGCGCGAACGAGTACCTGTTCAAGCTCTGGTTCATCATAAAACTCGAGGTGAGCGGTAAAACCGAAACGATCGCGAAGCGGATTGGGCAACAAACCCGAACGGGTCGTGGCACCGACAAGTGTGAACGGTGCGATATCGAGCGGGATGGATGTCGCTCCAGCTCCCTTGCCCACCATGATGTCGACGCGAAAATCTTCCATCGCGAGGTAAAGCATCTCTTCAGCCGAGCGTGCCATCCGATGAATCTCGTCGATGAATAGGACTTCTCCGGGAAGGAGCGACGACAAAACGGCCGCGAGGTCACCCGCGTGCTGTATCGCTGGACCACTCGACATGCGCAGCGGACGATTACTCTCGTGGGCGACGATCATCGCCAAGGTCGTCTTTCCGAGACCGGGAGGCCCGGCCAACAGGATGTGATCTGCACTGCGATTTTGCATTGCTGCAGCTCGCAGGAGCAACTGCAGTTGACCTCGAACCTTGGTTTGCCCTACGAATTCTGCAAGAGATTTCGGTCGAAGAGCACCTTCGAATGCTAGCTCCGCGTCAGACTCAACCGCAGAGTTGGCCACGACCTCATCGTTTTCAGACACTATGAACCACCGTTTATCGCTTGAGAACCGACGAGAATCAACGCACGCCGCAGGACCGCCTGAGTATTACCCTTTTCTGCGTCGGCAGCTTCGCGGAACGCAGCCTCAGCGGCAGGTCGGGCAAGCTTCTCCGACCAGCCGAGACCCTGAAGCGCCATCGACACGCTTTCGGACACCGGCGTGGAAACAACGGGGGCGGCGCCTCGCTGAGGTGCGGTAACGAAAAGTTTGCCCGTCAGATTCAGCACGATAAGTTTCGCAGTCTTCGGTCCGATGCCCGATACCTTGCGAAACGCAGAGTCATTCTCTTCGGCAACCGCACGGGCGATGTCATCGGGTGCGAGCGCAGCGAGAACTCCCATTGCGCTCTTGGGCCCGACTCCGGTGACTCCGCGCAAAAGGGTGAACACGTCAAGCTCGTCTGCAGTTCGAAATCCGTAGAGCGAAAGGTCGTCTTCGCGCACAATAAGTGCGGTGTTAATCTGCGTCTCCGCGCCTATTCGAACAGCGAGTGCGTGCTCGGGGGTGACGCTAACAGAGAGGCCGACTCCCCCAACCTCGATAACGATCGAGGTCCCTGCCGCGGCGAGAACGGTGCCACGAAGGGAAGAAATCATAGGTTCAGCCTACGAGCACCCGCCGACTTCTCAGCTGACCGCCACGCCTCCTGGGCAGGCGTCAAGGGTGACGGTCGAACAGGTGCTTGTTCGGACCCTGTGCGAGATCGACTCGGCAGAGAAGATGCCCCCTTCCATGCTCCGCAAATGGCGAGAGCGCAGGCGTCCGCAGCATCTGCTGGCTTGGGTGCTTCAGAAAGTCCAAGAACGCGCGCGACCATCGCGCCGACCTGCTTTTTGTCTGCACCGCCATAGCCGGTGATCGCTAGTTTCACTTCAGTGGGCGTATGGAGCGTGACCGAAATGCCTCGCTGCGCCGCAACAAACATTGCGACTCCGCTAGCCTGCGCTGTGCCCATGACCGTGCTGACGTTGAGTTGTGCAAAGACACGCTCGAGGGCGAGCTGCTGCGGTGCAAATTCCGCGATGACTGCATCAATACCTGCTCCGACGAGCAGTAACCGCTCTTCGAGCGCCATTTCGGGTGGCGTACGAACTACATCAACGTGCACCAGGGTTGCGCGCCGGTCTGCCCCGACATCGACAACTCCGATGCCGCACCGCGTAAGCCCGGGGTCGATCCCGATTACGCGCAGCGCCATCGACTAGTCCTCGTCGAGTTCTGCCTGCACCTCAGGCGTGATGTCGAAGTTCGAGTAGATGTTCTGAACATCATCGGACTCTTCAAGCGCATCGATAAGTCGGAAAACCTTGCGCGCCGTATCAGCATCGACTTCGATGGTGAGGTGCGGCACGAACTCCGCTTCTGACGAGTCATAGTCGATTCCTGCAGCCTGCAGAGCTTCGCGAGACTGAACAAGGTGAGCGGTGTCGGTGATTACTTCAAAACCTTCGCCGTGGTTCTTGACTTCTTCAGCGCCGGCGTCCAACACAGCCAGCAGGATGTCGTCTTCAGTGACGCCGTCGACTTGAGCGATCGAGATGACGCCTTTGCGTTCGAAGTTGTAGGCAACACTGCCTGGGTCTGCGAGCGATCCGCCGTTGCGGCTCATGATCGTGCGAACATCCGCAGCAGCACGGTTCTTGTTGTCTGTAAGACACTCGACCATGAGTGCAACACCATTGGGTCCGTAGCCTTCATACATGATGTTCAGGTACTCGATAGCGTCACCGAGCTGACCAGAACCACGCTTGACGGCACGGTCGATGTTGTCGTTAGGAACCGATGTCTTCTTTGCCTTCTGAATGGCATCGACAAGAGTGGGGTTGCCAGCGAGATCAGCTCCACCGATCTTGGCGGCAACCTCGATATTCTTGATCAGTTTCGCGAATGATTTCGCGCGGCGAGAATCAATAATCGCCTTCTTGTGCTTGGTCGTTGCCCATTTAGAATGCCCTGACATACGCACCATTCTAACGGGCGAGACGGCTGTCTGCCTGCGCGAATCCCCGCGCTACTGGTCCACTAGCGCGCTACGAACGCCGAGCGAACGTAACTGCAGTTGAGCGAGCCGCGCGACGGTCGCGGGATCGCCAGCTCTCCAGAGCGATACTGCGTCTGGTGCGATCTCGGCAAGTTGCCCGAGGTTGTGGGTTGATAGCGCGCGCAGAGCGAGCAGATCCGCACCGCCAGGTGAGCTTAGTAGGTTTTTCGCTTCGGTTGCTTGACGCGCAAACCGTAGACGGGGCAGCAACCACAACAGAAGGATCATGACGATGGGAACTAATGCAATGAGTAGGCCTACCGAGGTCGCGGTAGCGAGCACGGTATCTTGCTGACTTTGACCGGCATTCTCGAGCGCGGCGCCGGCATCGCTCGCGCCATCAAAAGGAACGCGGATGCCGGTGCCGATCAGTGGGACCGAGCCGAGGGTATCCCCCAGTTCGACCATCGTCGATTTGAATCCGGCTCCGGCCTCCTGCATCTGGATTCCCAGCTGCTGAAAAGCCGCTATTAATTGGTAAACCCACACACCAAGTGCGATCCATACAACGATGAATACCAATGCGACGATGTCTCCGGTCAATTGGCGGGCTCGGCGCGGAGCGTGATCTGCGTACAGTTGCATCCACCCATGATGCAGGAACTAGTTGGTGCTGCGCACTCGGGATACGAAATACTCGTGAAAACGGGTGTCGCCCGTGATCTCGGGATGAAATGACGTGCCCATGAGTTTGCCCTGCTCGACGGCGACAATACGGCCGTCGTCGAGGGTAGCGAGTGCCCGGACCTGAGACCCCATAGACTCGACGATGGGAGCTCGGATAAACACTGCCGTCATGGGCAGTTCTCCCAGCTCGGGGACCGTGAGGTTAGTTTCGAAAGATTCGGTTTGCGAGCCAAAAGCGTTGCGCCTCACCGCCACGTCGAGACCACCAAAGGACTGTTGCCCCTCAATCGCATCGAGCACGGTGTCAGCGAGCATAATCAGTCCAGCGCAGGTTCCGTACACCGGCAGACCTGCGGCTATGGCCGAGCGGATTGGCTCAGCGAGCCCGTAGAGGCGAGACAATTTATCGATCACGCTGGACTCGCCACCGGGGATGATGAGGCCTGCGATGTGCTCCAACTGTTGGGGCGTTTTAACCGCTATTGCGATTTCGCCCAACTGCTGGAGCACATGCATGTGCTCACGAAAATCACCCTGAAGAGCAAGAACCCCGATGGGGAGTTGATCGACGTTTGGACTACCAGCCACGTTCAGAGAGACGGTGGGGAGCAGCGAGATCGGAGACATTGATCCCAACCATGGCCTCACCAAGTCCACGGGAGGCTGCAGCGAGCACACTGGGGTCATCGAAGAAGGTAGTCGCCTTCACGATTGCCGCCGCACGCTGAGCCGGGTTTCCTGACTTGAAGATTCCCGAGCCAACGAAGACTCCGTCAGCTCCGAGTTGCATCATCAATGCCGCGTCAGCAGGAGTCGCGACTCCACCAGCGGTAAAGAGTACGACAGGAAGCTTTCCTGTCTCAGCAATCTCGCGAACGAGTTCGTACGGAGCCTGAAGCTCTTTTGCGGCAACATACAGCTCATCAGCGCTCTTCGAACGAAGTTCGTTGATTTGACCCTTAATGGTGCGGATGTGCTTGGTCGCTTCAGAAACATCACCGGTACCAGCCTCTCCCTTCGAGCGAATCATTGCGGCACCCTCGGTGATCCGACGGAGGGCCTCCCCCAGGTTGGTTGCCCCACACACGAAGGGGACATCGAAGTTCCACTTGTCAATGTGGTTGACGTAGTCAGCAGGGCTCAGCACTTCGGACTCGTCAATGTAGTCAACCTTGAGTGCTTGAAGAATCTGTGCCTCGACAAAGTGACCGATGCGGGCCTTAGCCATGACCGGAATCGAAACAGCGTCGATGATTCCATCGATCAGGTCTGGGTCGCTCATTCGGGCTACGCCCCCTTGCGAGCGGATGTCGGCAGGAACTCGCTCAAGAGCCATGACTGCAACCGCGCCAGCGTCTTCAGCGATCTTCGCTTGTTCTGCGTTGACGACGTCCATAATGACGCCACCCTTGAGCATTTCAGCGAGTCCGCGCTTGACGCGGCTCGTGCCCGATTCGTTTGATGATGTGTTCTCGCTCATAGTTATTAAATCTACGGCGGGAAAGCTGCAAAGAATGCAGCCAATTTAGACTCAGTGGTTTGTCGGCCACGCCTGTGCGAGCTCGTCTCGCACCTCACCAAGAAGACGGGGAATAGCCTTCGTTCCAGCGACGATCGGGAAAAAGTTCGAGTCTGTTGCCCACCGGGGAACGACATGCTGATGCAAGTGGTTCGCAATCCCCGCGCCCGCGAGAACACCCTGATTCATGCCGATATTGAAGCCGTGTGATTTTGACGTTTCCCGAAGAACTCGCATCGCTGTTTGCGTTAGCGACGCGATCTCCGCGACCTCGTCATCCGTCGCCTCGTCGTAGAGGGCGACATGGCGGTACGGACACACCAGCAGGTGGCCACTGTTGTACGGGAAGAGGTTCAGAAGCACGTACGCATGCGTGCCGCGAGCAACGATGAGCGCTTTTTCATCATCCAAACTTGGCGCGACACAGAACGGGCAATCATCTTTCTCAGGCTGAGTCTGATCCATAATGTAGGCAATTCGGTGAGGCGTCCAGAGTCGCTGAAAAGAATCTGGTACTGCGGCAAAGTCGTTACTCGACTCCCCCGAAGGGAGTTCTGAACCGTCGTAATCGCGCACGAGCTAAACCTGCGCTCGAGTCGCTATCGCATCAGTAATGCGGGCGACAGCATCCGCGATCGGAATACCGTTCTCCTGGCTCCCGTCTCGGAAGCGGAAACTCACAGAACCTGCCGCTTGATCCTGTTCACCTGCGATCAGCTGGAACGGAACCTTCGACTTAGTGTGAGTGCGAATTTTCTTCTGCATCCGTTCGCTGGATGCGTCAAGTTCGGCCCGTACGCCGAGAGTCTTGAGTTGGTCGATGACGCCGCCCAAGTACTCTTCGTACGCTTCAGCGACCGGAATTCCGACAACCTGAACGGGCGACAGCCACACGGGGAACGCGCCGGCATAGTGCTCGGTGAGCACTCCAAAGAATCGCTCAATTGACCCAAATAGTGCGCGATGAATCATCACCGGACGTTGGCGTGAGCCATCCGCAGCCGTGTATTCGAGATCGAATCTCTCGGGAAGATTGAAATCGAGCTGCACCGTTGACATCTGCCACGTACGGCCGATGGCATCGCGTGCCTGTACCGAAATCTTGGGGCCATAGAATGCGGCTCCGCCTGGATCTGGTACCAGTTCAAGTCCGGACTCAGCACCAACCTCGGCGAGTGTCTGTGTCGCTTCATCCCAGATATCGTCGTCGCCGACGTACTTCTCGGGATCTTTCGTCGACAACTCGAGATAGAAATCGGTGAGGCCGTAATCCCGCAACAGCGAGAGCACGAAGTTGAGAGTCTTACTGAGTTCCTCCTTCATCCCCTCCTTCGTGGTGAAAATGTGAGCGTCATCCATCGTGAGTCCACGAACACGAGTCAGGCCGTGAATAACGCCGGACTTCTCGTTGCGGTAGACCGTACCGAATTCGAAGAGGCGCATCGGTAGGTCACGGTACGAGCGTCCACTCGAACGGTAGATGAGGATGTGCATCGGGCAGTTCATGGGCTTGAGGTAGTAGTCAGCACCTTGGCGAGTGATTTCGCCTTCCTCGTTGCGTGCCTCATCGAGGTGCATCGGAGGGAACATGCCGTCTTTGTACCAAGCGAGGTGTCCAGAAGTCTCGAACAGCGCCTCTTTAGTGATGTGAGGCGTGTTGACGAAGGAATAGCCCTCCTGCAGATGACGCTTGCGCGAGTAGTCCTCCATCTCATGACGGATGATGCCGCCCTTAGGGTGGAATACCGCTAGTCCTGAACCAATTTCGTCAGGGAACGAAAAAAGATCAAGCTCAGCACCGAGCTTGCGGTGATCGCGCTTGAGTGCCTCTTCTTGACGCGCCTGATATTCGCGAAGTTCATCTTTAGTGGGCCACGCAGTACCGTAGACCCGCTGAAGCTGCTTGTTCTTCTCTGAACCGCGCCAGTAGGCGGCGGCGGTGCGAGTCAGGGACCAGCCGTTGCCGATCATCCGAGTGTTTGGCAGGTGGGGTCCGCGGCACAGATCTTTCCAGTAGACCTCGCCGGTCTTGCCGTCGACGTTGTCATAGATCGTCAGTTCGGTACCGCCGACCTCAACTGATTCGTTGTCGCCATCTGAATCGCCTTCGCCGACCGAACCCTTGAGACCGATCAATTCAAGCTTGTACGGCTCGCTAGCGAGCTCTGCTCGAGCTTCCGCCTCCGTCACGACGCGACGCTGAAAACGTTGCCCCTGACGGATGATGCGATCCATCGCCTTGGTGATCGCCTTGAGATCTTCGGGCGTAAACGGCTCTTCAACGTCGAAATCGTAGTAGAAGCCATCAGTGATGGGAGGACCAATACCGAGTTTCGCCTCAGGGTTGATTGTTTGGATCGCCTGAGCCGCCACATGGGCTGCCGAGTGGCGAAGGATGTTGAGCCCATCAGGCGAGTCAATAGTGACAGCCTCAACTTCATCCGTATCGGTAACTGTCGCGGCGAGATCTTTCAGCTCGCCATTAACGCGCATAGCGACGACGTTGCGGTCGGTGTACAGCTCAAATCCAGTCTTACTCACAGAACAACTTTAGCGGCGATCGTACACCCGTAATTTCACACTCGGGCTCGAGCAAGGGCGGGCAGGAGTTAAACGAAAAAACCCGGCTAATGCCGGGCTGTTTCGAGTGAGCGATACTGGGATCGAACCAGCGACCTCTTCCGTGTCAGGGAAGCGCGCTACCGCTGCGCCAATCGCTCATGCTATTTATTTAATACTCACTAGTTACCGAGGTGGAGACGGGATTTGAACCCGCGTATACGGCTTTGCAGGCCGCTGCCTCGCCTCTCGGCCACTCCACCGCACATGAGAAGAGCCAGCGAGGCTGACACTTCTCACTCGAGCGGATGACGAGATTCGAACTCGCGACCCTCACCTTGGCAAGGTGATGCGCTACCACTGCGCCACATCCGCATTTGCACTCGCTTCGGTTACCCGTTTTCGCGTGCTAGATGACTGTATACGAAGTCTACGCTGAGAGCCAATTCGGTCGCGAGCGTGTCGCGAAGATATGCGAAGATTGCTTTGCGGGCGATTGGCGCAGTTGGTAGCGCGCTTCCTTCACACGGAAGAGGTCATCGGTTCGAGTCCGGTATCGCCCACTTCGCACCCTCTCACAGTCATTGCAAAGTCTCGGTCCTTTCCGTGCTCTTCTTCCGAATATTGTGATCGACAGTGCGCAATTCTGCAGCCGCTACCCTTGTTTCATGCACGCAACGCACGCCGACAAGGCAACGCCACTTCGGGATTTTTTTGCAGGCGTAGGTTTCCTGTTCCGTGGTTTTCACATCTGGGTCACAGCCCCGCGCTTGATGTTTCTGGGAATGATTCCAGCGGCCATTGTTGGAGCGGTTGCGATTGCCTTCTTTGTCACTCTCATCGTGACCATCGAGCCCATAGCTACCTTCGTCACCCCTTTCGCTAACGACTGGGATGAACTTCCCCGGGCTGCAATCCGCTTCGCTGCTGGGTTAGCTCTGCTCTTAGCGAGCATCCTGATCATCGTGAACACCTACACGACAGTGACCCTGATGATTGGGGATGTCTTCTATCGCAAAATAGCTGGCCACGTGGACACGCGTCACGGGGCCCCTGCCGCGCCCGACCCTCCAGGGTTCTGGAAGGACGCGCGCCGCGGTTTGGGTGAAGGGCTACGGCTCCTGTTTCCCACGATCGGCCTAGCACTCCTAGTATTCGCAGTCGGGTTCATCCCCGTCGCTGGCTCGATTGTGGCCGCCATGGCCGGTGCCCTCCTGGGTGGTTGGCTCCTGGTGGTCGAGCTTGCCAACATTCCCTGTGAGTCGCGAGGGATGCACCTCACGGCCCGGCGGCGCGTGCTCAGGGCGTCACGAGCAAAATCTCTCGGACTAGGCGCAGCCACCTACCTCGTATTCCTTATACCGTTCGGCGCCGTGATCGCGATGCCCGCCGCGGTGGCCGGGGCAACTCTGCTCACGCGATCACTACTCGGCGAAGACTCGGACCCTGCCTACCCGGATGTCCCTGCCAACCTTGCTGAGCAACCACCAGCAGCCTGACGAAAACACAAATGACCAGCTCGCGGTTGCAACAACGCTCAGAAGCTGCTCCTGGAATACCGCTGTTTGACCGGTGAAAAGAAATCCTGAACCAGTCGCCAGGATTCCCAAGGACATGACACCGAGGCTGCCTCCGAGCAAATGTGTGTTAACAAGAAAGCGCAACTGATTGCCCAGCGGCGAGCCACGCCGCACAGTGAAGACACACGCAACGCCGCCGGCGATCAGACCGGCAACTGCCGCCGAGACTGGAGTGAAAAGCGGAGCACCTGCAGTTACCGCGATCAAACCGCTGACGAGCCCCCCGGCGAGAGACCTGAGACTGATCACACCATGGCTGATCAACTGCACTGCGACCCAGCCGACAGCACCCGCAATCGAGCTCACTGCACCGTTAACGATGATGGGTGCTGCAACATCATCAATGGCAAACTCAGCGCCAACCAGCCATCCGATCCACGACAGAACGACCATGACCAAGGCGACAACGCCCACAGGGGCCGGTACAGACATTCGAGCGCCGCGGATCAGAGACTTTCGCTCCACGACCAGAACGGCAAACATGGCTGCTCCGACGGCGACGCTCATCACTAGAGCGCCTCCGTGATCAATGGGACTCAGCCCGGGGGCGGCGATCGTGCCGAAGGGTTCAAACGTGCGCACCGCAGTCGGAACAAACACACCCACCGCCCAAATGCAGCCATAGATTATGCTGCGCACGAACGAAGCCCCCGCGCTTCGGGCCACTAGAGTCACCAGATAGCAACAGATTCCCCCGAGTAGCGCTAGTGACGGCATCATGACGCCCCTCAGGCCCGTCGATATGATCGGCCCAAGTAGCAGCCAAGCAGCTACGCCGGGAGCTGCGCATCCCAGGGACTCTGTCATGATTCGCGTCCACGAGGCAGCGGGCAATATGGGGGCGTACAACACGATTAGCGCAGTCAGCAGAACCGCAAGAGCAATCACCCCAATGGTCGCCGCCGTGAACTCTTCCGCCACAGTGAACCTCCCCCCAACCAGTCTTATGCCTCAACGAGCACATACACAATGGATATGCCGAGAACCACCCGCCGTAGCGCGCATCTGACCCCCCGTTATCGCTGATGTGGTCTAGTCAGTGCTGATGTGGTCTAGCTATTGTTCGAGGTTAGGGCGATAAGTCGAGAAACAGCACGCAGGTACTTCTTGCTGTAGCCGCCCGCAAGCATGTCGTCGGGGAATACATCGTCGAGCGGTGTTCCCTCTGCGTAGATGCGAACCTGAGCGTCATAGAGTCGGTCGACGAATGCGACAAATCGCAGTGCATCCGTCTGGTTCTTGAATGGATGTACGCCCGTCATTCCGATCGCATCGATGCCCTCAACCAGTTTGACGTAGCGGGAGGGATGCACCCCGGAAAGATGCTTCAGAACCTCGTCGAACGAATCAAGAGTTACCGTGCCAGCGACCGCAGCGACCGCAGCAGCAGCACTATCAACCGCGATGGCGTGTGCACCCGTGTCGCGGCGTCGGTAGTCAAGCCCATCGATACGAAGAGTTTCGAATTTGGCGGCGAGCGAGTCGATCTCTCTCAAGAAGTCTTGAGCGGCAAAACGACCTTCGCCGAGCGCATTTGGCGGCGTATTCGACGTTGCCGCAATTTTCGCCCCGGAGGCAACGAGCTCCGACAACAGTCGAGAGATCAGGCGCGTATCGCCCGGATCGTCGAGCTCAAATTCGTCAATGCAGACGAGCGATGCACCCTTCAATAGGTGGACGGCTTGTGCGTACCCGAGCGCGCCAACAAGGGCTGTGTACTCAATGAAGGTGCCGAAATATTTTCTACCCGGCATCTGGTGCCAGAGCGCTGCGAGCAAATGAGTCTTGCCGACACCGAACCCTCCATCGAAGTACACCCCAGGCTTAGCTACGGGAGTCTTCTTGCGCGAGAAGAGCCCACCCTGTCTCGGGTTTGCCGAAAAGTTGCGTATAGCGGCAACAGCAGCGCCCTGAGATGGGTAGTCGCGGTCTGGCCGATACGAATCGAGAGTCGCTTCGGTGAACTGGCGCGGAGGCACAAGTTCGGCGAGCATCTGCGCTCCGGTCAACGACGGGATACGATCGACTAGACGCTCAGGAGTCGTCGGCGCGGTAGCGCTCATTCTCAGCCTCGGTTATGTTTCGCAGTCTTACGGCAACGCGGTGTAATCAGCGGCGAGTGCGTAATTTTCTTGGGCAAGGGACTAATCAAGCTTAGTTTGAAGTCCGCACCAGTTTTTCATCCACTAATCGGAGGTAGCTATGACTATCGAACGCGACCCGGCCCCTCAATTCGTTGAGTTCTCCAACCCTGAACGACTGGTCTCTGTGGACTGGCTTGAAGCACGCCTCGAGAGCCCTGGACTGGTTGTCGTTGAATCCGATGAAGACGTTCTGCTCTACGAGACCGGACACATCCGCGGTGCCGTGAAAATTGACTGGCATACGGACCTCAACGATCCTGTGACTCGTGACTATATTGACGGCGAAGCTTTTGCCGAGCTCATGTCGCGCAGCGGTATTTCGCGTGACACCACGGTCGTCATCTATGGAGACAAGACCAACTGGTGGGCTGCGTATGCCCTATGGGTGTTCACCCTCTTCGGCCATGACGACGTTCGCTTGCTCGATGGCGGCCGCGCCAAATGGGAAGCGGATGGTCGAGAGTACACACTCGATGTTCCAACGCCCGCAGCCACTGAGTACCCGATCGTCGAGCGCAATGACTCCACAATTCGTGCGTTCCGTGACGATGTGCTCACTCACCTCGGTAACCCGCTAATCGATGTTCGTTCCCCAGAGGAGTACAGCGGAGAGCGCACCACTGCTCCCGCGTACCCCGAAGAAGGTGCACTGCGAGCCGGTCACATTCCCAGCGCTCAGAGCGTGCCATGGTCGAAGGCTGTCGCCGACGACGGAACCTTCCGACCCCTCAGCGAACTGAATGACATCTACCGCACTGGTGCAGGGCTGAAGGATGGTGACGAGATCGTCGCCTACTGCCGCATCGGTGAGCGCTCAAGCCACACCTGGTTCGTACTTAACTACCTCATGGGCTTCGAGAACGTGCGCAACTACGACGGATCGTGGACCGAATGGGGTTCCTTGGTCGCTGTTCCCATCGTCATAGGCACCGAGCCGGGAGAGGTTCCTTCGCGTTAGACTTAACCGATGAGTGAGCAGCAGATCCCGACCCAGTTGGCCGAAATTCGCGACGATTTTTTGGACCTCCAGCTGCGGGATCGGCTGCAGCTTCTCCTCGAATTTTCGAACGAGCTGCCGGAGCTGCCGGAACGCTACCGGGATCATCCAGATTTGTTCGAACGGGTCGAAGAGTGCCAGTCCCCCGTCTTCATCTTCATTGAGGTTGAAAACGACACCGTGCACATGTACGCAACCGCACCTCCCGAGGCACCGACTACGCGAGGCTTCGCGTCAATATTGGCGCAAGGGCTTTCTGGTCTCAGCACGCAGGAGGTATTGGAACTGTCAGATGACTTTCCTCAATCACTTGGCCTTGCCAAAGCAGTCAGCCCGCTACGCCTGCGGGGAATGACGGGGATGCTCGCACGAGCAAAACGTCAGATTCGCCTTAAGAGCCTCACTTAGCCAACATCCCCGACAGGCTCGTCGGCAGCCACGTCGCCAACGTGGATGCTCAGCCAAGCACGAATCGCGCCGAGCCAGCGTTCGCTGTCGTAATTCCACAGTCTCGTATGACCCGCCGTATCAAACTCTTCGTAGGTCACGATGTCTGGGCGCAGGTCTGCCAACATACGGGACGGCTCGACTGGGACGTAGGCGTCATGTGTGCTGTGCATGAGCAGGATGGGCCTGTCCAGCTCTGCAGCGCGCTCAATAAAGTTCATCGCAGACAGATCAACCGGATTAGCGATGCCCACAAGAAGTTGTGCTTGCTCACTACCCAGAACCGTCTGAGCCGCGTGTTGAATACGCGTCGGAATATGGTTAATAGTGCCGTGCATTTCAATGGTCGGT
This sequence comes from Salinibacterium sp. TMP30, assembly GCF_038397785.1. NCBI lineage: Bacteria > Bacillati > Actinomycetota > Actinomycetes > Micrococcales > Microbacteriaceae > Salinibacterium > Salinibacterium sp. TMP30. Next base: position 1,243,859 of record NZ_CP151642.1, on the reverse strand, counting down.
CCCCAGGCAACGACCGGCGAATCGAGCACCAGCCCAATAATCATGTCTCGGTTGGCAGATCGCATGAGTGTTTGAAGCACTGTCGCGCCGCCCATTGACCACCCCATCAAGACGATGCGCTTCGCGCCGGCCGCGCGCGCAAAAGTAATAGCAGAATCGACATCGCGATACTCGGTCGTGCCTAGGCCATAACGTCGGTCGGCGGAATCTGGTGCCTCCGTGTCGTTTCGATACGACACCGAGAGCGAAGTCACCCCTGCATCGTAGAATTCGCTCAATGCTCGCAGCGTCTCCGGGCGTTGGACGCCACGACCGTGAACATGAATTGCCCACGTAGAATGGGGTTGCGCAGCCGGCACCAACCACGCAGGCGCCGGACCTAGCTCAGTGTCGATGACGACATCAGCGAAATCGAGGCCTAAGTCAGCGGGACTCAAATAGAACCATCCGCTGGTGCGAGCATTGTCGCCAGCAACTGGCGGCCCTGGTGTCACCGTGAGCAATTCACGAGCAACCCACTTGGCACTCTGAGAGATCACGGCGCCAATGCGAGCGTGCCCTGTCTCGTCGGCAAACCACAGACTGAAACGGCCCGGTGCTCGACTCTCAACCGATCCAGAGAGAACGATCGTCGATTCTCCCACCGCCAGCACACGTAATCCGCTTTCGGCACGCCCCGGCGGGGTGACGAACCGTCGGGCTAAGAGCACTGAAAGCGCTGCGGCTAGTGCGAGCCCGATCGTACCAATTGCTGCAGCGCCGATAGCAATGCCGCTGAGCACTCCGACGATGATGCGCACGTTCCTTGCTTCCCGCATCCAACTACCTCCGTCTCGCAGCCGCCATCGTTCGGCGTGCCTCACCAGCGATCGTTCGCCTAAAGCCTAATCTTCTGTCGTGCCCGATTCGCCAGCTGGACCAACCCCACCCGCGGCATTCGCGTCAGCGGTTGAGTCCGTTCGTGGCGCAGTCTTGCGTTCTGAGTTGGCTGTGACCGAGATTACCGCTCCTTCTGAGATCGCTCCGTGGTCGTTTGCTCTTGCTGCGGATGTCACGCCAGCACGCCACGGGGAAGACTCAGATTTTGGCACTGGTCGTTTCGTTCTCCTTTACGACCCAGAAGTTCCGGATGCGTGGAACAGCGCGTTCCGAATCATTTGTTTTGCGCAAGCTCCCCTAGAACCAGAAATCGGCGTCGATCCGTTCCTCAGTGCAGTCACGTGGTCGTGGCTCACTGACGCATTAGACAGCCGCGGCGCTACCTACGATCAAGTGTCTGGCACCGCGACCCGCATACTGTCCACGGGATTCGGCGAACTAGAGTCTCAGCCTGACGGTGCACAGATTGAATTGCGAGCATCGTGGAGCCCCAAAGATCTCAGCATGTCCGCACATGTGGAAGGCTGGAGTGAACTGGTCTGCATGTTAGCTGGACTACCACCCGCGATTGAAGGAGTCACCCTATTGTCGGCCCATAAAGTTGGACGTGAGTAGCGCATCCGAAAGTGCAGACCCTGAGGGCGAGTTGCACGCCACCCAAGCCCCTCATGAGCCCGTTATCGTCATTGATGACTGGGACGACTACCGCGCCGCTGTCGCGACTATCGCCGAGGGCCGCGGTCCCATCGCTATCGACGCCGAACGCGCGAGCGGCTATCGCTATTCGCAACGCGCATACCTGATCCAAATCTTCCGGCGAGGCGCAGGAACCTTCTTGTTCGATCCACCAGCGATAGGCGATTTCGGCGAACTCAACGATATTATTGCCGACGAAGAATGGATCTTGCACGCAGCCACGCAAGATCTGACCTGTCTGCGTGAAGTCGGGCTGCATCCCACTCGGCTGTTCGACACCGAGCTCGGCGCGCGTCTTGCTGGACTTCCCCGGGTCGGGCTTGGCACGGTCGTTGAACATCTCCTCGGGATCCACCTTGCTAAGGAACACTCGTCGGCGGATTGGTCAACGCGTCCCCTTCCGCAGCCCTGGCTGGTGTACGCAGCCCTCGATGTGGAGCTACTTGTCGATCTCCGCGAAGCTCTGGGCGAGCTGCTTGACTCAGCAAATAAGCACGAAATTGCTCAACAAGAGTTTGACTCTGTGTTGGTACGAGATCTCAGCAATGTGCGCTCAGAACCGTGGCGTCGACTCAGTGGTGTGCACTCCATTCGCGGCGGCAAGAATCTCGCGGTTGCGCGTGAACTGTGGCTAGCTCGGGACACTTACGCTCAAGAAGTCGACACTGCCCCCGGTCGGTTGGTTCCCGATTCTGCACTCCTTGCCGCTGCGCGCGTGCTTCCGGAGACCAAACGTCAGCTTTCTGTGCTGAAGGAATTCAGCGGGCGCGCGAGTCGCACCCAAATTGATCGTTGGTGGAATGCGATCCAAAGCGGCCTCGCCTCCACAGACATCCCGGCATCTCGAGTCGCAAGCGATGCTCTTCCGCCGCCGCGAGTGTGGTCAGACAAGAACCCAGAAGCCGACCTTCGACTTAAAGCTGCTCGTGCGGTGATGAGCGAGCACTCCGAAGAGTTGTCGATCCCGATCGAGAATCTACTGACGCCCGATTACTTGAGGCGAGTTTCATGGACACCACCAACTGACATCACGCCACAAAGCGTCTCTGAAGCACTTGAGAGCCTAGGTGCACGGCAATGGCAAATTGACGTTTCTGCACAGTCAATCGCCCAAGCCTTTGTCGAAGCTAGCCAAACGCCGGAGGAGTCCGGCGAGGCCGATTCGTAGGAACAGTCAAAGGATTCCTCAGCCCAAAACTTGGCCGCCTAGGATCAGTGCTACATCCAAGGATTTAGTGGAGGCATTGTGGCCAAGGAAACCGAGATTGTATTCGTAGATGGAGTCCGTACTCCATTTGGACGTGCTGGCGAGAAGGGCATGTTCTGGAATACCAGGGCTGATGACCTCGTCGTCAAGGCGATGATCGGACTACTGGAACGTAACCCCCAGATTCCCAAAGATCGCTTTGATGAAGTTGCTATCGCTGCAACCACCCAGACAGGCGATCAGGGCCTCACGATCGGCCGAAGCGCAGCACTTCTCGCAGGACTGCCAACGTCGGTTCCTGGTTACGCCATTGACCGCATGTGTGCTGGCGCGATGACTGCCGTCACTAACGTGGCTGGCGGAATCGCCTTTGGTGCTTATGATCTGACGATTGCCGGCGGCGTAGAGCACATGGGTCATCACCCAATGGGTTCGGGCGTCGACCCCAACCCTCGTTTCGTCGCCGAAAAGATCGTCGACCCCGAAGCCCTCAATATGGGCAACACGGCAGAGAAGCTGCATGATCGGTTCCCTCACCTCACGAAGGCGCGTTCCGATGCCTTCGCTCTGCGCAGCCAGCAGCGCGCGACGGCCGCCTACGAAGCAAACAACATCCAGCCTGATCTGATCTCCGTTGCGATAAAGAGCGCCGCCGGTTGGGGAATGGCAACGCGCGACGAAGGTCTCCGCCCCGAAACAACTCTTGACGGTCTCGCGGGACTCAAGACGCCATTTCGCCCCCACGGCCGAATCACAGCCGGCAACGCATCGGGGCTGAACGATGGCGCAACGGCAAGCATCATTGCGAGCGGGGATGCCGCACGCGAGTTCGGTTTGACGCCCAAGATGCGTATGGTCAGTTTCGCCTATGCCGGTGTGGAACCCGAGATCATGGGCATTGGCCCAATTCCGTCAACTGAGAAGGCACTCCGCAAGGCTGGACTCTCGATGGACGACATTGGCCTCTTCGAGCTCAACGAGGCTTTTGCTGTGCAGGTGCTTTCGCTCCTTGACCACTTCGGAATCGATGATGAAGACCCCCGCGTCAACCAGTGGGGCGGCGCAATCGCGATGGGCCACCCATTGGCGTCATCCGGTGTGCGGCTCATGATTCAGCTCGCTGCCCAGTTCGAACAGCACCCTGAGGTGCGCTATGGACTTACCGCCATGTGTGTCGGTCTTGGCCAGGGTGGTTCCGTTATCTGGGAGAACCCCAACTACAAGGGAGCAAAGTAACAATGACCCAGCAGTTTGCACGTCTGGCTGACCTGTCCAAAGACGAAGTCATCACTCACTCTTTTGTGCGGGATGTACCGCTGTCGCAGGGGCGCACACTTGCGCTTATCACCCTCGACAACGGGAAGGATCACACCCGACCTAACACTCTCGGTCCTGCAACCCTGTTGGAGTTTGCACGAGTGCTCGATGAGCAAAAGGAGCGGGCAACCGCAGGCGAAATCCACGGTGTCGCCGTTACCGGTAAACCGTTCATCTTTGCTGCCGGCGCTGATCTTTCGAAGGTCAGCGAAATCCCGGATCGTGAGACCGGCAAACAGATGGCGCAGCTCGGTCACTGGTCACTCGGAAAGCTTAGTGACCTCGGCGTTCCGTCGTTCGTGTTCATCAACGGGCTTGCACTCGGTGGCGGCGTGGAAGTTCCACTTAACGCCGACTACCGCACTATCGATAGTTCGGTTCCCGCGTTAGCTCTTCCCGAGGTCTTCCTTGGTCTCATTCCCGGGTGGGGCGGCGCCTGGTTACTGCCGAACCTGATCGGCATCGAGAATGCTCTCAAGGTCGTCATCGAAAATCCTCTCAAGAACAACCGGATGCTCAAAGGCCCTGAGGCCTTCGAACTCGGTATCGCTGACGCGATGTTCGGGCCAGCCAACTTCCTCGAGGACTCAGTGCGCTGGGCAGACGATGTCATCTCCGGCACCACAAAGGTAAAGCGCAAGAACGAGCCTGGCAAAATCGAACGTACCGTCAAGTGGGATGTTGCGATCGGCATCGCAGAGAAAATGCTTGCCAACCGAATCGGCCGCGTCGCCAAGTCGCCTTACGCTGCGCTTGCCCTGCTCAAGGCAGCAAAGAACACGGATAAGAAGACCGGCTTCGAAGCTGAAGACAACGCTCTGGCAGAAATGATCTCCGGAGATCAGTTCCAGGCGAGCATCTATGCATTCAACCTCGTGCAGAAGCGAGCAAAACGACCTGCCGGAGCGCCAGACAAGGAACTTGCCCGCACCGTCACGAAGGTCGGCGTCATTGGTGCCGGTCTGATGGCTCGCCAGTTCGCGCTGCTCTTTGTGCGTCGCTTACAGGTGCCGGTGGTCATCACCGACCTAGATCAAGCCGCCACAGATGCCGGTGTTGCCGCCATCCATGCGGAGATCGACAAACTGCACGAGAAGGGACGATTGTCATCCGATGACACGAACCGGCTCAAGGCGCTTGTCACTGGCACGACCGACAAGGCTGACTTCGGCGACTGTGACTGGGTCATCGAAGCGATCTTTGAGGAGCTCACGGCCAAACAGGCAGTGTTCGCCGAGGTGGAACAGTACATTTCTGATGAGGCAATCCTGGCAACGAACACGTCATCGTTGTCGGTTGAGCAGATCGGTGCACAGCTCAAACACCCCGAGCGCCTCGTCGGTTTCCACTTCTTCAACCCAGTGGCCGTAATGCCGCTCATTGAAGTCGTAAAGACTCCGCACACAAACGATCAGACGCTGTCAACGGCAATGGTCACAGCAAAGAATCTGCGTAAGAACGCTGTCATCACGACGGACACCCCAGGTTTTGTCGTTAACCGTATTCTTGCGAAGGTCTTGGGCGAGGCGATGCACGCCGTAGACACAGGAACGCCGTTTGAGGTTGTCGAGGAGTCGACTCGTCCATTTGGGCTACCGATGACCCCTTTCGAGCTTCTCGAACTCGTCGGCCTCAAGGTCGGAGCACACGTGCTCGACACTCATCACGCAGCATTTCCCGAGCGGTTCTTCGAAAGCAAGAATCTGCACAAACTCGCTGAACTGGGTTTCATTTTCGACCGTGACAGCAAGGGTAAGTCAAAGGGCATTTCGAAGAAGGCTGTCGAGATCGTCAAGGGTGGAAAGTCGCCCATGACGGCAGAGGAGCTTCAGATCCGCATCGAAGATGGTCTTGCCGACGAGATTCATCGCATGCTGGAAGACAGCGTCGTCGCCGCTGCGGAAGATATCGACCTGTGTCTCATTCTCGGCGCCGGTTACCCCTTCCAGATGGGTGGTGTCACCCCGTATCTCGATCGTGCGGGAGCTTCCGAACGCGCGTTCGGAGGAACCTTCCACGATCCGCAGATTCGCGGAGTCCACTAGGAATCCCGCGTTAGCACCGTACATCAACAGCGAAAGGGCCGGTCCAGATAGTATCTGGGCCGGCCCTTTCGCTGTTGGTCGGTCAGTCCGTTAGGGCGTCGCGCGCTATCCTCGTTTGGCGGAAAGCGGATGCGGCTGCGGCTGCGGCTGCGAGTCGATGTCACTCAGCGGTCGCGCAATAGGAATTTTGCTCCCGAGCACCTGGGCAACCACATCGCGAGCGATGTGTTGAGGCGTGAGCCCTGCCTTCTCGAGCACGTAGTCGCGACTGCCATGGTCGAGGAACTCTGCCGGCAAACCGAGTTCGTTGACCGCAGTATCGACGCCCTGTGCCCGCATATCTTGGCGAATTCGGGTGCCGATTCCCCCAACTCGAATGCCGTCTTCGATCGTGATCACTATTCGGTACTGTGCCGAGAAATCGATCACACTCTGCGCAACCGGAACGACCCATCGCGGGTCAATCACTGTTGCTCCAATGCCCTGCGCTGCAAGAAGTTCTGCAACTTGAAGACCAGTCTTAGCCATCGAGCCAACCGTAACGATGAGCACATCATGCTGGTCATCCTCGCGGAGCACATCCACACCGTCGTCGGTGCGACGGACAGAATCGTATTCGGTTCCCACAGTGCCTTTGGCGAAGCGAATTACCGTCGGCCCATCATCAACAGCGACGGCCTCCCGCAGCTCCTCACGCAGTCGCTCAGCGTCTCGAGGTGCAGCAATCCTGATGTTCGGAACCACCTGAAGCAGGGCGAGATCCCACATACCATGATGACTTGCGCCATCAGGGCCTGTGACACCCGCGCGGTCTAGAACAAAAGTGACCCCGGCGCGGTGCAGCGCGACATCCATGAGCACCTGGTCGAACGCACGATTGATGAAGGTGGCGTAGAGCGCAACGACAGGATGCAAACCTCCGAATGCCAGCCCTGCGGCAGAGGTAACAGCATGCTGTTCTGCGATACCGACATCATGAACGCGTTCCGGATACTTTTCGGCAAAGAGGTGGAGCCCCGTGGGGCGCAGCATCGCGGCAGTAATCCCCACTAGGCGGGGGTTTTCGTCTGCAAGGGTGACAACCTCCTGAGAGAACACTGACGTCCATGATGCAGCTCCACCCGATTGAACGGGCTCCCCGGTGATCGGATCAATCTGGCCGACGGCGTGGAACTGATCTGCAACATCCGACAGTGCCGGCTCGTAGCCGCGGCCCTTTTCGGTAATCGCGTGCACAATTACGGGCGCACCATACGACTTAGCCTGTTCAAGCACTTCGTTCAGCGCACCGATGTCGTGGCCATCAACCGGGCCCAAGTACTTGATATCAAGATTCGAATAGAGGGCCTCATTGTTGCTGAATCGAGAGAGGAATCCGTGTGTGCCACCCCGAATACCGCGATACAGTGCGCGCCCCGGTCCACCGAAAGCTCCGAAGAATCGCTGGCTTGAGCTGTACAGCGAACGGTACGAACGGCGAGTTCGCACGCTATTCAAAAAATGGGCCATTCCACCAATTGTGGGTGCGTAGGAGCGGCCATTGTCATTGACAACAATTATCAGGTTGCGACTGTTGTCGTCGCTGATGTTGTTGAGCGCCTCCCACGTCATGCCGCCGGTAAGTGCACCATCGCCGACGACGGCGACAACGTGGCGGTCCCCCTGGCCTGTCATCTCGAAGGCTCGCGAAATACCGTCGGCCCAAGACAGCGAACTAGAAGCGTGAGAACTTTCGACGATGTCATGCTCAGATTCGGAACGCTGCGGGTACCCGGCGAGTCCGCCTTCAGAGCGCAACTTCGAGAAGTCCTTTCGGCCAGTAAGGATCTTGTGAACATAGCTCTGGTGGCCGGTGTCGAAGACGATGGCATCACGCGGCGAGTCGAAGACCCGGTGGATAGCCGTTGTCAGCTCGACCACTCCCAAGTTGGGGCCCAAATGTCCGCCGGTTCGAGAGACGTTTTCGATCAGAAACTCGCGGATCTCTTGGGCTAACTCGACAAGCTGCGGGGTGGAGAGACCGTCAAGATCTCGGGGACTGTTGATTCCCTCGAGTAAGTTCATTCCCTCAGTCTAGGCTTCTTCGCTGGCATGCTGACAATTGTGCACGAGGATCTGAGGTGGCGTAATCACCGCTCAGCGCACGCAGCAGGCGCGTGGTGAAAGTCATCACTTGCACCACGCGCCTTCTGGCTGCGCTGCTAGCTAGACCAGTGAGCGCAGAACGTACTGCAGGATGCCGCCGTTGCGGTAGTAGTCCGCTTCACCGGGGGTGTCGATGCGCAGTTTCGCATCGAACTCCACCGTCGACTTGCCCTTAGGCGAGTGCGCAGTCGGCTCGGCTACTACGTGCAGGGTGCTCGGAATGAGATCGTTGTTAAGTTCTTCGACACCTGAGATGCTGATGCTCTCAGTTCCGTCGAGACCCAACGATTCCCAGGACTCTCCCTCAGGGAACTGCAGGGGAAGAACGCCCATGCCGATCAGGTTCGAGCGGTGAATACGCTCAAAGCTCTCGCAAATGACCGCCTTGACGCCGAGCAAACTGGTGCCCTTTGCCGCCCAGTCACGCGAAGAGCCGGATCCGTACTCTTTGCCACCGAGTACGACGAGCGGAGTGTTCTGTGCCGCGTAGTTCTGAGCTGCGTCGTAAATGAACGACTGTGCGGCATCCGGCGTCGTGAAGTCCCGCGTGTAGCCGCCCTCAACGCCATCGAGCAGTTGGTTCCTGAGGCGAATATTCGCAAAGGTTCCACGAATCATGACCTCGTGGTTTCCCCGACGCGAACCGTAGGAGTTGAAGTCCTTACGGTCGATGCCGTGCTCAGCCAAGTAGAGACCGGCCGGGCTATCGCCCTTGATTGAACCAGCAGGGCTGATGTGGTCAGTCGTCACGGAGTCGCCGAGTTTTGCAAGAACGCGGGCCCCCGTGATCGAGGTGACCGGCGTAATCTCCATGGTCATGCCGTCAAAGTACGGAGGCTTGCGAACGTAGGTCGACTCATCGTCCCACTCAAAAGTGGACCCGGTCGGCGTCGGTAGGTTCCGCCAGCGCTCGTCGCCATCAAACACACCGGCGTATTCGTGGATGAACATGTCACGGTCAATTGACGAGTCAATCGTGGCCTGAACTTCGGATGCGTCAGGCCAGATGTCCTTCAAGAAGACATCGTTGCCTTCCTGGTCTTGACCGAGTGCGTCATTATCGAAGTCGAAGTTCATCGATCCGGCAAGAGCGTAAGCAATAACCAGTGGCGGGCTGGCGAGGTAGTTCATCTTCACGTCAGGGTTGATGCGACCCTCGAAGTTGCGGTTACCGGAGAGAACAGCTGTGACGGCGAGATCGTTCTCGTTGATCGCGGCGGAAATCTCGTCTTCTAGCGGTCCGGAGTTACCGATACACGTGGTGCAGCCATAACCGACGGTATAGAAGCCGAGTGCCTCAAGCGAGACGTTCAACCCAGACTTCTCGTAGTAGTCGGTGACTACCTTTGAGCCAGGCGCCAGCGTGGTCTTGACCCACGGCTTCGATTTCAATCCCTTTGCTGCAGCGTTACGGGCCAGAAGACCAGCAGCGAGCATCACGGACGGATTCGACGTGTTGGTGCACGACGTGATCGCCGCGATCGCAACCGCGCCGTGATCGATCGTGAAGGAGTCTCCGCCATCAACACTTACCGAGGTGGGCTTCGAGGCGGTGGATGGCGCGTGACTGGAGTGACTGTGCGAACGCTCGTGCGCTGAATCTTCGTCCTGTGGCGTCAGGCCAATGGGGTCGGATGCCGGGAATGTTCCTTCAACTGCGGCATCGACCTTGGAGTGATCCGTCGATGCATAGTTGTTAAGATCGATCTCAAACTGGCTCTTTGCATTGGTCAGCTCGACACGGTCTTGCGGACGCTTGGGTCCGGCGATCGAAGGAACAACAGTCCCGAGGTCGAGCTCAAGGTACTCGCTGTAGTTGGGCTCAACACTGGGGTCGTGCCAGAGGGCCTGAAGCTTTGAGTACGCTTCAACGAGATTGACTTGCTCTTCGCTGCGGCCAGTGAGGCGCAGGTAGTCGAGGGTCACGTCGTCGATCGGGAACATTGCGGCGGTGGATCCGAACTCGGGACTCATGTTTCCGATGGTGGCGCGGTTGGCGAGTGGCACTGCGCCGACGCCTTCACCGTAGAACTCCACAAACTTGCCGACGACACCGTGCCAGCGGAGCATCTGGGTGATCGTGAGAACGACGTCAGTAGCGGTGACGCCGGCGGGGATTGATCCGCTCAGCTTGAAGCCGACAACCTTAGGGATGAGCATCGAGACGGGCTGACCAAGCATCGCGGCCTCAGCCTCGATGCCGCCAACGCCCCATCCAAGAACACCGAGGCCGTTGACCATTGTGGTGTGCGAATCGGTGCCGACGAGGGTGTCAGGGAAAGCGCGAGTCTTGCCGTTGACTTCACGCGTGTACGTGACGCGCGCGAGGTGTTCAATGTTCACTTGGTGAACAATTCCGGTTCCGGGAGGAACGACTTTGAAGTCGTCGAAGGCGGACTGGCCCCAGCGAAGGAACTGGTAGCGCTCACCATTGCGCTGGTATTCCAGCTCGACGTTGCGCTCGAGCGCATCCTCGGAGCCGAAAAGGTCGGCAATGACAGAATGGTCAATAACAAGCTCGGCCGGCGCCAGAGGGTTGATCTTGGTGGGGTCTCCCCCAAGCTCGGCAACTGCTTCACGCATGGTGGCGAGGTCTACGATGCACGGGACTCCCGTGAAGTCCTGCATAACGACTCGTGCCGGAGTGAACTGGATCTCGGTGTCTGGCTCCGCCGTGGGAACCCACGAACTGAGCGACGTGATGTGAGCGGCGGTGACGTTCTTGCCATCTTCAGTACGCAACAGGTTCTCAAGCAAAACCTTGAGGCTGAATGGCAGCTTTTCGTATCCCGCCACTTTGTCGATGCGGAACACCTCGTAGTCGGTTGCTCCGACGGTGAGGGTGTCTTTCGACCCAAAACTATTGACTGTCGACACTGTCATCTCCCTTGCTACGGTTCTTCAATCCTTGCGCGGAGCGTGTGCTGCATCCAGCAAGGTAAGCCTAAGGCTGAATCACAGTTTGTGAACCGCGAATGAGGTCAAAAGTATCTTGACGTCAAGATAAATGTACACCATCCATGCCCGACGGCAGAGTCGCGACGGTGACGAACTAGTCGGATGCCCGTCTACCGTACGCGGCACGCATCAACAACCACGTCACCCAGAGCACACCCGCATAGAGCGGAACGCCCAATAGCAACTTCATCGTGGCAAGAGCCTGCGTTGCTTCGGCAAAGTACAGCGGAAGCTCGATCGCAAGCCGCAACGCGAACATGCCCGCCCAGACGAGCGTCGCAATCAGCGCGACATAAAACTTTGCCTTGTCCTCGCGCCAATCATTGGCCTCAGGTACCAGCAGCGTAGCGATAACCCCCACTAGAGGTCTTCGAGCTATCAGACTGATGACTATTGCGGTCAAGAACGCCCCATTAATAACGAACCCAAGTAAGAAGTTGTCTTCAGCGCGCCCGGTTATGAGCGCCAAACCGGCCGAGAGCGCAACACCGAGCACCCCCACGAGCGCCGACGACACCGGTGTCCGAGAAATCAGGCGGACAGCGACGAACCCCACGGCCACAATGACAGGGGCGACAACTGACACCACAAGCTGCTGAGTCAGAGTGAAAATGACCAGAAAACTCAACCCGGGCAGAATCGATTCGACGAGTCCGCGAATTCCTCCCATCGCTGCTAACAGCGCCCCCGCGGTCGGAGTCTCCCCCGGCGCCACGTGACCGACCGCCGAGCGGCGCGCAGCAGACATCAACGCGTCCCGAACGGAAGGATCTCCCTGCGGCGGCTCATCGCTGGCCGAAATCGAAGACTCGTCGGCTGAACTCACGCCTGAGATTCTTTCTCACCCGTTGCTGGCACGTGAAGCGGGATCAGATCGCGCGGGGGCATAGGCGTGTTACCTCGAACAACCACGATGGATCGGAACAGGTCTTCAACCTTGGTTGCGGCATCCGCGTTAGTGAGCGCCTCACCGGCGATGACGCCGCGCAAGAACCACCGTGGGCCATCGACGCCAACAAAACGCGCGATGCGCTTCTCGTCTGACTTGCCGCCCGCGACGGGGATTTCAGCAAAAACCTCTGGCCCGAAAGGACCCTCAGAGACTTTGGTTGTTCCCCCCTGAGTGTGCACCTGGTCGATAATCTGCTGACGGATTTCATGCCAGAGGCCACTCGAGCGCGGGGCAGCAAACGGCTGAATCTGCAATGTTGAGCCCGAATAGTCAAGACCGACCGCAACAACGCGCTTGCTCGCCTCCTCAATCTCGAGACGCAAGTGAAGTTCTTGACGCGGCAAAATCTTTACGCCGCCCAGGTCAACATAGGGACGAACCGCGTTGGCTTCGCTTTCATCGAGTGGGCCCTCGCTTGCACGATTTTCCGGTGCGGACTTGGGGTGATCTTGGGGTTCAAGAGATTCAGTGCTGTCGCTCACGAAGTAGCTCCTTGTTGGGTTGAATCTGCGCGGTATCCCGTCGAGCCAAAGCCCGACTCACCGCGATGACTGCCGGGAAGTGTCGAAACGGGGATGAAGCGCGCACGGGACACCGGCATAACGATCAATTGAGCGATCCTATCCCCCGGCTCGATCTCGAACGTGGATGCCGCGTCAGTGTTTAGTAGGGTAACGAAGATTTCGCCTCGGTAGCCGGCGTCAACTGTTCCAGGACTATTGACGATGGTGATGCCATGTCGTGCCGCCAAACCACTCCGGGGTACGACAAAAGCGACGTATCCGTCGGGAAGCGCGACTGAGACACCAGTAGCAATCGTGTCACGTTGACCGGGGGGCAGGGTGTAGTGGCCCGCTGAATACAGATCGGCTCCCGCGTCACCCGGATGCGCATAGGCGGGCACTTGCCCTCCAGCGATGAGCACCTCTACGTTGTCAATCACGAGTCGAGGTTAGTCCAGATCGGTAGGGACCTCGAAACGGTGTACCGAAAAGCAGTGTGTAATAGATGGGTGACTATCTACCGTGAACGCTTGTGGCCGACAGCCTGGCTATACATCAGCACCGCACTCGTCATCCCCGCGAGCATCCTGGTCTTCATGCCGATCAACATCGTGGCGGGCTACGTCACCGCTGCCGTGCTGTACGGAGGAATCGTGTTGTTCCTCTTGTCGACGGCGCCAACAATCGAAGTTGATGAAAATGAACTACGCGCAGGAAAGGCTCGGCTGCCGCTCTCAATAATCGGCGCGGTTTCTACATTCGACGGTGCCGAAGCGACTCTCGAACGAGGGCAGCGGCTTGATGCGCGTGCCTGGCTAATGATTCGCGGCTGGGTTTCACCGGTCGCAAAACTCGAGGTCGTCGATGAGGGCGACCCGACACCATATTGGTTGCTGTCGAGTCGCACTCCCGAGTTGCTTGCTGAAGCAATTGCGAAGTCTAAGCTGCGCACTCCAGACAAATAGCGCCGAGCTTGGTGTTGTGGTCTACCTGCGAGCGGTGCTTCACAAGGAAGCAACTTACGCAAGTAAATTCGTCGGCCTGAGGAGGCAGAACAACAACGTCGAGGTCAAGGTCAGAAAGGTCTGCCCCTGCGAGTTCAAAGTTCGCCGGGTTATCTGAATCCTCGACATCAACCGAGCCCGACATCTTGTCAGGAACACGCTCTTTAAGAGCTTCGATCGACTCGGAGTCGTCGTCGGTCTTACGAGGTGCGTCGTAGTCGGTGGCCATGCCCATCCACTTCTTTTTTACGTTGAATCACCGGAATCGGCGGCCACAGTTTGCATGAAAGCTAGCCGAATTGCAAACCGCCGAATCTGCATCACTGTGCAGCGCCTGTGACAACTGTTATCGGGGGCGTGTTATTCCCACGTTTCAGGGTCAGTCCGTGCGATCCTGAAGCGGAATCGTCAGGGCTGGAGAAGTTCACTATGGAAGACCTTCGGGTAGTCGAAGTACAAGACGGTGCACTGATCGTCTCAGGCACTAATGGAACGCAGTACCGCCTCGCCGTCGACAGCGTGCTGCAGTCGCGCCTCCGGCAAAGTCGAGGCGCCATTGGGGCAGCCACCAAACTGGCTCCCCGCGAAATTCAAGCGCATATCCGTGCCGGAATGTCGGCACAAGATGTCGCAAGCGTCACCGGTGCTGATCTCGAATATATTCTTCGATTTGAAGGCCCCGTGATGGCGGAGCGTGAGTTCGTCATTGAATCTGCTCTCGGCGTTCCCGTTCACGTCGCCGGCGAGACTGATTCGCTCACATCGTCACGCACATTCGGCTCTGCGATTCGAGAGCGTTTGCTTGAGTTGCGCGCCGCAGACGAGCGGTGGGCAAGCTGGAAAGAGCCGGAGACTGGCTGGATCGTTAAGCTCGCGTTCACCGCCAGCGAGATCGATCATGATGCTCGCTGGCAATTCGATCCCAAACGCCAGTCGCTAGTTCCCCTCAATAACGAAGCCAAGACTCTCTCTCAGCAGGGTGAATCCAGCGGAGCACTGATTCCGCGGCTTCGCGCGGTGGCATCGGCTGAACACACAACAGACGCGGCTCGCTTCGATAGCGGAGCCTTTGACATTGACGATCTCGACGACGAACCCGAACCGATTCGACCAGCAGAGCTTCCGGTCATGCGCGACCGCACCGCAGAGGCCGGAGTGGGCAACCAAACCGCGGACCTCCTGGACGCGCTGCGCCGCCGCCGTGGCGAACGCGAGCCCGCCAGTTTCGACGATGCCGATGCCGATGACAATGAGTCGGCGTCAACTAACTCCGAGCCGTCAATGCGACTCCTCGACCCTCCGACTGCTGATGAGCGCCGCGATGCTCCCGCACCGCCTCAGATCACAGCGCCGCAAACGACCTCGAAGTCGCGGCGACGCCGCGTAGCGATGCCCAGTTGGGACGACATCGTCTTTGGCACTAAGCCAGACGACGACCCCGCCTAAGGGTCTAAAACACCCTAGGCGCAGCAAAGCCGCACAGTCCGCCCCAGCCCCCGGGCGACGCCGCGTCGCGTGCCGTGCTATCCGGCGTACGACCCGAACCGCAGCAGAGGAACGCGCAGCTCGTCATCTGACCATGAACCATGCTGACCGATCATGAGTCGACCGTGATCGTTTAGTGAGCGCGAATCGTAGTAGGCAATTGCCTTGCGCGCCGCGACAATGATATCTCCGATGCGCGGCGCGACATCCTGGTTGACTTCTCCAAACCAGCCCGCGGTGATCGCGTCCTCACGACTGACGACCCACGAGCGATGGCCCTCTGCGACCTGCCAGCGATCGAGTACGCGCGATCGTTCGTCCGCGCCCAAGCTCGGTTCGAGATGAAGCTGGATACACCGCGGTTCGCCAGCAATGTGTCGCACCCCGATGAGCAGTTCTGGGGCAGTATCAAACAGCACGTGTGAGTGAGCCGGAACGTCGACCATTCCATGATCAGCGGTGACCAGCATCCCTTGGTCATCGGCAAGGTGGCCGACAACACCCGCCAGTGCCGCATCAAGCGCTTCAAGCGCATGCGTCCACTGGGGTGATTGCCAACCATGAGCGTGACCGGCCATGTCAAGCTCTGGCGCATAAACATAGGTGAGGGATGCCGCGTCGCTCGTTTCGGCAACCGCGACCGCTGCGCGCAGCCGTTCGGCCAACGATCCTGCCGCGATGTACTTCGCTCCGCGCAACACTGCTCGTGTGAACCCGGAGTCTCGGTACCGCGCCGCACCAACGGCCACAGCGGTGTGCCCACGTGCAGTAGCGCGTTCGAAGATCGTTGAAGTCCTCTGCCACACTGCAGGGTCAAGCCGAGCATCCCATCCAGAAAGCTGATTGAGAACGCGGTCATTGACAGTATCGAGTGCGCTATAGCCAACCAGCCCATGCTGACCGGCCCGGGCGCCTGTAGTGAGACTAGCGATCGCCGACGCTGTTGTGGTGGGAAATCCTGACTGAATTACAGAGTTCTTGAAGAACGCCGAGCTCAGAGTGCGAGCATGACCCGAGCGAGCTTTAAGACTATGCGCTCCCAGTCCGTCAACCAGCAACACGACGGCATGCTTGACCGGCGGCAAGCCCAAGCGATTAGAGCCACCCTCGATTGCCTGAAGTGAACTTGACAACACATCGGTAAGGTTCGCTGAGTCTGGGTTGAGCGCCGGTAACATTAGGTCAATCCTATGGCTACTCCCACGAAACCCACCCCAGACTCCCCCGCCGGCGAACGCATTGAAGACATCGATGTAACGACCGAAATGCAGGGATCGTTCTTGGAGTATGCGTACTCCGTGATTTATTCGCGCGCTCTTCCCGACGCACGCGACGGTCTGAAGCCCGTTCAACGCCGCATCCTGTACCAGATGAGTGAGATGGGACTGCGTCCCGAGCGGGGCCACGTGAAGTCCTCGCGTGTTGTCGGCGATGTGATGGGAAAGCTGCACCCCCACGGCGACGCCTCCATTTACGACGCGATGGTGCGATTGACCCAGAGCTTCATTCTGCGGGTCCCGCTGATTGATGGTCACGGCAATTTTGGGTCATTGGATGACGGGCCGGCTGCCCCGCGCTATACCGAGGCGCGCTTGCAGGCGTCAGCGATCGCGATGACAGATAACCTCGACGAAGATGTTGTCGACTTCGTACCGAACTACGACAATTCGACCACTCAGCCTGAGGTGCTTCCTGCCGCGTTCCCCAACTTGCTCGTCAATGGAGCAAGCGGAATTGCCGTCGGAATGGCCACAAATATGGCACCGCACAACCTCATTGAGGTAGTCGGCGCCGCACGGCACTTGCTATCGAATCCTGACGCCTCACTCGAAGAACTCATGCAGTTCGTTCCCGGCCCCGACCTTCCGACCGGGGGCAAGATCATTGGCCTTGCCGGAGTCAAAGACGCCTACGCAAACGGTCGCGGCGCATTCAAGACGCGAGCGAAAGTGTCGGTCGAGTCCATTACCGCGCGCAAGATGGGTCTCGTCGTAACCGAGCTCCCCTACCTGGTTGGTCCCGAGCGCGTCATCGAGAAGATTAAAGATGGTGTTAACGCGAAGAAGATTGTTGGCATCTCTGACGTCACTGATCTCACCGACCGCAACCACGGCTTGAGACTCGTCATCGGAATCAAAACCGGCTTCAGCCCGGATGCCGTACTCGAGCAGCTCTATCGACTCACTCCCCTAGAAGATAATTTCAGTATCAACGCGGTCACCCTCGTCGATGGTCGTCCCCAGACGCTCGGCCTTAAGTCACTGCTGGAAGTGTTCCTCAAGCATCGGCTCCAGGTCGTTACGCGGCGAAGCACATTCCGTCTGATGAAGCACCGCGAGCGGTTGCACCTGGTTGAAGGACTGCTCGTCGCTATTGTCGACATCGATGAAGTCATCCAAGTTATTCGCCAGAGCGACGACAGCGATCAGGCGCGCACTCGACTGCGCGACGTTTTTGACCTGAGCGAACTTCAGGCCGAGTACATTCTTGAACTCCGACTGCGCCGCCTGACCAAGTTCAGCAGAATTGAGCTTGAAGCCGAGGCCGACAAGTTGCGCGCAGAGATCGCACGTCTCGAAGCATTACTCGCCGACGACACACTGATTCGAGCTCTCGTGTCTGATGAGCTCGAAGACGTTGCCGAGAAATTCGGAACGCCGCGTCGCACCCTGCTGACAGAGGCACCGGCATCCCTCGCAACAACATCACGTTCGGCTGCACGAAAGAACTTGCCCGTCCTCGAGATTGTTGATGAGCCGTGTGTGATATTGCTTTCTACCACGGGCCGTGTAATCCGTGTCGGCATCGCCGAGGGTGAGACCGTACTTGCCGCCCCGCGTCGGTCAAAGCATGACGCGATTCGTTCGCGCGTGACAACGACCAGCCGCACCGAAGTCGGAGCGATAACCAATCGCGGCCGCCTCATCCGGTTTACGGCAATGGAGCTTCCAAACGTGCCATCAAGCTCTGTGCAGTTAGGCGCTGGCGCGAAGATCAACGAGTACTTGGCGATCGATAGTAAAGAAAAAGTATTGGCGCTTGTCTCCCTCGAAAGCGATCAACCGATCGCCTTGGGAACACGACAGGGCACTGTGAAGCGGGTCACTCCTGGCTCATGGCCGTCGCGGCCTGACTTTGAGGTCATTGCTCTCAAGAACGGCGACGAATTAGTGGGTGCAGCACACAGCAGCGACGGCGATGAGCTGACATTCATTACGTCAAATGCCCAATTGCTTCACTTTGTCGCATCGTCTGTACGCCCTCAAGGACTCAGCGCCGGCGGAATGGCCGGCATTCGAATGGATGCCGGTGCCAGTGTGATCTTCTTCGACTCCGTCGCCCCTGGCTCAGATACGGTCGCGGTCACAGTTTCTGGTTCGAGCGGGACAATTGCCGGCACCGATCCTGGGCGGGCAAAGGTCAGCGAATTCGATCAGTTCCCAGCAAAGGGCCGCGGCACCGGTGGTGTGCGTGCACACTCACTGCTCAAGGGCGAAGACGTGCTGACTCTGGGTTGGGTCGGAGCGGCTCCTGCAACCGCTGTAGCGCCCGATGGCGTCGTTCGCCAACTACCGACCGAACTAGGTAAACGTGATGCCTCTGGAGCCCCTCTCGACAGCGTGATCGGCTCAATAGGGACTACCCCATAGCTGCGGTGCAACTCAACCGAGCCCCTAGATGTCGATACGGTCGCGGTCGAGGCCCTGCCCCTGAATGATGAATTCCTTGCGCGGGGCGACCTCGTTGCCCATGAGCAGTTCGAAGACTAATCCGGCCTGTTCGGCATCGGAAATATTCACGCGGCGAAGCACTCGGTTATTGCGGTCCATGGTGGTGATCGCCAACTGGTCGGCGTCCATCTCACCCAGACCCTTGTAACGCTGAATAGGATCCTGGTAGCGCTTGCCTGACTTCTTGAGTCCGGTCAGAACTGCGTTGAGTTCCTTCTCGGAATAGGTGTAGATCGTCTCGTTCGGCTTCGAACCGGGGTTCATTACAACGACCCGATGCAGTGGCGGAACTGCCGCGTACACGCGACCATCCCGGATCATGTCAGGCATGTAGCGGAAGAAAAGAGTGAGCAATAGGGTGCGAATGTGGGCGCCGTCAACGTCGGCATCGGCCATGATGATGACTTTGCCGTAGCGAGCAGTCGAGAGGTCGAAGCTTCGCCCTGAACCCGCCCCAATCACTTGAATGATCGACGCGCATTCAGCGTTCGACAGCATGTCACTAATGGATGCTTTTTGAACGTTGAGGATCTTGCCTCGAATGGGCAAAAGGGCTTGGTATTCGCTATCGCGACCCAGTTTTGCTGTTCCGAGCGCTGAATCACCTTCCACAATGAACAGCTCACTGTTTGCGACATCGTTGGAGCGGCAATCCACGAGTTTTGCCGGCAAACTCGAACTCTCTAGTGCGTTTTTGCGGCGCTGGGTCTCTTTGTGTGCGCGGGCAGAAATGCGCGACTTCATTTCGGCAACAACCTTGTCGAGCACTAGCGAAGACTGTGCCTTGTCGTCCCGTTTCGTTGACGAAAACTTTTCGGCGAGAGCTGCCCCAATGACTTTCGCGACGATCGCACGAACTGCTGGCGTTCCCAAGATTTCCTTAGTCTGACCCTCAAACTGCGGTTCGGGCAAGCGCACGGTTAGAACGACGGTGAGTCCAGCAAGCACATCGTCTTTGTCGAGCTTGTCATTGCCAAGCTTCAACCGACGCGCGTTCTTCTCTGTCTCCGAACGCAAAAATTTGAGAAGGCTCTGCTCGAAGCCGGCCAAGTGAGTTCCCCCCTTGGGCGTTGCGATGATGTTAACAAAACTTTTGACAATCGTTTCGTAGCCGGTACCCCAGCGCAGAGCGACATCTACCACACAGTCTCGCGAGACTTCGGTCGAAACCATGTGGCCGTTCTCTTGGAGAACGGGGACGCTCTCGGTGAATCCCCCAGCACCTGTGAGCCGCCATGTGTCAGTAATCGGCGGGTCGATAGCGAGGTGTTCAACGAATTCAGAGATTCCTCCCTCGAACGCAAAACTCTCGCGGCGAGGCTCATCGCCGCGTTCATCAGAAACGTTCAGCGTGAGGTTGGGCACCAGGAATGCAGTTTGACGCAGTCGATCAATCAGTCCGTCTGATTGGAATGCGGCACCCTTAGTGAAAATTTGGCGGTCAGCCCAGTAGCGAACGCGGGTTCCTGTTCGCGCCTTGGGAACTTTTCCCACTACTCGCAGTTCGCTGCCGGACACGAAGGGCGTGAATGGCGCATCAGGTGTGGGTTCGCCGGTATCGGCGAACGTTCCTGGCTCTCCGCGATGAAACGACATGGCCCAGGTTTTGCCATCACGGTCAACTTCAACGTCGAGTCGTTCTGAGAGTGCGTTAACCACTGAGGCACCAACGCCGTGGAGTCCACCGGATGCTGCATAAGAACCGGAACCAAATTTTCCGCCAGCGTGGAGCTTCGTGAAAACAACTTCGACCCCCGAGAGCCCCGTCTTGGGTTCAATGTCGACCGGGATGCCGCGTGCCTGGTCACGAACCTCAACGCTCTCGTCGGCGTGCAATATTACGCTGATCTCCGAGCCGTGCCCATCGAGGGCCTCGTCGACTGAGTTATCGATGATCTCCCAGAGGCAGTGCATGAGACCGCGTGAATCGGTTGAACCGATGTACATTCCTGGACGCTTGCGAACAGCTTCGAGCCCCTCAAGAACTGAGAGGTGACGGGCTGAATAGTCAGAGCTCGCCATGATGCGCTCCTAGGGTTTGACGACGGAAGACCGGAGTTAAGACTACGTTCTTCGAACGACATTGCCGCTCATCAACACCCATCGGCCGCGGCATGCTGGAGTTGATCCGTTCTGATACGCGCTGAGCGAAATGCCTGCGATATAGGAACAATCTGCAGGTCCGCATGCTTGTATAGGTGTACGGATTAACGACCGCAAGCAAGAAGGAGTAGGCCATGTCGAACATTGCAACAGAAGACACCACAGTCGATGAGATGGACTACACCCTCACGGCGCTCGATCGCTGTGATAGTTGTGGCGCGCAAGCATACATTCGCGCGACACTCGCGAGCGGCGATCTCCTCTTTTGTGCCCATCATGGAGCCAAGTTCAAGGAAAAGCTTTTCCCTACCGCTCTGAATTGGGTCGACGAGACGAGCCGCCTGAGTGCTGGACGCACCGTTTAGCATCGTCAGCTAGTTAGCTCATTGCCGGCACGCGTGTCGGTGTGACCTTCGTAGGAGAACTGTGAAGCGCATCCGACACTACGTGTCACGTCTTGTTTCGCTCGATGTCTCGAACATGTTGTCCGTTGCACGCGCCATTAGCCGACGAAGCGGCACCCCGGTAGTTCTCATTTTGCTCGACATGGTGTGGTGCTCTCTGGTTTATCAAGCTGGTTACCTCGACTATGAGGAATTCGAGTTCACCGCGCTGAGCCGTGCTGAACGGCGCACATGGATTACGAGCGGAAACGCGAACTCAATCGTCGTGAAGTACAACCAGCGCGATTTTCGAGAACGCTTTTACGACAAGCCAACGTTTAATGCAACGTTCAACGAATGGCTCGGTCGCGAATGGCTTGATCTAAGAACAGCGAGCGAAGCAGAATTCGTGGCGTTTGTCGGCTTACATGATCCAATCATGGTCAAAGTTGTCGACAGCATGAGTGGCGCGGGTATCGAAAAACATTCCGGCGACGAACTCGCTGATGGGCACGCCCTGTATCGCCAGCTCATAGATAACCGCCAATTTCTCGTTGAGGCGTTCATCCAGCAGCACGCCGGTATGTCAGCCCTGTGCCCAACGAGTGTCAACTCGCTCCGGATGATCACCTTTTTTGACGGCAGCGACGTGCACGTGCTCGAGGCTGTGCTGCGGATGGGCAACGGTGCCGACGTCGACAACTATGGTCGCGGAGGCATGTACACCGTGCTTGACGAGAAGACAGGCATCGCCCCTTACGGAGCGTTCGATAAATTCGCCAACACGTTCACCGAACATCCGCAAACGGGTACGCCCATCGTCGGCTTTCACGTTCCGCTGTATGACGAGGTACTAAGCACGCTCGACACAGTGGCCCGGATTATTCCGCAGATTCCTTACGTCGGTTGGGACATCGCAATCTCCACGACCGGCCCCGCCATCATCGAAGGCAACTACAACACTGGTGTCTTTCAAATGAAGCCCAGCCTCACCGGAATCAAGACAGGGCTATTGCCCAAGTTCCGTGAAATCATCGACTTCTAGCGAGCTGACCTAGCCAACTAGGCCTGTGTTGCGTGACGGATTACGCCGAGCGGAGTGCTCTGATGATCTTGCCCCAAGGGGTTGTCTTTCAGTACTCGCAGCACTAGACCATTGGTAGATTTGTCAGTGGACCCCAGGATGTTGCCACCGAAGTCATTAATATCGACAACGGCGACTGTGATCGATCCGCCGAGCGCCTGAGCGATATCGCTAGCGACACCGTTCGGCCGCGCCGGGCCAAGCACAACGTGGGAATCGTACGGCGGGATCGTGTTTTTGGTGGGTCCGTCAATCGCACGAGCCTTGGGTCCAGCGATGCGGTAGAAGTCGCCACGTCGCCCGACAGCCTTGGTTACCGCAGCGACTGCCGCTGCGAAAAGAATGCGTGGGGTGCCGCATTCGCGCAGAGCCATTTCCATGGTCTCTGGCATGCCTAGTCCAATACCATGCGAGGTCTTGGTGACGTACTTCGAGAGTGTTGTCGCAAGTTTGCGTGGCGTGATCTCGTCAATCGGATATGCACGGCCCTGCGTAATCCCGACGATTTTTTCGGTGACGAAGAGAATATCGCCATCGCGCACGACATCCTTTGCATACTCCGACACCACTTGGACGATGTCGTCGTCGCGAACCACCAGTCGAGTCTTGATAGGAAGTCGTTCAAAAACGGCTCCGTCAATTTCGACGGTGAGACTCTTACCAGCGTTTGCTTCAGCACCCATTGTTGGCCTATTCGAGGTAGTCGCGCAGTGACTGTGAGCGTGACGGGTGGCGCAGTTTGGCCATCGTCTTGGACTCGATTTGACGGATACGTTCGCGAGTTACACCGAACGTGTCACCAATCTGGTCAAGGGTCTTGGGCATTCCATCGCCCAGTCCGAAGCGCATGCGGATTACTCCCGCCTCGCGTTCGGAGAGCGAGTCGAGCAGGCTCTCGAGCTGCTTCTGCAGCATCGTGAAGCCCACCGCATCAGCCGGTACGACAGCCTCGGTGTCCTCAATTAGGTCACCGAATTCGCTGTCGCCGTCTTCGCCAAGCGGGGTGTGAAGCGAGATGGGTTCGCGACCGTACTTCTGAACCTCGACTACCTTTTCAGGAGTCATATCCAGTTCGCGAGACAGCTCTTCTGGGGTGGGTTCGCGACCTAAGTCTTGAAGCATTTGGCGCTGCACACGAGCGAGCTTGTTGATTACCTCAACCATGTGCACGGGAATACGAATCGTACGGGCCTGGTCGGCCATGGCCCGGGTGATTGCCTGGCGGATCCACCACGTGGCGTATGTAGAGAACTTGAAACCCTTGGTGTAGTCGAATTTTTCGACAGCACGGATGAGGCCCAAGTTTCCTTCTTGGATCAGGTCGAGGAACTGCATTCCACGACCGGTGTAGCGCTTAGCGAGCGATACGACAAGTCGAAGGTTCGCACCGAGCAAGTGGCTCTTTGCGCGCTGACCGTCTTTGGCAACCCATTGAAGCTCACGACCGAGGGTCGAGCGAACTTCGGCGGGCGCCATAGCCGCAAGCTTGTCTTCGGCAAACAGTCCAGCTTCGATTCGCATGGCAAGCTCAACTTCTTGAGCTGCGTTGAGCAGTGCGACTTTACCGATCTGCTTTAGGTAGTCCTTCACCGGGTCAGCGGTAGCACCGGTGATTGCAGCCGAGTAAACAGGAACGTCGTCTTCGTCGTCTACGAGGGAAAGTACAAGTGCGCCTGTGGGCAGTGCTTCGTCTTTGCTTGTCGACTTTTCTTCTTGGTCTTCGTCTTTCGGCTCCTCGTTGCCGTCAGCCTCGACGACTTCTACAGCGGATGCAGCGACGGCCTTTCTGGACTTCGCCGGCGCTTTGGCCTTGGCGGGCGCCTTCGCAACCGCAGGCTTTGTGACTGCAGCTGCCTTCTTTGCCGTGGCCGATTCGGCGGTCGACTTCGTCGTCGCTGCCTTTTTGGTTGTTGGCTTCTTGGCTGCTGGCTTTTTCGCTGTGCTCACGGCGCCTTCTGCCGCTGTAGTCGCCTCGTCTACCGCGTCGGCGGCTTTCGTGCGTGCCGCTGCCTTAGCAGGAGCCTTTGTTGTTGCGGTTACGGACTCCGCAGCCTTAGTTCGGGTAGCCATGTGAACACCTTTCCGAGGTTTTCGGGCAGTACTAAGACCCATGTCAAGTATCTGAATACGCTGCACAAGGCAAAACGGATCTAGAACAAGACCGGGTCTTACTACTAGTATGCCACGCTTTTTGGGTGTTAAACACCAGAGCTAGAGAGGCAGTCCCGGGTTGCTGTTGTCGTCGCCAGCACGCCTAATTGCAAGGAACTTTTGAAGTTCTGCCGCTATTTCGTCGGCAGACGGCAGTTCGCCATCCTCATCTGTTAACGGCGACCGCATGGGGTTCTGTTCCATGTAGTTGTCGTGGCGCTCTTCGAGGGTGCCCACTAGCCGCGCAAGTTCTTGGTTGCTTTCGACTTGAGAGTCGATCTTTGCCAGAAACTCGCGGCCTTCTTCACGAAGTCTGTCTGTGGGGAAGATCAAGCCCGTTGCTGCGCTAACGCTCTCGAGCGCCGCAACGGCCGCGGTCGGCCATTCAGTATCGGCCAGATAATGGGGAATGAGCAAAACGAATCCGGCGGTCGGATGCCCCAGCTCCTGCAGGCGATATTCGATCAGATGCATTGCGTTCGCTGGCACCTGAGTATGTGGTTTCCACACAGACAACGAGTCGATCAGCTCACTGCGATTTCCGCTAACGGTCACGCCGATAGTTCTCGTGTGCGGCACAGGCATCGGGATCGCATGAACCCACGTCGTGGACTTCACGTCGAATTTTTCGACGAGCCTCAAGACAGCAGCCGAGAACCGCTCCCATTGGAAGTCTGGCTCGTATCCCGTGAGGAGCAAGAAGGGTTGTCCCAGCTCGTCCTTCGCCAAATACAGCTCAAGTTTGGCCGGGCGGTAGTCGCTCAAATGATCTTGATCAAAATAGATCGTCGGGCGGCGCGCACGATAGTCAAGCAGCGCATCGTTGTCGAACGACGCAACAACTGTGCGTTCGAGAGTATCGAGAAGGTACTGGCTGAGCTGGCTGACCGCTCCACCCGCATCGGCAAACCCGGTAAGGCCCGCGACGAGCGGGAGACCGCGCGGCACCGCAACGACATCGGTCACGATGTCATATAGGCCGGCTGGATCTCGCATAGTCCAACTCTAATCGCGTGCACGCTCGCATCCTGAGGTTTACCACCCACAACGTCAAGCTGCTAGCGAACATGCAGGCGGATGCTCGATAACATGGGGAGATGACCGTTGCTACGCTGCATTTGTCCACCCTTTCCGCCTCCCAGATCGAAACCGACGTACTCGTCATCGGGGTGGTGAAGACAGAATCTGGACCCCAACTGGTCGACACCTCTGCCGCTCTCGCACCATTCGCGGACGCGCTAAGCATCGTTGGCGCAACCGGCGCTCAAGACGAGCTCTACCGCATCCCCGCATCCGGTATTTCAGCGCCCTCGGTAGCCTTCATCGGTCTCGGCGACACTGAACTTACCCCGGAGGTCGTTCGCTACGCCGCCGGATCAGCTGCACGCCAGTTGCGCGGAGCCGCACACATCGCGTTCGCGTTCGGAATCGACTCACGCGACGACACCCTTGCGGCGCTCGAAGGCGCAGCAATCGGGGCGTACTCCTATGACGCGTACCGCTCGACTAAGCCCGAAGCATCCAAGAGCCCCGCCACTTCAATCACCGTCCTGAGCCCGGTGGATGATGCTGCACTGATCGAGCGGGCCACGATCATTGCGCACGCAACGCACGTAACTCGCGATCTTGTCAACGAGGCACCTCGCGAGCTTTATCCTGCGACCTTTGCTGATCGCGCTAGCGAACTTGCTGCGCTCGACAATGTAGAGGTCGAAGTTCTTGCGGAAACGGAACTCGAAGAAGGCGGGTATGGCGGCATCCTCGGTGTCGGTCAAGGATCGAGCCGAGGTCCACGTCTCGTGAAACTCAGCTACACCCCCGCTGGCGCCGCCAAGCACCTAGCACTAGTTGGCAAGGGAATCACTTTCGATTCGGGAGGCCTTTCGCTAAAACCAGGTCTCGGCATGATCGGCATGAAGTTCGACATGAGCGGCGCAGCAACAGTGATGTCCGTGATCGAAGCATGCGCAAAGCTCGGCACCAAGGTGCGTCTCACGGCGTGGCTCTGCCTCGCTGAGAACATGCCATCAGGAACCGCAATTCGTCCGAACGATGTACTGACCATTCGCGGAGGCAAGACCGTCGAAGTATTGAATACTGATGCTGAAGGCCGACTCGTTATGGCTGACGGACTTGTCGCTGCGAGCGAAGAAAACCCTGACGCAATTGTCGACATCGCGACGCTCACGGGAGCGGCCGTTGTCGCCCTGGGCAACCGCTACGCCGGCACAATGGGCGATAAGGAGCTTGTGAACCAAGTCGTTGCGGTCGCGGATCGGGTGGGGGAGCCTTTCTGGCCAATGCCCATCAGTCCTGAGCTGCGCCCCATGCTCGCATCGGACATCGCCGACATCGCAAACATCAAGGCCGGTAATACTGCTGGCGGCATGCTTATCGCCGCGGCCTTCCTCAAGGACTTTGTCGGAAAGCGATCGGACAGCTCCGAGACGATTCCGTGGGCACACATTGATATCGCTGGTCCGTCCGATAATCGCGGCGGCGGCTGGGGCTATGTCGGCAAGGGCGCTACCGGAATCGGAGTTCGAACACTCATTGAACTGGCCGAGGAATTTTCTCGACCGTAGTAAGGTTTTTTTATGCGGGTTTTTTCCGCACCATCCGGTCGCACCGTAACAAACTCTGCGGGCCGGCGAACATTTTCCTTACAGAGGAGCTGCTGTATTGGCTGAGCAAAATTTTGACCTTGTCGTTCTTGGTGGAGGAAGCGGCGGCTACGCAGCTGCGTTGCGCGCCTCTGAACTAGGCATGACCGTCGGTTTGATCGAGAAAGGCAAGCTTGGCGGCACCTGTCTCCACGTCGGTTGCATCCCGACCAAGGCTCTTCTCCACTCGGCCGAAGTTGCTGACGTGACTCGGGAAGCAGCCAAGTACGGCGTAAAGAGCACCCTTGAGGGCATCGATATTGCCGACGTTACGAAATACCGCCAAGATATCGTTGCCAGCAAATACAAGGGACTCCAGGGCCTCATCAAGATGCGCGGAATCACCGTTATCGAGGGCGAAGGCAAACTGGTCGCCCCCAACACGGTTCAGGTCGGCGAAGAGAATGTTATCGGTAAGAACGTGATTCTTGCGACGGGTTCGTACTCACGTTCGCTTCCCGGCCTCGAGATCGGCGGCCGCGTGATCACCTCTGAACAGGCCCTTGAGCTCGACTTCGTACCGAAAAAAGTTGCCGTTCTCGGCGGTGGCGTAATCGGCGTCGAGTTCTCCAGCGTCTGGAAGAGCTGGGGAACCGACGTGACGATCATCGAAGGTCTCCCCCACCTTGTTCCTGCCGAAGACGAATCGGTAAGCAAGCAGTTCGAGCGCGCTTTCCGCCGACGTGGCATCAACTTTCACACCGGCGTGCGATTCAAGAGCGTCGAACAGAACGACGATGGCGTGGTCGTTACTCTCGAAAATGGTGAAACCGTCGAAGCTGAGCTTCTTCTGGTTGCAGTCGGCCGCGGCCCATCAACTGCCGGCCTCGGATTCGAAGAGGTCGGCGTCGAGATGGATCGCGGCTTCGTCGTGACTAACGATCGGCTCGCAACCAACATTGCCGGCGTCTACGCCGTGGGCGACATCGTTCCCGGCCTGCAGCTCGCGCACCGTGGATTCCAGCAAGGAATCTTTGTTGCGGAAGAGATCGCAGGCCTCAAGCCAATCGTGATCGACGACCTGCACATCCCCAAAGTCACCTACAGCGACCCTGAGGTTGCATCGATCGGCCTCACCGAAGCCAAAGCAGTCGAACTCCATGGCGCGGACAACGTCAAGGCCTACGACTACAACCTCAGCGGAAACGGTAAGAGCTCCATTCTTGGCACCGCAGGATCGATCAAGGTCGTTCGCGTTGTCGATGGCCCCGTCGTTGGTGTGCACATGATTGGCGCACGCGTAGGGGAACAGATTGGTGAAGCACAGCTCATCGTCAACTGGGAAGCACATCCAGAAGACATCACACCGCTGCTACACGCACACCCCACTCAAAATGAGGCCCTCGGCGAGGCATTCCTCGCGCTGGCAGGAAAGCCGCTTCACGCGGTATAGGCTCCGCCTCAACCACGGAACTAAGCTATTGATGACAAGCATCACAAAGGAGCAGTACTGATGAGCGAATCCGTTAACCTTCCGGCACTCGGCGAGAGTGTCACCGAGGGCACGGTGACCCGCTGGCTGAAGCAAGTCGGCGAGCGTGTAGAGGTCGACGAGCCCCTGCTCGAAGTCTCGACGGACAAGGTCGACACGGAGATTCCTTCTCCCGTCGCCGGTGTCATCGAAGAGATTTTGGTTGCCGAAGACGAGACAGTTGAAGTGGGCACTGCGCTGGTACGAATCGGCGACGGATCGGGTGGCTCAGATGCCGCTCCTGCCGCCGAGAGCGAGCCCGCCGCTTCCGAACCTGAAGCTGTCGAACCTGAAGCTGCTGCACCTGCGGAGCCTGAAGCAGCCCCCGCTGCTGAAGCTGAGCCCACTCCGGAGGCTTCCGCCCCGGCGGCTTCCACCCCGGTCGAAGAGTCTTCTACTCCTGCAACCGAAGAGCCCGCAGCGGCTCCGGCAGAAGAGGATGCCCCTGCCTCAGCCGAGGCTGCTTCTGCGCCTGCCGCTGAAACTCCCTCGACCGAGGCTCCAGCACCTGAGGAAGCTCCTGCTGCTGAGACCGAAAACGCTCCAGCAGAAGCGACCGAGCCTGCTGCGCCTGCGGCAGAAGAAGCTCCGTCGGAGACTAGCGCAGAGTCCGACGCACACGACTCAGAATCTGAGGATTCAGAATCCGACGACTCAGATTCTGACGACTCAGATTCTGACGACTCTCAGGCCGCGTACCTCACCCCTCTCGTTCGCAAGCTTGCCAACGAGCGTGGTGTTGACCTGAGCACAATCACCGGCACCGGTGTCGGGGGTCGAATTCGTAAGCAGGATGTGCTCGAAGCTAGCGAGAAAGCCTCAAGTACCGAAACGCCCGATGCGGCGCCCACCGCGCCCGCTGCCCGCGAGGTTTCACCACTTCGCGGCACGACAGTGCCGATGTCGCGACTGCGCAAGGTAATCGCAGAGCGTGCCGTCATCTCGATGCAGTCATCTGCACAGCTCACTTCGGTTGTCGAAGTCGACGTCACAGCTGTTGCGAACTTCCGCAATTCGGTGAAAGACAAATTCCTTGAGAAGACCGGAACGAAGCTTTCGTTCTTGCCATTCTTTGCCCTTGCCGCAGCAGAAGCGCTCACCTCGAATCCGATTATCAATGCGACGATCGAAGACAACTCGATCGTGTACCCGCCTCACGAGAACATCAGTATTGCTGTCGACACCGAGCGTGGACTCCTCACGCCGGTTATCCGCGATGCCGCAGCTCTCGATCTGGCTGGACTTGCCGCACAGATTGCCGATCTTGCGCAGCGCACTCGCGATAACAAACTCACGCCTGACGAGCTTTCGGGCGGAACCTTCACGCTAACCAACACTGGTTCGCGCGGCGCACTGTTCGACACTCCGATCGTGTTCCTGCCGCAGTCAGCCATCCTCGGAACGGGAATCGTCACCAAGAAACCTGTTGTTATCAGCGACGCGAACGGTGACTCAATCGGAATCCGTTCAATGGTCTACCTAGCTCTCAGCTACGACCACCGCATTGTGGACGGCGCCGATGCAGCTCGCTTCCTTGTAGACATGAAGAAACGCCTCGAAGGTGGCGACTTCGCTGACAAGCTAGGCATCTAGCCGACACGGATCACTCCGGCAGCGTATAGCTCCTGATTCGCCAACCGGCCTCGCCCTTCACCAGAAGGATCGAGGCCGGTTTGCCTATGTCCGCGTCGACAAACTCAAAGAGAACGCTATCGCCGAGCTGTTGCAGCTCGACACTTGACGCTGCATCGAACAGGGCTTCTGTCGGCAGTTCGCCGCCGGCAAGAATCGCGTCAACGATGGCGGTATCGCTGGAATATGCTGGCGTGCCCACGGGAGAAACTGACTCCAGACACACCACGGAGAGATCCCGCAGACACCCATACCTGGTCTTGAGGAGCACGGGCAAGGCGAGTACAGGATCGTTCGGGAGCACCTCGAGAGAATCAGGCGCGTTCGAGGGCAGGTGTTCAGCCCCCGACATGGACTCCGACTCCGGCAATGACTCCGACTCCGGCAATGACTCCGACGACAGCGGCGACGTGATCAGCGGATCTTCGCCATCTACCGCCTCAGCCACGATGATTGTGCCTGCCGCCAGCATGCAAATTAGCCCGATCGCGGCAATCACCCACGTTCGCACACGCACAGTACGACACCACGCAGCTATGCCGCGAAACCAGCGTGCAAGACTCAATCGCGCACTACGCACAGCGTCAGCAATGTGGCTGTCCAACCACGGCGGCAAAGCAAGTACGGAGCGCGCCTCAGCAGACGCTCGTGCTACCCCGGTGTTGTCAGTCGTCGCGATCAACCGCGGCGCATTCTGTGTTTCCGTGGCGACATCAGTTTTAGCTGCGGTCAGCCGCAGAGGTTCTGGCGCCCCAATGCCGAATAAACGTCGCTCAACCTGTTGATCCCAATCAGGCACGCTGGTGTTTGCTTCCTCACTAAGCCAGTCGCTCAGCCCGCGAACCACTCGCAGTCCCTCCCGATCCACATGAACCGCCGCGAGCACGCTATTTGCGAGAGTTGCAAACTGACGCCTGTCGTCGCGGAAAGCCTCATCGTGCTGCAATTGCGCGGGCGTTGGAATAGTGGCCCACAGTTGCGCCCCACCAAAGTCAGTAAAGAAAGGCCGACCGGTATCGTCAAAGTGCACGGCATCCACGTTCACTTCTCCAATCGCAACTCCCGCCCCATGGGCGCGGGTCAACGCACCAACTAGCGGTGCAATGATGGTGATCGCTTCACCAGGCCGCAACGAACGCCGTTCACGCAACAGGCGTCGAAGAGAGCCTGCTCCAGCCCACCGCAAGACAAGGATCGGCGAGTCATCGATAGCAGCAGCAAGGTCGTCTATGACTGCGATGTGTTCCCCGACAGCACGCGATAGGCAATCGACCTCA
Source organism: Salinibacterium sp. TMP30 (assembly GCF_038397785.1). Classification (NCBI taxonomy): domain Bacteria; kingdom Bacillati; phylum Actinomycetota; class Actinomycetes; order Micrococcales; family Microbacteriaceae; genus Salinibacterium; species Salinibacterium sp. TMP30. The sequence goes on along the minus strand of NZ_CP151642.1, from coordinate 1,212,173 downwards.
TTAAGCACCTGTTTGGTTGCGGTACCGATCGCGAACCGCTTTATAGCGCGGATCACCGGCGGGATGCGTTTGTCGGGCTGCACCGAGGCTGCGCGCTCACTGAAGACATCATTGTGGTCTGGGTGGTGAGTGTGTACCAAAATCACGCGGGCTCGCGCACTCTCGCTCAGAGCACGAACCGTCCGGTATCCAACCACAGTGTCATCAGTCACAGTCCAATCTTGGGCTGCCCGCGAGAACGAGCTCCGACTGGCTAGCGAGCTGTGGAAACTACCCCGATTCACTGAGCCGTGTAGGCGAAGTGCACTGAGCGCCGGTGCGGAAGCGTCGCGATTGAGGTGCCGACTCAACTCGGGAATTCAGCTTCGGCCTTGAGGCCGTATCCTAGAAGCATGGCACGCAGAGAAAAGACGAAGAAGGCTCCGAAAGAACCCGGCCGCATCAAGCAGATGTACCAGGTTTTCCAGATGACGAGGCGGTACGACAACCTCGCGATTTGGTTCTTCTTGCTTGCATTCCTGCTCCCGATCTTTGTAGGGCTCGCACTTGCATTCCTGGTCTCTGCTGGCAACGTCTTGGGCTTCGTGCTCTACATCGTCTCTGGTGTAATGGCAGGTCTCCTCGCGTTCCTGATCGTCTTAGGACGCCGCGCAGAGCGCGCAGCTTACTCGCAAATTGCAGGGCAGCCCGGTGCCGTCGGCGCCGTCTTGAAAAGTTCGCTGCGACGCGGATGGACCGCAAGTGAAATGCCCGTGGCGATCAGCCCGAAAACTCAGGATGCGGTCTACCGTGCTGTAGGCAAAGGTGGAATCGCCTTGATTGGCGAAGGCCCCCGAAGCCGAACTCAGAAGATGCTCGAAGACGAGCGGCGCAAGCTGGTGCGGTTTTTGCCGAATGTGCCGGTGCACTTCATCTACGTAGGGCCCGATGCTGAATCGGTGGCACTGCACAAGCTGGCACCGACTCTCGGTCGCCTCAAGAACCTTCTCCGCAAGCCCGAGATTCTTGCTATCTCGAACCGCCTGACCTCGCTCGACAAGAACGGCCTGCCAATTCCCAAGGGAATTGACCCAATGAAGGCTCGCGCGCAGCGCTCACAACGCGCCTAGAACGCAGGCTATTCGCTCGCGTCGTCTTGCGCTACCGACGAACGAGCAGAGTCCCAGCGAGCCGATCGTGCATTCCGCGCTGATCAGCATCCCAAATCACGGCAGGGATAACGATCGCCATGAGCAGAGTACGCACGATAGGGCGCCAGAAACTCAGCGATCCGCCGGCGAGCGGAACAACTCGCATCCCCATGATGAGGTGGCCGAAACTTCCGTTCGCGGTGATGAGCAATACGGTCTGTGCTGTGACAAACACTGCAAGAGTAGCGAGAGCGTCATAGTCAAAGAACGCAATCGATACGACGACAGCGAAAGCCCAATCGATAGCGAGGGCAACAAGCCGTCGGCCCAGTCGTGCAATCGAGCGCGGGCCTTCCGCGGGAAGTCCGATGTGTTTGCCCGGCCACTGGTCGTTCGAGTTTAGCTGCTGATTCACTGCCTCAGCCTACCGAATTTGGCGCATGTAACACGCCGGAAACAATCCGGTGATGCTTGCGAAACTCGGGTTCTGTACTCTTAGAGGTGGTTGTAACGACAGCCGATCGCCAATGAACCCCTGGGAGTTCCACTCAATGTCTCATCCGAAGTTTGCCAATTCGTCTGAGGTTCTTGCATTTATCAAGGACACAGACGTGAAGTTTCTCGACATCCGGTTTACTGATCTTCCTGGTATTCAGCAGCACTTCAACATTCCCGCCGCCACCGTCGACGAAGACTTCTTTTCCGTAGGTCAACTCTTCGACGGTTCCTCCATGCGAGGTTTTCAGTCAATTCATGAGTCGGACCTGCAACTGATTCCCGACGTCAGCACCGCGTACGTTGACCCTTTCCGTGTCGAGCGCACCCTCATCATCATCTTTGACATCTACAACCCCCGCAACGGCGAGATCTACGCTCGCGACCCGCGCCAAGTTGCCAAGAAGGCCGAGAAGTACCTTACGTCGACCGGTATCGCCGACACAGCTTTCTTTGCCTCCGAAGCCGAGTTCTACATCTTCGATGACGTGCGCTACGAAGTGAAGGCCAACAAGAGCTTCTTCGAGGTCGACTCCAGCGAAGGTGCATGGAATACGGGTCGCGTTGAGGAAGGCGGAAACCTCGCCAACAAGACTCCCTTCAAGGGTGGCTACTTCCCCGTTTCTCCCGTTGACCAGCATGCGGATATGCGTGACGACATCGTCATGAAGCTGATTCAGGTTGGACTCGACGTTGAGCGCAGCCACCACGAAGTGGGCACAGCGGGTCAGGGAGAAATCAACTACAAATTCGACACCCTCGTTCACGCCGGTGACGACATCCTGAAGTTCAAGTACATCGTTAAGAACACGGCCAACGAGTGGGGCAAGACCGCAACGTTCATGCCGAAGCCGCTCTTTGGCGATAACGGTTCAGGAATGCACACCCACCAGTCACTGTGGAACGACGGCGTCCCTTTGTTCTACGACGAAAAGGGCTACGGCGGACTCAGCGACACCGCTCGCTGGTACATCGGTGGACTGCTCAAGCACGCCCCTGCTGTGCTCGCGTTCACCAACCCGACCGTCAACTCGTACCGCCGCTTGATTCCTGGATTCGAAGCACCCGTGAACCTCGTGTACTCGGCAGGAAACCGTTCCGCTTCCATTCGCATCCCGATTACCGGAACGAACCCCAAGGCAAAGCGAATCGAGTTCCGTGCACCGGACGCATCGGGTAACCCTTACCTCGCGTTCGCGGCCCAGCTCATGGCTGGCCTCGACGGCATCAAGAACAAGATTGAGCCGCACGAGCCCGTTGACAAGGACCTCTACGAGTTGCCCCCCGAAGAGGCACGCCTGATTCCTCAGGTTCCCGCGTCGCTCGAGGAAGCACTCGTAGCGCTCGAGGCTGACCACGAGTTCCTCATGGAAGGCAACGTCTTCACCAAGGACCTCATCGAAACCTGGATCGACTACAAGCGTACGAACGAACTGCTTCCATTCGCACAGCGCCCGCACCCGTACGAGTACGAACTGTACTTCGGCGTCTAAGCGCTAACAGAGCACTGATTCGGGCCGCATCCTTCGGGGTGCGGCCCGAACTGCGTTCAGCATCGAAACCCCGTCAACGCACGGCTAGGAGCGCACAGCGTTTGTGACACCGTAGAAGCGACGCTCGAACACGCGTCTGGCGCGTCGAGTCGCACGAAGGTAGTCTTCTTCGAGCTTGCTTGCCGATCTCGGTGGGTACTCCAGCATCCGCGAAATTCCTTCAAGCTGTAATCGGTCGGTGGGGAGCACATCAGACGTTTTCGACGTCCACAACGTGATCGCCGAGCGCGCCCGGGAAGCCAAAATCCATGCTTCACGGAGTCGGGCAGCGTCTGACGCGATCACCAGTTTCTCTGCCACCGCAGCGTCTAGCGCGTCCAGCGTCGAGGTAGTGCGAAGCCCCGCAACACGAGCGCCGTGCTGCAGCTGAAGCAATTGCACAAACCATTCCACGTCGCTCAGCGAACCGCGGCCCAACTTGAGATGTCGCGACGGGTCTGCTGCTTGCGGAAGTCGTTCAGATTCCACCCTAGCTTTGATCCGCTTCACTTCTCGCACATCCTGGGGCGAAATCGCCTCCGGATATCTCACCCGGTTGGCGAGAGTCTCAAAGTCCCTCAGAAGCGTCTGGTCGCCCGCTACGCCGCGCGCACGCAACAGTGCCTGTGCCTCCCACGTCAGCGACCAACGTTTGTAGTAGGCCTCATAGGAGTCCAACGAGCGCACAATTGCCCCATTCTTTCCCTCGGGGCGCAGATCGAGATCCAGATCCAACGGCAGTTTCACGTCTTCGGTGATGCGTTTCAAGCCTTTGACGATCGATTCAGCACGCTTCGAGGCATCTTCACTGGCAGCATCGATCGCACGATAGACATACATGACGTCAGTATCTGAACCGAAGCCTGACTCTGCGCCACCGTAGCGGCCCATCGCAATAACGCCGAACTCGATGCCATCTGGCTCTGGCCGCAGCACCCGCAGCGCGCCCTCAAGAATTGTGGTCGTAACATCGCTCAAACCACGACCCAACTCCTGAATTGAGGTAACGCCGAGGATCGATCCGAGAGCAAGTCGCAGCATTTCACGGCGTCTCGCTGTTCGAAGTGCCGCTGCTGCAGCCTCCTCATCGCCTCGGTGCCGAGAAACAATGGCGCGAGACTCATCACGAAGCACGTCTGCTGACCGCGGGCGCAGCTCCTGTTCTGACTCCAGCCACGCTGCAGCTTCGGGAATCCGCTCAAAGAGCCCACCGACATACTTGGATGCTGACAGCACGTGGGTGAGTCGCTCGGCCGCACCTGAGGAATCACGCAGCATTCGCAAGAACCAGTACGCCTCGCCGAGAGCTTCACTGAGCCGACGGAACGCGAGCAGCCCGTAGTCAGGGTCAGCGCCATCGGAGAACCACTGCAGCATGACAGGCAAGAGAGTCTTCTGAACAGTCGCTCTGCGGCTGACTCCCCCGGTGAGCGCTGCAATATGCGCCAGCGCTCCCTTGGGGTCGAGGAAACCAATCGCGGCAAGTCGCGCAGCGGCCTGATCGCTGGAAAGCGCGAGTCCCTCGTCGGGAAGTGCTGCAACCGCCGACAAGAGTGGTCGATAGAACAAACGCTCATGCAATCGACGAACGGCAATCTTCGTTCGCTGCCACTGCTCTGTCAGATCGCTTGCGCTCTTGGCCACACCCGTTGCTCGGGCGAGAACACGAAGATCATCGGAATCCCGAGGCATTATGTGGGTGCGTCGCAATCGCGACAGCTGAATTCGGTGTTCCAGCAACCGCAAGAAGCGGTAGTCGCGGGCAAACTCCCCCGCCTCGGTGCGGCCAATGTAGCCCTGCTCAGCCAGTGCAATTAGTGCGCGCAGGCTCGAAGTTTGCCGCACGTGTTCATCATTTTGCCCGTGCACTAGTTGAAGCAATTGCACGGTGAATTCGATATCGCGCAGGCCGCCACGGCCCAACTTGAGTTGAACGTCACGCTCGTCGGGCGGAATGTTCTCGGTTACGCGCTCGCGCATCCGCTGAACTGACGCAACAAAGTTCTCGCGAGATGCACTCGACCACACCATCGGGGCCACGCCGGCAACGTAACGCGCACCCAAATCTTGATCGCCAGCAATCGGGCGCGCCTTGAGGAGTGCCTGGAACTCCCAACTGTCAGCCCAACGCTCATAGTAGGCAATATGTGATTCGAGTGTGCGGACCAGCGCACCATCCTTGCCCTCGGGACGAAGATTTGCGTCGACTTCCCACAACCCTGGCTCGAGGGTGAGGTCGTTGATTCCTCGCATGGTCTGCACAGCAAGACTGGTGGCGATGTCGACTGCACGATCGGCATCGATACCGTCGGGCTCCGTAACAAAGATGACGTCAACATCCGACACGTAGTTCAGTTCACGGGCTCCCGCCTTGCCCATTCCGATAATGGCGAGTCTGGTAGCAGCAACGTCGGACGCCGGAAAGTTAACGGTGCGGCGCGCGATACTCAGCGACGCTTCGAGTGCAGCACCGGCGAGATCTGCCAGCGCCATAGACACTCGGTCGACGGCGGAAAGTGGGTCTTCTTGAGCGAGATCCCATCCCGTCAGTTTGGCTAGCTCGCGTCGATACCGGATGCGCAGGGCCACCCATGCGTCCTCGTCCTCAAGCCCATCCGTAGCCTCTGCGAGCACGGAAACATACTCTTCGGGCGCAGATGGGCCTGCAATAGGCGAACGTAATGCATCCAATTCTTGCGGGTGCCGAACGAAGTAGTCCCCTAAGCCCGAGGATGCGCCCAGAATCTGCACGAGCCGCACGGCAGCGTCTTCGCTTTCAAGAATCGGCTCAAGCTTCTCTGGAACTGACTCCGAGAGTGACAGAAGCAGCCGCAAGGCTTGATCCGGGTCTGCTGCTCGCGCAAAAAGGCGCGGTACTTCGGGCCGATTGAGCGCAACGAGCCGCTCGCGTGCCTCACCCAACTCTACAAAGCCGAGCTTGGCGAGTTCGGTCAGAGTGTACGGAGACCTAGACATAAGTAGACCGAAACCTTTAGAGAATCTCTAGGCTGCTCTCCAGCTCGTATGGCGTGACCTGTGCCCGGTATGCCTTCCACTCGCGACGCTTGTTAAGCAGCACGTAGTTGAACACTTGTTCGCCGAGCGTTTCGGCGACGAGCTCCGAGTTTTCCATGATGCTGAGGGCATGATTGAGGTTCGAAGGCAGCTGCTCGTAGCCAAGCGCACGACGCTCATGCTCCGAAAGCTCGCCGACGGCATCCTCCGCTTCAAGGGGAAGCTCATAGCCTTCCTCAATGCCTTTGAGGCCTGCCGCAAGTAGCAGCGAGTACGCCAAGTAGGGGTTCGCCGCGGAATCAAGCGCGCGGTATTCAATTCGTGCGCTTTGCCCTTTTCCTGGCTTGTACAGCGGAACTCGAATGAGCGCCGAACGATTGTTGTGACCCCACGTGACGAAACTGGGCGCTTCGTCCCCGCCCCAGAGGCGCTTGTAGGAGTTCACGAATTGGTTCGTGACTGCGGTGATCTCAGGGGCGTGCTTGAGTACGCCCGCCATGAAATGACGACCGATCTTCGAAAGCTGGTAGTGCCCGCTGGCATCGTAGAAGGCGTTCTGGTCGCCCTCGAAGAGCGACATGTGGGTGTGCATTCCCGACCCTGGCTGGCCAGACATCGGTTTTGGCATAAACGTTGCGTACACGCCCTGCTCGATTGCGACCTCTTTGATCACGGTGCGGAACGTCATGATGTTGTCGGCGGTGGTCAACGCGTCGGCATAGCGGAGGTCAATCTCGTTTTGTCCTGGGCCGGACTCGTGATGGCTGAACTCGACAGAGATCCCGAGATCTTCGAGCATCCGCACCGAACGACGACGGAAGTCATGCGCAGTGCCTCCGGGAACGTTGTCGAAGAATCCTGCGGAGTCGACGGGCTGGGGGCTGCCATTCTTGAGCTTGCTCGACTTGAGCAGGTAGAACTCGATCTCGGGGTGGGTGTAGAAGGTGAATCCCCGGTCGGCTGCCTTCGCCAGCGCGCGCTTCAGCACGTTGCGAGGATCGGATGCTGCCGGCTGTCCATCTGGCGTCGTGATGTCACAGAACATCCGTGCCGTTGGATCAATTTCTCCGCGCCATGGCAAAATTTGAAAAGTTGTGGGATCGGGATGCGCGAGCATGTCTGCTTCATAGGCACGAGTAAAGCCCTCAATGGCTGAGCCATCAAAGCCAAGACCCTCGGCGAATGCGCCCTCGATTTCGGCAGGAGCAACAGCAACGCTCTTGAGCGTTCCTACGACGTCGGTAAACCAGAGTCGAACGAACTTGATTCCGCGCTCTTCGATTGTACGAAGAACGAAATCACGCTGCTTGTCCATTGACATAGAGTCCCTCGATCCGTTCCGTGTCGCTGGTTCGCGACCTCGATTATGCCCTTCTTAGGCTACTTCCTCTGAAGCCTCAATGCAGCGCACGCGCCGTCGCGCTGAACCAATCATCCGCTGCATCCGAGTCGTTAGACTGGCGACTATGACTGACCCAGCCGCTGCTGCCGCGCAAGCAAACCTCAAACGTGTCCGCACTCGCCATTTTCAGACGGCAAAAGAGAATGGGATCAAGATTGTTGGACTCACCAGTTATGACCAGTTGACTGCGGGAATTTTTGATGAATCGGGCATCGATTTTTTGCTCGTCGGCGACTCTGCCGGAAACAATGTCTATGGCTACGACACGACTCTCCCGGTCACAATCGACGACTTGATCCCTCTGACTCGGGCTGTGGCCGGGGCTGTCACGCGCGCGTTTGTTGTTGCGGACCTTCCGTTCGGTTCTTACGAAACTGGGCCAGATGAAGCTCTGCACACCGCGTTCCGTTTCATGAAAGAAACTGGCGCGCACGCAGTGAAGCTTGAGGGCGGCGTTCGAAGCGCCGAACAAATCCGTCGCATCGTGGATGCTGGCATCCCGTTGATGGCCCACATTGGCTTCACGCCGCAGAGCGAACACGGTCTTGGCGGCCACGTTATCCAGGGTCGCGGCGACCAGCTCGAGCAGTTGCTTGCGGATGCCCATGCCGTGGAAGAGGCCGGCGCATTCGCCGTCGTGCTCGAGATGGTGCCTGCGGAGGCTGCGGCCAAGGTGACTGAGGCACTTCGGATTCCGACAATTGGTGTCGGCGCAGGTCCTCACGTCGATGGCCAGCTACTGGTATGGACAGATTGGGCCGGGCTCACCAAGGGACGCATCCCTAAGTTCGTCAAACAGTACGCCGACCTTCGTTCGACGCTGGCCGGGGCCGTCACCGAGTATCGTGCCGAAGTTGAAGCCGGCACGTACCCCACGGCAGAGCACTCTTACTAGGAGCGGCGCTCCGGCACGTTAGCTGCTCTTCCAGTCCTCAGACTCTTCTTTCGACCACGCGCGCGCGCGCTCAGCGACGATCTGCGGTGCACGTTCGGCCTGCTCTCGAGTATCGAATGGACCATCACGGTCTACCCCGAGCGACTGTGGGCCTTCTTCGACCTCACCGGTCTTGTGGTTGTACCACCATTGCGTCATAGTTTTGTCCCTTCGTTGAGCACAAGGCTACGCCGGTAGACTGTTCAGATGCCTCGGAATAATTCTGGTCACCTCGTTCCGGGAGTAATCCCACCCGCTCTGGCCGTTCCCCCATCGATCACTCGGCCGGAATATGTCGGCAAGAAGGCCCCCCGGTCGTTTACGGGTTCGGATATCTATGATGCCGAGGCAGTAGACCGAATCCGTAAGTCAGGGAAAATCGCTGCCGGGGCTGTCGAAGCTGTCGGCGCCGCGATTGCCCCGGGTGTCACGACCGCGCAACTCGATGAGATCGCCCACGAGTACATGGTCTCTCGCGGCGCCTACCCCTCAACTTTGGGGTATCGAGGCTTTCCCAAGTCATGCTGCACGAGCATCAATGAGGTGATCTGTCACGGGATTCCCGACGACACCGTGCTCGAAGACGGCGACATCATCAATATCGATATCACGGCCTATAAAAACGGGATGCACGGCGATCTCAATAAGACGTTCCTTGTTGGTACTGTCTCAGACGAGGCGCGCAACCTGGTCGAACGTACACAGGAAGCGCTCAATCGGGGCATTAAGGCTGTTGCTCCCGGCCGCCAAGTCAACGTGATTGGTCGAGCCATCGAGTCGTACGCAAAACGATTCGGCTATGGCGTCGTGCGGGACTTCACGGGCCACGGAGTCGGCGAAGCATTCCACTCCGGCCTGATCATTCCCCACTACGATGCTGCGCCGCAGTTCAACGACATTATTGAGGTCGGCATGGTGTTCACGATCGAACCGATGCTTACCTTGGGCACCTACGAGTGGGATTTGTGGGCGGATGATTGGACTGTCACCACCCGCGACAAGCGCCTTACCGCACAGTTCGAGCACACCATGGTTGTGACCGAACGTGGCACCGAAATTCTGACGCTTCCCTAACTACACAAAAGAGGCACAGCATGACCCACGCTTTAGGAATCGACATTGGCGGCACCGGGATCAAGGGTGCCGTGGTCGACACCGTTACCGGCGAATTGGTGAGCGAACGCAAGAAGATCGCCACACCCAAATCAGGCAAACCCGACGCGATTGTGAAGGTCGTTGTCGAACTCATCGCTCAACTGGGTGGCCTCCCGCGCACTATGCCGGTCGGTGTGTGTTTTCCCGCGATCGTCCGCAACGGAAAAACTATGTCGGCGGCAAACATCTCCGACGAATGGATCGGACTGGAGGCCGAAAAGCTCTTCGAGAAGGCTCTAGGCCGTGACATCCATTTTGTTAATGATGCGGATGCTGCTGGCGTAGCTGAAGTTCGCTACGGCGCAGCAAAAAACGTACCGGGTTTGGTCCTGCTCACTACGCTCGGCACCGGAATTGGCAGCGCGCTGATCTACAACGGAACGCTCGTGCCCAATTCGGAGCTCGGACACCTACAGATTGGTGGTCGTGACGCCGAAATGGGTGCGTCGTTCGCCGCAAAGGAACGACGTCGGTTGAGCTGGGCGGCATGGGCTAAGCGTCTTCAGCGCTACTACTCGCACCTCGAGCTACTGTTCTCTCCCGATCTCATCCTCGTCGGAGGTGGCGTTTCTAAAAGCCACGAGAAGTTCTTGCCTCTGTTGAAGCTCAATGCCCCCATCCTCCCCGCGGAGCTGCGTAACAATGCGGGTATCCTCGGAGCTGCAGCCCTAGCCGTAAAGGAATAGTCCATGAGCTTTCACTCGAATGAACCACACGCTGGGGATGTCGCCGGTCGGCTCAACTGGCTGCGCGCCGGAGTTCTTGGCGCCAATGACGGCATTGTGTCAGTCGCGGCAATCGTGGTTGGTGTCGCTGGCGCGACAAGCGCCATCGCACCCATCCTCACCGCCGGCGTTGCCGGACTTGTCGGTGGCGCGATCTCAATGGCCCTTGGCGAATACGTTTCCGTCAGTAGCCAAAGTGACAGCCAGCGAGCTCTTATTGAGAAAGAGCGTCGCGAGCTTGCAGAAATGCCGGAAGAGGAACTCGCTGAGCTAACCGCAATCTACGAGTCAAAGGGCATCACTGCAGGAACTGCCCGTCAGGTAGCCGTAGAACTCACCGAACACGACGCATTGGCGGCACATCTGGAGGCCGAACTGGGAATCACTGAGCACGCCGTCGTGAGCGCCTGGCACGCTGCGGGAGCGTCGGCGCTAGCATTTACCGTCGGTGGCATTTTGCCCCTGGCAGCGATCCTCATGACACCCGAACCCGTTCGAGTGCTCGCGACGTTTGTCGCTGTCTTGATAGCCCTCGTCATCACCGGAACCCTATCGGCTCGCATTGGCGGAAGTAGCTGGATACGCCCAACCCTGCGGATCGTCATCGGTGGGGCGCTTGCGCTGGCCACCACATTCCTTATCGGAACACTGCTCGGCACAACCGGCGTTGTTTAGGACCGACAGCGGAACGCAGCACCGAGCAGAGGAATGGGCCGGCTAGTACGCCGGGTTCTGTTCACACGAGACCGAAATCTGCGTGCTGGACGGTCATCTATCTACGATGTACGTTGCCGCACACCTCTAGCGATCTACCCGAAGACTTGGCGAGCAGCCTTAACGTCTTCTGTCTGATCTTGCTCCGGACGAGGTTTACCTAGCCGACTGAGTCACCCCAGCCGCTGGTGGTCTCTTACACCACCGTTTCACCCTTACCGCGAATCGAAATCCGCGGCGGTCTGCTTTCTGTTGCACTGTTCTCGCGGGTTACCCCGGGTGGGTGTTACCCACCATCCTGCTCTCTGGAGCCCGGACGTTCCTCGGTACCCTTCACGGATAACGCGACCGTCTTGCCGACCCATTCAGCTGTCAAGTCTATCGTTTGCACCACCCGCCGCGCACCAGAGTGCGATCTAACGGTTAGAGACCCGATTGATCGGTGCGCACCAGAATTGCTTCGCTGCTGGCACACATAATCACGGCATCCGGTGCTGCGGCCCGAATCTCCTGCATCTCATTCTCCAAGAGCTTGACGCCGGATGCTTGGGAGACTCCGCCTCGCAGGAGCGATGCACCCGTGCCGTAACGTGAACGCTGGCGTTCGTAGAGGGCAAGAAGGTCTTCGGGGATTGTGCTCTGGAGTGCAGTACGTCCGGTGCGGACAGTGCCAAGCTCGGCCTCGATATCACGAAGGGCTTCATCGCGGCTTGACTCAAGCTCAGAGGCTTCGCGGCTGAGATTACCGCCCTGCTCGATCAGGTTGTCAACCACTTTCTGCTGACCCTCAAGTCGCTCCATCACCGCAAGTTCAATGTCTTCGAGATTGCTGAGGCGCGTACGCAAAGCGGTCAGCTCGTGCTCAAAAGCTGCGGCATCTTTAGCCGAGGATGTAGCATCAAGGCGCACACTGTCGCGAGCAATCCGTGCGTCTACAACCTTCACATCAGAGTCGATACGACTGAGTTCGAGTTCAATATCGTCATTGATACCCCGCTCCTCAAGAAGGGTCAGTTGAAGCTTGTCTCGGTGCTGCTGCAACTCGGTCAGGCCCACGTGCTGCGGAAGCTTCTTGGCGCGGTGCTCAAGTTGCGAAATTTTTGTGTCAAACGCTTGCAGGTCGAGTAGCAATGCCTGATCGGCGGGGCTAGCAGTTAACGCCATGATGATGCTTCTTTCTGTGTACCGGTGTGCTTACTGCACAACCGCAAAATCCCAAGGATCGGTGCGCAATTCGCTCACCGTTATCGTTACTTCTGGCAACAGCGCTCGTAACTCTTCGGATGCGACCTCCAGCCACAACCACTCACTCGCCCAGTGAGAAACATCGATCAGTGCTGGACCACGCATAAGTCGGGCGTTCTCGCGCGCTTCAGAAGCCGGATGGTGCCGCAAGTCGCTCGTGATGTAAACATCGGAGGCAAGCACGGCAGGTTCACTCAAGTATGCGTCACCGGCTCCCCCACACAACGCCACCGACTGCACTATCTGATCGAAATCGCCAGCGACACGAACACCGGTCGCCGTTGCGGGAAGAATCTCGGCAATGAGGGTCGCGAGGCGGCCGAGCGTCAGAGCCTCCCGCAGCAGTCCGGTGCGGCCTATGCCGCGATTGGGAGTTTCGCCAACAACAATGGGTGCGATGTCGGTGAGGCCCAGCTGTGCAGCGAATCTGCCAGACGTTCCCGTCTCTACGACATCCGCATTGGTGTGTGCAGCTAAGAGAGCGCATTCCGCACGCACCAACTTGGTCAGGACAGCGCCCTTGTAGCGGTCGCTGGCAATCGATGTGACACCGCGAAGCAGCAACGGGTGGTGAGTGATGAGCATGTCCGCACCATCGTCGATTGCTTCATCTACGGTGTCGAGCACTGCATCGACCGCGAATGAAATGCGGGATACGGGTGCATCAAGATCGCCGGCAACGAGACCCACCGCATCCCACGATTCGGCACCAGAGGAGGGCCAGAGTTTTTCGGTTGCAGCGATTACGTCGGCGACAGTAGTAGACACTCTCTCAGTCTAGGCGTGGCGGACTGCGCGCTCAGAGCGCCCAGCCTCTTGGCGTCGAATGGCAGGAATACCAGAAACGATGGGGGTGAGGATGCCGAGAACCAGCGCGACAAGAACGCCAAGGTCAGTCGCTGCTAGTTCCGAGCTGAGGTCTACACCCAACGCCACGAATCCATAACCCTGCCAAGAAAGCCAACTGATTGTTGCGCTCGTCAAGGCGAACCCGATTGCCGAGATGACAATGAATGAACTGAGATTGACCCAGCGAACATCCGAGTAAATCCCGCCGCGTGTGGTCAGCGCGTCACCGTCGAGTCGACGGTTACGAATCATGGTTTCCGCCGCAAAAATTCCTATCCAGGCCGCGGTCGGAACCGCGAGAGTAGTAGCGGCATCACGGAACAGTTCGTTGATCCCGCCATTGACTCCGAAGGCGAACAGGACGGCCAAAGCGCCCAACAGCACGCTGACGATCACGATCGACCACTGTCTCGGAAGTCGAATCCCAATGGCTTGGAGTGCGAATCCACCCGAGTAGAGGCTCAGCGTGATGCCAGACAGCAGGCTCAGTGCGGCAGCCAACAGCAGTGGGATCGGGTACCAGCCCGGCAGCAGGAGCAGCAGCGTGTCTAGCGGCGAGGCAAGGAAGCCTCGCGCAATTGCCGGATCGGAGGCTGCCAACAACGCACCGTAGGCAATTAACACGAAGGCGGGCACCGTTGCGCCGAAGGCTGCGGACAGCGCCGAAGCCGGTCCACTCGACGACGGTCGCTGGTAACGAGCAATGTCGGCGCCGCTATAAGCCCACACGAGCCCGAGGAAGCTGAAGACGAGTACCGCACCGGTAATGGTAAGAAGCCACGAACCATCTGGGGTGGTGAGAGCCTGAGAGACGTCGACGTATTGCGCAGTGAAGGCAATGAGTCCTACAACGAGCAGACCCGAAACGATGCTCAGAATCAGTTGCATGCGCGCGAAGAGCGGGTATCCGGCGAACGCAATCACGAGAGCCACGAGGAAAGACACGGCGAGCGAAATGAGCAGTAGTTGACGATCCCCCAGCCCAACATTCAGATCAGACCCGATCAGCACGATTGCCACCGATGATGCCAAAACCCACAACAGCACTGCACCCCAGAAGAGTCGCGCGACGAGCGCGACGAGCGAGGGAACAATATTGCCAAGCAAACCAAACGTCGAGCGTGAAATAACCATCGTGGGCTGACCACTGCGCTTACCCGCAAGCGTCGTCAATCCCAGTGGGATGAATGAGAGAGCAACGCCAGCCAAGATCGCTACGACCGACTGTCGCAGGCTCATTCCGACAGCGAAGACAGCAGCACCAAGTCCGATGCTCACAATCGATGAGTTCGCGGCAAACCAGAGCCAAAATAATCGGGCAGCATGACCGACACGGCGATCAACAGGAGTGGGTTCCAGCCCGCTCTCTTCGAGACTGAACACGCGTTGAGCGGTAGGTGCGACGTCGTCCATTCCCAGGGGCTGCTGGCTGACACGCGCTGTGGAAAGCGGAACAGGAGGAGGCACGGCTGTCGCTGCGGCGGCGAGCGGCGGGGCTACTGCTGCGACCGGGGCTGAAGCTGCCGCAGCGCTAGCCGTACCTGCGGCCGCTGCGCCTGCCGCGAAAGGGATGGGATTGCTGTCTACCGACGTGTGGGGGGCCAGATCTGCTGAGTACGTCAGTCGATCGCTAGCGTCAACGGCGTCATCCGATTCTGCTTCAAGCAGTGTTTCGTTAATCGGAATCGAACCAGTGTGCATCGCAGACAGGGGGTCGTCGTGCTGGGGAAGGTCCGTAGCGGGCCCCGAGAGGAAAGCGTCAAGAGGGTTGACCTCGTTTTCATCGACTGTTTCGTCAGGATCGGTGACGTCGTCGGTCTTGAGTAGGTCGTCGAAGTTCAGCGGCTCAGTCGGAACGTAGCGCGGGGTCTCTGGTGAGGCGAAGCTGAACGTAGAGGGCACTGGGTCACTGTCGATCGCTGGAGCTGCATCCTCGGCGTCGGCGACTGTAGCAACTGCTTCTGCAGCGTCGGCGTCTGCGGTAGCTACTTGTCGCGTGTCGTCGTAAGCGCCACGTGTGCCTGCATCTTCTGATTGAGGGTCAGTGCCGGTCGGTTCGGCGGATGATGAGGGCGAGTCGAGATCGAAAGCAAAGGGCGATTCGGAGCCGGAATCGCTCGCCATTGCTGAAGTGGCCGAACCCGAAGGGGTATCTGCTCCTGCCTCTGGCTCTCCGGAAATTGGTGGCGTGAACCCAAAGTCCCCAAACGACACGTGCTCATCAAGGTTTGATCGGGGCGTCGACGGTGCAGTGGTGGGCTCAACGAGGGGCGGCGGTGTGAAGGGAATCTCCTCGTAGTCACCATCTTCATCGGCGGGGAACTCGGGAGACGGTTCGAACTGAGTGTCGGAAGGAGCGCTGGAGTAGTCATCCACGGTAGGGCTGGGCAAGGAAGACGTCGGTGGAATACCGGCCAGGCTGAGGAGTCCAGACTCTGAATCGAAGTGCGGCACGATCTGCTCAGGCTCAAGCTCGGGCTCGGGCTCAGCAACGGACGCATTCTCGGGGACGGACTCAGGCTCAGGCTCAGGCTCAGGCTCAGGCTCAGGCTCAGGAAGCGACGCGAGCTCGGAGTCGGAGTTGAGCTCTTGCTGTATCTCGCGCTCTGGATCGTTCTCGTGCTCTAGCTCTAGATCGTTCTCTTGCTCTAGCTCCAGCTCCGGTGCAGTCTGGAGGCCTTGCGTGGGGATTGCGGCCGCAGCAGGAAACTCTGCTGGCTCGGGATCGCCTGCGAATAAGGCATCGGATTCTTGAGGTAACGGAACGTCGCCAGTGGTTTCGTTTACGGCAGCTTCGTTTTCAAGGACCGGGAGCGTTATGGAGCCAGTCGGGTCCGCGTGAGCCGCGAACGGGATTTCATCATCGAAATCTTCGGCGGGGGCCCAGGTTTCACTGGGCGGTGCCACCTCCCACGCCGGCAACTGGGCAGGAGACGTTGGAGGTGCGGCGGGCGCACTCTCTGGCGCTGCCTGCTGTGTAGCCGTAGGAGCTGTGTCATCGTCGTCGCGTGCCGCAGTTTCAGAAAACTCAGGGTGCGCCTGTTCACCGAGCTCTTCCGCGACAGGTGCGGGCTTGGAACGAAGCGTCGTCTCCCATTCGCGGTATTCGCGAGCCTCTTCGTCGCGCAGGCGAAGTTGAGCCTCGAGTACCTCAATAACGCTGAGAGTGCCTGTCGATTGGTTTTCGGGGTTGTCTGCCCAGGTGAGTAGCTCGTCGTCAGCCATCGAGCGACGCACAGGAGGCGCCGGTGTCTCAGGCTCGTCAGCAGGTTCTGATGCTCCAGCAGACGTTGCAGCAGAAGTTGCAGCTTCAGAGACCTCGGCAGGCGCTTCACGCTCCACCTCGGTCTCGATGTTGTGTGCGTCGCTGTCAGATGTCTGCTGACCCTCGTCCTTGGGCGCAAATTCTGCAGCAGCGGCCGAGAAGGCATCCGCAGGAAATTCACCGGGTGAAGAACGATCGCCGTGAGCGCCTGGTGCATCGGCCGGCCCGGCGTCAGCCACAGCCTCAGCCTCACCTTCAGCTTCAGCCTCAGGGGCGTCTACACCGTCGAGGTTCCACATCGGTGCGCCCGCGATGACTTCTTCGGCGGCAAGCGGAAGCTCAGCGGATGATACATGTGAAGTCGACTCGTTTGGTTCGAGCGGTTCGAGCGGTTCGAGCGTCCACACGTTGTTGGTTGGCACACTGCTTTCCGCGACCGTTGCACCTTCACGGTCATCTGGTGGCGAGATTGCGGTCCACGATGTGTCTCCTGAAGGCGTGGATGCCGCAGGTGATGCTTCAGGGTTCTCCGGAGCGAACAACGAATCAAAGGTGACGTCGTCAGCGGCTTCTGGTTCTGATTCTGCTTCTGCTTCTGGTTCTGGAGAATCTGCAACTTCGTCGAGCTGCTCTCTTGATTCTTCGACTTCTGAATCGTCAGAGATTTGGCGACGTGAAATCCGTGACGCAAAGAAATCTGGCGTCGTGTAATCGACCGGAATTTGGTAAGGATCGTCACTGCCGGCAGCGGCGGACTTGGGCGCAAAATCTTCGACCGACGGTGCCACATTGTCGGAGCCGTTCGCGCTGGCAGGTGCGACCGGGTCATCGGCATCCTCGGGTTCAGAAACTTCTGAACGTCGTTCGTCTGAGAGCCCGTCTGGAGCATCGAGTTGCTGAACTGCTTGGTCGGGGTCGGGGGCCGGTGCCATTGCCCAGGGGGGCATGCCCTGGTCGAGTCCGTCTGACATTTCCGAGCGCTGAAATTGGTCGTTTAAATCGATAGGTGCGAAGTCAGAAGCGCTAGGTGGTGGCGGCAGGTCGGTGCGCGTTGCTGGGTCAGGAGTTATGGGGACACCGAGTGCAGCATCCACATTGAAGGCGCCCTCGGTGGATGCTTCGCTCAGGTCGATCGGCGCCGTACTTTCGTCGTCGTCGTCGGGATTGGCAGCGGCGGAACTTGACGTTGCGCGTCGCGGGAACGGTAGTTCAAACTCGTGCTCTGAAGACGTTTTGTCGTTCGCATCGTTTGCGTCGTCGACGTCGTCGTGGAATGCCATGCACAGATACTAAGGCGAGACCAGTGTTTTGCGGGGATGACTAGCCGTGCTGAGCACAGTTACCGCAACAAATATGAGCACGAGTCCAACCCACGCTGTGGGAGCCAGCGACTCCCCCACGACGATTACGGCCAGCAGCGTCGCAACCACCGGTTCAAGCAGCGTAATGGTCGTTGCGGTTGAGCTCGCCGTCGTGCGGAGACCAATGCCGAAGAGTATGTACGCGACAAACATTGGTCCGACGATCAAGTAGACGGCGATGCTGACGGTAGCGCCGGACTGCACTAGCGGTGCCCCGAAGATCAGCAGGATCGGCAACAGAGGCAGTGCGCCGACGCCGAACATCGCGCCCATGGTCGCCCCCGAACTGTGTCCTGCACGAATTACCCGCGTAGAGCAATAGGTGTAGAGCGCGTAAGACAAGCCCGCGAGCACGCCAAGCCCGACGCCAGTAGAGGTCGATCCCGGGGCTGTGGGGCCGAGATGGCCCCCGCTCAGGGTGAGAACTACAACGCCCCCGAGTGCCACGGGGGTTGTGATCTTCCAGAGCGCACTCAGGCGTTTGTGGTCAATGGCGCGTTCAAGAATTGCAGCAAATACGGGCCCGGTGCCCAAGGAAACGACGTTTCCCACCGCGATGCCCGCGAGATCCATCGAACTATAGAAAGCAAGCGGATACACAAATACGCCGAGGGCTCCAAGCACCAGCCATCGTGTTGCACTTGTGTCCATGAAGGCTGCTCGTGCCGCACGAAAACTGAGCATGAAAAGCAGGATGCCGCCGCCCACCATCGTCGCGGCTCCTATGGCCAGCGGGCTGATGTTCTCCGGAAAGAAGCTTGCCGCCGTTCCCGTGGTTCCCCACAACGTCGCGGCTCCCACGATAGAAAGAGATCCGAGCCTGCTGGACGCGGTTGTCGACACCTCGCCAGCCTATTGCCCTGCGCGACTCATCGCTGATGAACATCTCGATAGACCGTCAGGATTGCCGCAGCACTTCGAGCGATATCCTCGTGCGAGGTCGCCCAGTTTGTGACCGAAATGCGCATCGCCGCTTGACCATTCCACGTTGTGCCACTCGCCCAGCACGTACCTTCCTTCTGGACACCAGACACCACCGCCCGCGTAATGTCATCGTCATCGCCGAAGCGAACGAGTGCCTGGTTCACGACGACGTCATTGAGGATTTGCACACCTTGCTCTGCCGCCAACGTGTCTGCCATCTGTCGTGCTCGCGCACATCCACGGTTGATCAGGCTTTCTACACCATCGCGGCCAAGAGCACGCAGCGTCGCATAGATAGGAATGGCCCTGGCTCGTCGTGAGAGTTCGGGGACCCAGTCGATCGAGTCGCGCTCGGCTCCCGACGTTTGGATGAGGTACGACGCCGATGAGCTCATCGCGGCCCGGTGATCCGCTGCGTGCCGCACGATAGCCAAACCGCTGTCATAGGGGACGTTTAACCACTTGTGCGCATCGGCAGACCAGGAATCCGCACGATCAATTCCGTCTGCTAACGCTGAAAGCTCTGTGCTCGCACGCGCCCACAACCCAAACGCTCCATCAACGTGCAGCCAGGCACCGAACTCACTCGCAATCTCCGCAATCTCTCGAAGCGGGTCAAAGGATCCACTGTTTACATTGCCCGCTTGGGCACAAATGATGGTGGGGCCAACTAGCGTCGCCAACATTTCGCGCAAGCTCTCTGCGCGCATCCTTCCCTGATCGTCGGAGTCGACTCGCAGAAGCGAGCGGCTTCCAAAACCGAGATAGCGCAGAGCCACCTCAATCGTCACGTGCGCCGCTGCGCTCACCACGATGTTTATGTGGGGTGCGCCAGCAAGGCCATCAAGCTCGACATCCCAACCAACACGCCGCAAAACACTGTGCCTTGCCGCGGCTAAACACGTGAAGTTCGCCATCTGACCTCCGGTGACGAATCCAACAGAGGATTCACGAGGCAGGTCAAAGAGATCCACAATCCACTCGGCGGCGACTTCCTCGACCGCGGCGGCAAAAGGCGAGATCGCGTGGATGCCCGCATTTTGATCCCAAGTCGACACGAGCCAGTCTGCGGCGAGTGCAACCGGATAGGTACCACCAATCACGAACCCGAAATAGCGTGGCGAGCTGCAGGACGTCATTCCTATGTCAGCTTGACCCGCGAGCAGATCGATGACCGCCGTCTGGTCCTCTCCCTCATCAGTGAGCGGAGTGCGCAGCTTCGCCAAGAGTTCATCGCGGCCATGCATTACACCCACATGGCGGGTGGAAAGTCCGTCGAGATAGTCTTTGGCATGATTGCGGGCCGTCTCAAGAACAGGATCTAACAAATCATCCGACATGATTGCTCCACCTCGCGTAGCTAAGGACGACCCGAGCGAATCGCCGTCGATCTCGCAGGGATTGTACCGCCAACGACGGGCGAGAAACAAAGAAAACCCCCGCAAATAGCGAGGGTTTTCTTGTGTGGTGAGCCCTACCGGGATCGAACCGATGACATCCACGGTGTAAACGTGGCGCTCTACCAGCTGAGCTAAAGGCCCGCAGCGATAATTCGCAACAACAAAATGATAGCGGTAAGTTTCGTTGGCAGATAACCACGGTTGTTCGTGGCACGCACCGTCCCTCGACCGGCGCCAGACCGAAACGCAGACAAAACGAAGTACTACTAGGGCAATTCGGGCTCGCCGCTTGCGTCATCCATGCCATCAGCCGCCCATGGCGAGGAGAGAGAAAGCTCGACACCTAGCGTGTGCTCCATGACCCCTTCGAGCAGTTCGCTCATCGTCGCCGAGCGCAGCAACGACATCTGGTCAAGAGGCCCGAGCGGAGCGATGGCGGCGAGCTGCCAGGCGCGAACGACGGGCTCTTCCGAAAGTTCGACATCCGGTGACCAGTTCAGTTCGGAGAATTCGCTCGCCCGTGCGAGAGTGCGCCGTACAAGCTGCTCAGCCCTCTCCCGCAGAGGTAGCAACGCATCATCCCACTCAAGGTCAGGTAGCTCGCTCACCGCCGCCTGGGGATGAGGATCTTCATCGAGCCACTCAGTAATAGCTATTCGACCGTGACCCACGGCCACCACCCCGACAAAGCCCTCGGCTGCCTCGAGCTGCGTGATCGTCGCGACAGTTCCCACGGAGAAGCGCTTTTCGCCTCCGCCCACTTCCTGGCCGCGCTCAATCAGCACCACACCGAACTCGGAAGGCTCATCTTGCAACACCTTCGACAGCATCACTATGTAGCGCTCCTCGAAGATACGAAGGCTCAGCGGCATATGAGGAAACAGCACAGAACCCAACGGGAACATCGGCATCGCGGTCATTGGCCAAGCCTAACTTTTGGTGACCCTCGGTGCGCTGGGAGTTCCGTCACAGATTCGCTAAATGAGTGAGCCTTAAATTCCGCAGAAACGAAGGTGGGCCCTACCGGGATCGAACCGATGACATCCACGGTGTAAACGTGGCGCTCTACCAGCTGAGCTAAAGGCCCGCAGCGTGCAATACGTTGTAGTGCGAAGCAGCGCTCACCAATGTTACAGGTGTTTTTGCGCGCCATTGGACCTCAGCGCCCTACTCAGCGCCACTCAGCAATTTCCATCAGCGAGATCGCATCTTCGTACTCCGAAAATTCGCGGATACCGTCAAGCGGAGTCTCAATGACGCACCGGATAATGCTCGATCGGTCGATCAGAAAACTGGCCCGTAAGGCGAATCCCGTGTCTTCGCGCAGAGCACCGAAGCTGTGCGCCACAGCACCGTGGGGCCAAAAATCCGAAAGAAAAGAGAATTCGTAACCACCCGCATCCGCCCATGCTCGCAGGGTCGCCGTGGAGTCGACAGAAATCATCACGACCGTGAGCCCCGCATCCTCGAACCGCTGCCGTTCGCGCTGCAAGGTCTCCACCTCGTTGGTGCAGTTCGCAGAGAATGCCAGAGGCAGGAATACAACCATCACTGGTTCATGCTCAAGTAGCTCGCTCAATTTGACCATCTGCCCATGCTGATTCTTTAACTCGAAGTGAGGTGCGTGATCCCCAACGGCAATCGTCATGTCTACAGACCTTTCAGTCGCGGGTGAACACCCCGGAGTTCCGGGGGCAACGGGGCCCGGTTCGAATCTTGCCGCATCCGACAACTAGAATCGATAGGCGTAGTCGATCCCATCACATCTGCAACCCAGTAGTGATGCGACTCGCACGACTCTGTTCTCTACACGAAAGAGGTCAACGGTGACGGTAAACGACCAGGACCCATACTCGGTAACCAACACCGACAAGGACCCGGAGGAAACCGCCGAGTGGAACGAATCACTCGACTCCCTCGTCGCAGCACAAGGCCACGAGCGCGGTCGGGAGATCATGCTCAGTCTGCTCAAACGTTCTAAAGATTTGCATCTTGGTGTGCCGATGGTTCCCACCACCGACTACATCAACACCATCGCTATAGAAGACGAACCCGATTTCCCGGGCGACGAGAAGCTTGAGCGCCGCTATCGTGCATGGATCCGCTGGAATGCTGCGATCACCGTGCACCGCGCACAGCGCCCCGGCATCGGTGTCGGCGGCCATATTTCGACGTACGCGTCGTCCGCTGCTCTCTACGAAGTAGGACACAACCACTTCTTCCGTGGAGCTGACCACGAATCCGGTGGAGACCAAATCTTCTACCAGGGTCACGCCTCCCCCGGCATGTACGCTCGTGCCTTCCTCGAAGGTCGCCTGAGCGAAGACCAACTCAAAGGCTTCCGCCAAGAGAAGTCGCAAGCACCCAACGGTCTTCCCAGCTACCCGCACCCGCGCCTCATGCCAGAGTTCTGGCAGTTCCCCACCGTCTCGATGGGTCTCGGCCCCATCAACGCCATCTATCAGGCACAGAACAACAAATACATCACCAACCGCGGCATTCGCGATGTCTCTGAGAAGCAGGTTTGGGCATTCCTCGGTGACGGTGAGATGGATGAGGTCGAAAGCCGTGGAGCCCTGCAGTGGGCCGCAAACGAAAAGCTCGACAACCTCAACTTCGTCATCAACTGCAACCTTCAGCGCCTCGACGGTCCGGTCCGCGGTAACGGCAAGATCATTCAGGAGCTTGAAAGCTTCTTCCGTGGCGCGGGCTGGAACGTTATCAAGGTCATCTGGGGCCGCGAGTGGGACGACCTCCTCGCCAACGATCACGAGGGTGCGCTGCGCGACCTGATGAACCGCACCCCCGATGGCGACTACCAGACTTACAAAGCTGAGTCAGGTGCCTACGTTCGCGAGAACTTCTTCGGCCGCGACCCGCGCACTCTCAAGATGGTCGAACACCTCTCTGACGAGCAAGTGTGGAACCTCAAGCGCGGTGGACACGACTACCGCAAGGTCTACGCGGCGTTCAAGGCCGCCAGCGAGCATAAGGGACAACCGACTGTCATTCTCGCAAAGACCGTCAAGGGTTACGGTCTCGGCCCGAGCTTCGAGGGACGCAATGCGACTCACCAGATGAAGAAGCTCACGCTCGACAACCTCAAGCAGTTCCGCGACGAAATGCACATCCCGATTACGGATGCCGCGCTCGAAGCAGATCCATACCAGCCCCCGTTCTACCACCCCGGTGAAGATGACGAGGCAATTCAGTACCTGCAGGAGCGTCGTCGTGAGCTCGGTGGATACTTGCCAGAGCGTCGAACCAAATACACGCAGCTTGAGCTTCCCGAAGCCAAAACCTATGACGTTGTGAAGAAGGGTTCCGGCAAGCAAGAGATTGCCACGACGATGGCGTTCGCCAGACTGCTCAAAGATCTGCTGCGTGACAAGTCGATCGGTAACCGCATTGTGCCGATCATCCCGGATGAGGCCCGCACTTTCGGAATGGATGCCTACTTCCCGACCGCAAAGATCTACAACCCCGCAGGGCAGCACTACACCTCGGTAGACCGCGAGCAATTGCTGGCCTACAAGGAAAGCGCTCAGGGTCAGATCCTGCACGTCGGCATCAACGAAGCAGGAGCGTTTGCGGCGTTTACGGCTGTGGGAACCTCGTATGCAACAAACGCCGAGCCGCTGATTCCGGTCTACGTCTTTTACTCGATGTTTGGGTTCCAGCGCACCGGCGATGCCATGTGGGCTGCCGGTGACCAGATGGCGCGCGGCTTCATCATGGGAGCAACTGCGGGCCGCACGACATTGACGGGTGAAGGTCTGCAGCACGCTGACGGCCACTCCATCCTGTTGGCGTCTACCAACCCTGCGGTTGTCAGCTACGACGCCGCGTATGGCTATGAGCTTGGCCACATCGTGCGCGCTGGCATTGAGCGCATGTACGGAGGCAAGCACGAAGACCCTAACGTCATGTACTACCTGACGTTGTACAACGAGCCTCTCGTTCAGCCCGTCGAGCCCGAGAACTTTGATGTTGAGGGTGCACTCAAGGGTATTTACCACTTGGCTGCTCCCACCATCACCGGCCCGAAGGCGCAGCTGATGGCTTCTGGTGTCGCGGTTCCGTGGGCTCTCGAAGCGCAGCAGTTGCTGGCAGCTGATTGGGGCGTCGCTGCTGATGTGTGGTCGGTCACGTCGTGGACTGAGCTCCGTCGCGATGGACTCGCGGCTGAGGAGCACAACTTCCTCCACCCCAACGAAGAAGCTCGCGTGCCGTACGTCACCGAGAAGCTTGCAGACGCAAAGGGGCCGTTTGTTGCGGTTACCGACTTCATGCATGCGGTCCCCGACCAGATTCGCGCGTTTGTTCCTGGCGACTTCGCCACGCTCGGCGCCGATGACTTCGGCTTCTCTGACACACGAGCCGCTGCACGTCGCTACTTCAAGATCGACAGTCACTCACTGGTAGTTCGCACCTTGGAGCTGCTCGTGAAGCGCGGCGAAATGGATCCTGCTGTGCCTGCTCAAGCAATTGAGAAGTACAGCATCCATGATGTCAACGAGGGCACCACCGGTTCTGCCGGCGGCGAAAGCTAGGTAGCGACCATCCCCCCGATACAGAAGACCAAGGCACAGACACTTGCCTGGTTGCGTGTTATTTCGGGCGAACTTGCGACAGCTACACTGAAACAGCTTGAGGACACGCTGCCCTGGTATGGCGAGATGCCACCAGGGCGGCGTTCCGCAGTGGGGCTGGTAGCTCAGGCTGGCATCACGAGCTTCATTAGTTGGTTCGAAGACCCCACTACTACGCCATGGATTGCGGCGGATGTGTTCGGCGCGGCTCCGCGCGAGTTGTTGCGGTCGGTCTCACTTCAGCAGACACTCCAACTGATTCGCATCACTGTTGAAGTGGTGGAAGCGCGCGTCAAAGCTGATGACGATGTCTTACGTGAGGCGATCTTGTTGTATTCGCGCGAAATCGCTTTTGCTTCGGCAGATGTGTACGCGCGCGCTGCTGAAGCACGCGGACTGTGGGATGCACGCCTCGAGGCTCTCGTGGTCGACTCGATTCTCAGTGGCGAGTACGACAACGAGCTCCCCAGTCGCATTGCTGCTCTGGGCTGGAACGGTCACGGCGAGGTCTGCGTCTTGGTTGGTACTGCCCCTCGGATGCTCGATGTCGACCAGTTGCGGCGCACCGCCCGTCACCTGGATGCCGATGTACTGATCGGAGTGCAGGGAAGCCGACTCGTTTTGGTGATCGGTCGCGCTGCTCCCCGTTCTGAGAAGCCTGAGGGAACAGAGCCGCTCCCCTTCATTACGATCGCCGAGCAATTGGAGCCGGGGTTCGGCACGGGACACCTCGTTTTGGGCCCTGAGGTTGCCAGCTTGGTTGATGCCTCGAAAAGTGCGAAGGCCGCTCTCGCAGGATTCGCTGTGGCGCGGTCCTGGCGAAACGCCCCTCGGCCGACCTTGGCGAACGATTTGCTGCCCGAGCGAGCATTCGCGGGCGATCCGCTTGCCCGCTCGACCCTCATCAACAAGATTTACAAGCCTCTACAGGCGCACTCAACAGATTTGTTGACCACCCTGTGGTGTTATCTCGACAATGGGCGCTCGCTTGAGGCGACTGCTCGCGAACTCTTCGTGCACCCTAACACTGTCCGGTACCGCCTGAAACGTGTCAGCGAAGTAATCGGCTGGGATGCAACGGGCGCTCGTGAAGCGTTAATCTTGCAGGCAGCTCTTATCGTTGGCTCTATTTCTGATCCTGATTCGGGGCGTTCGAACTAGCATCGCCCCGCTCTTTTGGTGAATTCACACAACGATCCCTCAAAGGTTTGGTGGGGTCATCCAAGCGGTTTCGACAAAAGATTGGCAGACTAGCTAAGTGATTGTTGTAGTAGCGCCCGGTCAGGGCTCCCAAACTCCTGGATTCCTTGCACCGTGGCTCGAAGACGAGAGGTTGCGAGACCAGCTCGGGGCTATCTCAGACGTTGCGGGCATCGATCTCGTCACGCACGGAACGGTTTCAGATGCCGACACCATCCGCGATACCGCGGTGGCTCAGCCGCTCATTGTTGCGGCCGGACTGCTCACACTAAACGCACTCACCGCTGGTGGACGTGACGAGTACATTGGCGCCGTCGCCGGCCACTCTGTTGGCGAGATCACGGCCGCTGCTGCCGCGGGAATCCTGTCAGAGGATGACGCGATTCGATTTGTCGTTGAACGTGGTTCTGCTATGGCTTCTGCAGCAGCACTCGAAGCGACGGGAATGTCGGCCGTAATCGGCGGCGATGAAGCTGCGTTGCTCGAACGGCTCGCCGAGCTCGGATTGCAGCCCGCAAATTTCAACGGTGGCGGCCAGATTGTCGTGGCCGGAGCACTCGATGCCCTCGCCAAGCTTGCCGAGTACCCGCTGAAGGGAACGCGAGTCGTGCCACTCCAAGTCGCCGGGGCATTCCACACGCGCTTCATGCAGCCGGCTGTTGCTCACCTCGAAACAGTCGCATCAAGTCTCACTAAGAACGACCCAACGCTGGCGATCTACACGAACCGCGATGGTTCGCTGATTGAAGTCGGCGAACACTTTGTTGACCTGTTGGTGGGCCAAGTGTCATCCCCGGTTCGCTGGGATCTCACCATGACCTCACTGGCAGATGCCGGGGTCACCGGAATTATCGAGCTCGCGCCAGCGGGTGCTCTCGTTGGTCTCGCAAAGCGCGCACTCCGCGGTATCCCCGCAGTCGCAGTCAAAACACCAGACGACTTAGCAGCAGCATTTGACCTGATGGAGGCCAACGCATGACCGCACCCACCCTCACCCAGTCTGTCGGATCGCAGTTCACAAAGATCTACAGTTATGGCGCTGCACGCGGCGACCTCATCGTTGACAACGATCAGCTCGTCGAAGCGATCGACTCAAGTGACGAGTGGATTCAGAAGCGTACGGGCATGATTACTCGTCATCGGGCTTCCCCCGGCATCCTCGCGGTGGATTTGGCTACCGAGGCCGCACGTGAAGCCATCGAGAAGTCTGGAATAGATCCAGCGGAGATTGGCGTCGTTATCGTTGCGACGATCAGCAACGTTCAGCAATCTCCGTCAATCGCTGCTGTAGTGGCGGACAGAGTCGGCGCAAACCCAGCAGCTGCATACGACATGAACGCAGCATGCGCCGGCTTCAGCTATGCCGTTACGCAAGCGGATGCGCTAGTTCGCGCAGGTGCAGCCAAGTACGCGCTTGTCATTGGGGCCGAGAAGCTTTCCGATGTGGTTGACCCCGCTGATCGTTCGATCTCGTTCCTGCTGGGCGACGGTGCTGGTGCGGTGGTTATCGGACCTAGCGACACTCCCGGCATTTCAGCTCCGGTATGGGGCTCCGACGGCTCGCGCGCAGACGCAGTGGGTATGAATGCCACGCTCCTCGAGTACCGTTCAGGTGATGCCGCATGGCCGACGCTCCGCCAAGAGGGCCAAGCGGTATTCCGTTGGGCTGTGTGGGACATGGCAAAGGTCGCTAAGGAGGCTTTGGATGTCGCAGGCATCACCGCAGAGGATCTTGCCGCGTTCATCCCCCACCAGGCCAACATGCGCATCATCGATGAGTTTGCGAAGCAGCTGAAGCTTCCCGAGTCAGTAGTTATCGCACGCGATATCGCGGACACTGGCAACACATCGGCGGCGTCGATTCCGTTGGCGACTCACCGTTTGCTTAACGATCATCCTGAACTCAGTGGCGGACTCGCCCTGCAGATTGGCTTCGGCGCCGGACTTGTTTTTGGCGCACAAGTAATCGTTCTGCCTTAGTAACCCCGCGAAACGTGACTGCTGGCCTACACTGGCTAACGGTCAATTTACATCCCAAGGAGAAAAAAATGGCACTGTCCACCGAAGAAGTCATGGCCGGACTGGCTGAGCTCATCAACGACGAGACCGGCATTGCGACCGACACTGTCGAGATGGACAAGTCGTTCACCGATGACCTCGATATCGACTCGATTTCGATGATGACGATTGTCGTCAATGCAGAAGAGAAGTTCGACGTAAAGATCCCCGACGAAGAGGTAAAGAACCTCAAGACCGTCGGCGACGCTGTGAGCTTCATCACCAACGCCCAGGGCTAACACTAGCTAAACGTGGACGGCCAGCCGCTTACTGCAGCGGTTGGCCTCCGCGCAGGCCACGTCGACGCGCACCCCTTGTGGAATGCCTGAGCCGTACATTCGAAGGAACGTGAAATGACCAAAAAGATCGTTGTAACTGGCATTGGTGCCACCACGCCACTCGGCGGAACCGCAACCGAGTCGTGGAACGCCCTTCTCGCTGGCGAATCTGGCGCTCGGACCCTCGAGCATGATTGGGTCGCAGAGCATTCTCTCCCCGTAACGTTCGCCGCACAGGCAAAAGTACGCCCCGAAGAGGTTTTGGAGCGTGTTGAATACAAACGACTCGACCCTTCTAGCCAATTCGCTTTGATTTCCGCCCGTGAAGCCTGGGCCGATGCGGGTTCGCCCGACATCGACCCTGTTCGCATCGGTGTCGACTACTCCACCGGGATCGGTGGCCTTTGGACTCTGCTCGATGCGTGGGACACCCTGCGCGAAAAGGGTCCGCGTCGCGTCTTGCCAATGACGATCCCGATGTTGATGCCGAACGCCGCTGCCGCCGCGATTAGCATGGCAATCCCATCGCGCGCATACGCTCGCACCGATGTTTCCGCGTGCGCCTCCAGCACCGAGGCTCTCGCCAACGCTTACGCACACCTTCAAGCTGGACTGGCTGATGTCGTCATCGCCGGTGGTACTGAGGCTGTTGTTCACCCGCTTCCGATCGCAGCGTTCGCGTCAATGCAAGCTCTATCGAAGCGCAATGACGACCCGGCAACCGCTTCGCGCCCCTATGACATTTCGCGTGATGGTTTCGTGCTCGGTGAGGGTGCCGCAACTCTCGTTCTTGAGACGGAAGAGCACGCTCTTGCTCGCGGTGCAAAGATTTATGCTGAGCTCGCCGGTGGAGCAGTCACGAGTGACTCGTTCCATATCACCGCGCCCGACCCTGAGGGAACGGCTGCAGCTCGTGCCGTTCGTGATGCTCTGGAAGTTGCGGGAGCAACGCCCGACCAGGTGACGCACATCAACGCCCACGCAACGAGCACCCCCGTTGGCGACATTGCCGAGTACAAGGCTCTCCTGCGCATCTTCGGTGAGCACCTGCCTAACATTCCCGTTTCTGCCACAAAGGCGGCCACAGGCCATCTTTTGGGCGGAACCGGTGCACTCGAGGCGATCTTTACGGTCCTGGCACTTCACCACCGCACAGCTCCCCCGACGATCAACCTCACGGAGCAGGATCCCGCGATTCCGCTAGATGTCGTCACGTCGCCTCGCGATCTTGGCTCGGGCGCGCAGTTGGCAATCAGCAACTCGTTCGGCTTCGGTGGACACAACGCTGTAGCGGCGTTCCGTTCGGTCTAACTGCAGCATCCAGCCACGTTCGATGCCTCGGCAGCGCTAGCCAACGGCGCCTTCACCGGCGAGAGTACCGCCGTCGATGATGAACTCTGAACCCGTCGAGAAGCTTGCGTCGTCGCTCGCCAAAAAGAGTACGAGCTTTGTTACTTCTTCGGGTTCACCGAGACGGTTGATGGGAGTTCCGGGGTTCTCGACGCCGAGCCCTTCCGTCATCGGGGTTCGGATGCCGCCGGGGTGAACCGAGTTCACTCGCACGCCTTGGCTTCCCAGTTCCATCGCAACGGACTTGGTGAGTCCGCGCAGCCCAAACTTCGATGCGGTGTAACCATGAAGGGCCGCATAGCCTTGCATGCCAGCCGTCGACGAGATGTTGACGATCGACGATGTCTCATTCTTAACCAGCTCCGGTGTTGCAGCTTTAATTCCCAAGAATGCGCCGGTGAGGTTAATGCCAATGATGAGCGACCAGTCCTTCTCGGTGTACGCGTCGAGCGTGCCGAAATTGACGATGCCTGCGTTGTTGATGAGTACGTTGAGGCCGCCGAAGGTGTCGACAGCAAGCTTCACTGCACTGTTCCAGTCGTCTTCCTTCGTGACATCGAGGTGCGTATAAACCGCGCTTTCGCCAAGCTCGTCTGCGAGCGTCTGGCCTTCGGCATCAAGCACGTCAGAGATGACGACTTTGCCACCTTCCGCGACGATGCCGCGCGAGTGAGTCTCACCCATACCGCGCGCTCCGCCGCTGATGAGAACTACTTTTCCGTCAAATCTCGACATTGTGTTCCTTCCAATCTTGAATGAGGTTCAGCCGGAAAGGATAGTCCGAAGACCTAAGACAGGTCCAGTGTGACAACTGCGCTCGAACGCTTCCGGCCACGCCTCAACGCTACGCCGGGAGTCAGCTGGATGCGACCTGAAAGGAACGCTCGAAGAGAATTGTCAGCAGGGGATGCCGAAGGACGGTTTAGCGCTACACAATAGAGCGGCATCCATCGTGCTCGGTGCACTCGCCATCGAAAACCATCCCCAGGGGATCAAGAACCACATCACGACAGTCTTCCCACTCCACGAGCGGAATACGCGTGTCGACCACCGATTCCCGAATACGAGTGTGCGCTGAGATCACTGTCATCCCACCTTATGTAGCCACACCACGGCGGAGTCTTGGCCTGCGTGACGGAACGATTCCAGTTCGTCATCCCACGCCTGGCCGAGGGCCAAACGAAGTTCACGGTGGAGTTCGAATGCGTCAGAACCCGCTACTTCCATCGCATACCGAACGCGGTCTTCGGGAACGACCATGTTGCCCACTGTGTCCGTTTGGGCAAAGAAGATACCGAGGTCTGGCGTGTGCATCCAACGCCCCCCATCGCTGCCAGCACAAGGATCTTCGGTGACCTCAAACCGGAGGTGCTCCCAGCCGCGAAGCGACGAAGCGAGCTTGGCGCCCGAACCCCGAGGTCCCTCCCAATAGAACTCAGCGCGCTGAGAACCCTTGAGTACCGGCTGATCGTCCCAGGTGAAGTTCACGGCACGTTCAAGAGCGCGACCTGCTGCCCATTCAATATGTGGGCAGAGCGCGCGAGGAGCAGAGTGCACATAGAGCACTCCGCGAGAGTTTTGTGCAGTCACGATATCTCCGTTCCGTTTGGGTGCGACTTCCCCATCGACCCATGAACGGTGTGTGTGACAACACTGAGCTATTAAATTGTGCGCCAAAGCGCTTGTGGACATTATCGCCGAAGAGTCTGCGAAAATACAAGCACGCAATTATATTTGTGTACTCGTGTCGAACAGCGCGCACTGCGGTCAAACGGGAAGGTTTTATGTGTCGGATACGGATGTTGTCATCGTCGGGTCGGGACCAAACGCGCTTGCGGCCGGAGTCACGATGGCACGGGCCGGGTTGTCCGTGCAGGTCATCGAACGCAATGACACGGTCGGGGGTGGCGCGCGCACCGCGGAGCTCACCCTTCCTGGATTCCGGCATGATATCTGTTCGGCCGTTCATCCGATGGCACTTGCGTCGCCTTTCTTCCACAAGTTCCAGCTCACTAGCAGACTCGACTTCATCGTCCCCGAAATCTCCTACGCGCACCCACTAGACAACGGCGAGGCGGGAATCGCTTACCGAGACCTAACCCGCACGGCCGAAGGGCTTGGACGCGATGGTGCGGCCTGGCGTCGCCTCATGAAACCTCTCGTCGACCGCATTGACGCTGTTACCGACTTCACCAGCAACCAACTACTTCGAATTCCGCGCGATCCGATCGCCGCAGCCGCGTTCGGAGTGCGTGTTCTCGAACAGGGTTCCCCAGCCTGGAACATGCGTTTTCGGGAACGTAGTGCCCGCGCAATGCTCGCGGGCGTCAACGCGCATTCGATCGGACCGATGCCGAGCCTCTCGACAGTCGGCGCAGGGCTCATGCTGGGCGCACAGGCGCACGCGCGCGGGTGGGCGATTCCGGTCGGAGGCAGCCAAGGCATCATCGAGGCGATGGCCGACGACCTGCGCGCCCATGGTGGCGAGATCACCACCGGCACCGAGGTGCGCTCGCTCGACCAGTTGCCCTCATCGAAAGCCGTGTTGCTCGATGTCTCGGCCCGTGCCCTCGATCGCATCGCCGGCGATCACCTCCCGATGCGCTACCGCAGAGCGTTACGTCGTTTTCGATACGGAAACGCAGCCGCGAAGATCGACTTCGCGCTCTCAGGACCCGTTCCGTGGACCAATCCCGAGGTACGCAGTGCGAGTACCATCCATCTCGGTGGGTCACGCGAAGAAATCGCCCATTCCGAAGCGCAGGTTGCGAACGGAATCCACCCCGAATCTCCATATGTGCTCGTGTCGCAACCGACAGTCTTCGACCCGAGCCGGGCTCCCCAAGGTCAGCACGTGCTGTGGGCCTACGCTCACGTTCCCCACGGCTCAACCGTCGACATGACCGAGGCGATCGTTGCGCAGATCGAGCGCTTCGCGCCGGGCTTCCGCGACCTGATCCTCGATTCACGTCACATGACCGCGATGGATCTTGAGCGATACAACCCGAATTACGTTGGGGGAGACTTCTCTGCGGGCGCTGTGACTATCGCGCAACTCATCAAGCGACCTGTGATCTCGACCGATCCCTGGCGCACTCCCACGAAGGGAATCTACCTTGCATCGTCGTCGACTCCGCCTGGTCCAGCAGTGCATGGCCTGTGCGGCTTTTATGCTGCACGCTCAGCGCTGATCCATGAGTTCGGCATAAGAGACATCCCGAATCTCGCGATCGGCGCCTGACATCGCTGTGCGTCGTGCGGAGAGTGCGTCACGACCTTCGACCCGAGCGCGGCGGCATGCAGCTATATTTGTGCAACTGAGGGCGCGCTAAACACGATCCAATGCCTCTGGGATGCTGCTGCGCCACTCCTCTGGAGCGTCGGCCGCGGGCGCCGCAGGAAGGTTGCCCTTTCCATCAGGCTCCGGAATAGCCGAGATCAGGGCGCGAGTATACGGGTGAATGGGATCATTCCAGATACGGTCCGATACCCCAGATTCCACGATTCTTCCGCGATACATCACGACGGTGCGGTCGGCGATGAGGCGCACAATCGCCAGATCGTGTGAGATGAAGAGCAAGCCGGCCCCGGCATCGAAGGCGAGCCTGCGCATCATATTGGCGACCGATGCCTGACTCGAAGCATCCAGAGCAGAGATCGGTTCATCAGCAACCAACAGATCAGGGCGGGCAGCAAGTGCACGGGCTATCGCGACACGCTGCCGTTGCCCACCAGACAACTCGTGGGCGTAGCGAGAGACCATTTCTGTGGGTAGTCCCACCCGCTCAAGCCACTCCTCCGGAACGGAGCCTTCATCACCACGCTCCACTGCGGTGCGAATGCCTTCAGAAATTTGTTGCCCGACACGAATGCGAGGGTTGAGCGACGAGTTCGGGTCTTGAAACACCATCTGGATCGACGTGAAGTTCGGCTTGCGGCGCCGCACGCCCAGAAGTGGAACGTTCGCACCGCGGTAGCTGACTGAACCAGCTCGCGGCTTCTCCATACCAACAACGGCACGGGCAAGACTCGACTTGCCACAGCCGCTTTCACCGACCAACGCCAGCACCTCGCCCGGCGCAATCGTCAGCGAGACCTCATCGACGGCGCGCACAACGCTCGCACCGTGATACTCAATTACGAGGTCAGAGACCTCAAGCAGCTCGCTCATTCCGTTGCCTCCTCAAAGCCCGCTGCGCCCGGAAGCGACGAGAGCAATTCCCGCGTATAAGGGTGCTGCGGGTTGGTGAAAACTTCGTCACGAGAGTTCGATTCGACCACTTCACCGTGACGCATCACCGCGATGTCATCAGCAATTGCGCTCATGACCCCCAGATCGTGCGTAACGAGGAGCACGGCAAGCTGACGCTCATCCACGAGGTCGCGCAACAAGTGCAAAATGCCCGCCTGAACCGTCACATCCAGCGCTGTCGTTGGTTCGTCCGCAAGCAACACGACTGGATCGCACGCGAGCGCAATGGCGATAGAGATTCGTTGACGCTGACCACCAGAAAACTGATGCGGGTATCTCGCCAACGCTTCCTCAGGATTCGGAACGCGAACCCGATCGAGAAGCGCAACTGCATGAACTCGCGCCTGCTTCGTTGACAGCTTCATATGGCGCTTGACATGATCGGTCAACTGCGTGCCCACCGTCAACTGCGGATGCAAACTCGACGAGGGATCCTGAAAGATCATGGCAATTCGACGACCACGGATGTCATTCAGTTGGCGCCTTGGCAGACCGACAAGTTCCGTCTCTCCGAGTCGAATCGAGCCGCCAACGATCGCATTGTGCGGAAGTAGACCCAGGATCGCCAACGAAGTCACCGTCTTGCCCGACCCAGACTCCCCTGCGAGGCCTTGGACGCGTCCAGGGGTGAGCGCAAGGCTGACGCCCTTGACGATGGCTTTGACGTTGTTGCGGGAGCCGATACCGATGGTGAGATCGTCGATGGTCAGCATCGGAGCGCCGGCAGTGAGTGCGGCATCCGCAGATTGTGGTGTCGTTACGTCGCTCATGACCGTGCCGCCGCTCGTGATACCTGTGAGGTGGGGTCGAAGATGTCGCGCAGTGAGTCCCCGACGAAGTTGAAGGCCATCACGACCGTGAGGATGGCCAAACCTGGGAATAGACCGATCCACCAGCTATCGAAGTTTTGGATAGCCGCGGAAATCATGGACCCCCACTCTGGCGTCGGCGGTTGCGCACCAAGCCCAAGGAACGAGAGTCCCGAGAGCAAGAGGATCGCCGTACCCACATCGAGGCTTGCGAGCACCAAGATCGGGCCGACAACGTTCGGCGCGATATCGACACGCAGCGTCTTAACCGGTGAGAAGCCCATCAGTCGGCCGGCCATCACGTAGTTCTGGGTGCGAAGACCAAGAACGATACTCCGGGTCATTCGCGCATACTGCGGCCACGACACAACGAATGCCGCAATTACCGCATTGAACAAGGACGGACCAAGAGCTGCTGCAACGACCATCGCGAGGATCACTGTCGGAAATGCCATGACCAGGTCAGTTAGCCGCATAAGAAGTTCGTCGACCCACTTGCCGAAGTAACCAGCGATCGCACCGATCAGCGTTCCGACTACGAGCGACATGAGCACGAGCATCAGAGCTAGCGGGATCGTGACCCCTGCTCCGGCCATGAGGCGCGAGAAAATGTCGCGGCCGAGAGCATCCGTGCCCATCAGGGTGTCGATGCCGGGAGCCTGCAGCCGGGGCAAGTCCTGAGCAAGCGGATCGAATGGCACCCATAAACGTGCAGTGAAGGCAATGCCGACCCACGTCACCGCAATAACGGCGCCAATAACGCCAAGCGGTGTTATCCAAGCAGCCGGAATCTTCAGCCAACGCTTTCTCATGCGAGCCTCACCCTCGGGTCGAGTACACCGTAAAGCAGGTCGACGGCGAAGTTGATGGTCAAGTAGACGACGCCGACGACGAGTCCCACGCCCATGACACCCGGGAGGTCAAGACTCGTTGCAGAGTTGTAGGCGTAACTTCCGAGGCCGGGCCAGGCGAAGACTGCTTCGACGAGCACAGTTCCCGACAGGAGCGTTCCGAAAGCTAAGCCGACGATCGTGAGGATGGGCAACGATGCACCGCGCAGCACATACCCGAAAAGCAATCGCCGGGAACTAAGTCCCTTGGCGCGTCCTGAACGAACGTAGTCGGCATCCAACACTTCAAGAACCGAGGTGCGCACGAATCGGGTCAATAGGCCAATGGTGAACAGCGAGAGAACGAACACGGGAAGCATGAGATGAGCCAGCGCATCGGTGAAGGTCACCCACTGGCCTGCCAACAGAGAGTCGACCGTGTAGAAACCGGTCACGGTAGGTGGCGGAGGGAGAACCGGCGAGAGCCTCCCCGCACCCGGCGCGATGCGCAATTGGAGGAAAAAGAAATTGAAGCTGACCAGCGCCATCCAAAAAGTCGGAATACTGAGTCCGATAAGGGAAAGAACACGTACGAGCTGATCACTGATCTTGCCGCGCCGGTAGGCCGCGAGCGAGCCAAGCGCAACGCCGACGCCGAGGCTGACCACGATCGCAAGTAAAGCAATTTCGACCGTCGCTGGCACTGCTTTTGCGAGGTCGGATGCCACGGGCTGAGCTGTGCGCAGAGATACGCCCATGTCGCCTTGGAACAGCCCACCGATGTAGTTGGCGTACTGAACCGGAAGCGGCTGATCGAGGCCACGTTCCTGGATGTAGGCCGCGACGGTCGCGGGGTTGCTCGCCGCCCCTTCACCAAGCGCTGCCGCGATGGGGTCACCTGGCACGAGGTTCGCGAGGGCGAACGTGACGATGGTGACTCCGAAGAGGAGCAGGACTGAGGTTCCGAGGCGACGAAGCACGTACCCGACCAGAGGTGAGCTGGCCGGGTACTTGCGGGTCGCGCGGGGTGTGTTTCCCACGCTAAAGGTTTCTTTCTACTTAGCTTGCAGTTCGGCGATGTCCATCGTCCAGGTGGAGTTGTAGGCAACTCCGGAGATGTAGTCAGCCGTAGCAATGTTAGATCCTGGAACGATCAGCGGAACAAAGGGTCCGCGCTTCTGCAGAGCCTCAGCGAAGTTGCTGAAGGCTGTTTCGCGTTCGTCGACGTTCGTTGCGTTTTCTGCTGCCGCGGCAAGGTTTACAACATCCGAGTCCTGCTCAGCGGTCCAGCCTGCGCGAAGTCCTACCTTCTGTCCTGCCGCGAAGGGAAGGAAGTTGGCGGAGTCGGCGTAGTCGGGGCCCCAGAACCAGATGCTGAATGCTTCCGCACCAGTAACGTAGCGATCGATCTGGGTAGTGAACGGCGCCGGAGCGAGCTCGATGGTGATGCCTGCATCGGCAAGCTGCGACTGGATGCGCTCGGCAAGGGGTGTGAAGCTCACGCCACCAACCGGGTAGTCATTCGGGTACTCAAGGGTGATGCTCTCACCGTTGTAGCCCGATGCCTCGAGCGATGCAGCTGCAGCATCGAGATCCTGCTCAACGCCGTCAGCGAGCGCGCCGAGGAATGACGGCGGGATGACTCCAGTAGCCTGCGCGGAGCCTGCACCGGCAAGTTCAAGCAACCCCGGGTAATCAAGTGCGTAACGAACTGCATTAGCAAAGTCGGGGTTAGACGTGACGCTGCTCACTTCAGAGTTTTGGTTGATCAGCAGGAAGATCGTCTGTGCGGATGGAGTCGAGAAGACGTTGATTCCCTCGCTGAGTCCTGCAACCTGGTCGCCGCTGAGGTCGACGGCGATCTGAGAGTCGTTGCCCTCAAGGTTGATCTTCTGAGTTGCTGCTTCAGAGACGTTGCGGATGACAACGCGAGTGAAGTCGATGTCTTCATCGCCGTTGTAGTTCTCGTTTTCGGTGAGCACTACCTGCGACTCGAAGTTGATCCGGTCGAGGATGTACGGTCCCGATCCTGCAGAAGTGGAGTTCAAGAACTCTTCTGCAGCGTCAGAATCGTCGGTGGTGCCGCCATTCTCGATGACGAGCTTCGAGTTGAGGATTGCCAGCGACGGGTTAGTCATGAGGGCGGGAAGCTTGAGCGAAGGCGTCTCGGTGCTCAATTCGACCGTCATGTCGTCGATTTTCGTGACGGTGATGCCACCCATCAAGAAGTTCGCTTTGCTCTCGGTCATACCGGCAACGCGGTTGAGGGAGAACACAACGTCGTCAGCGGTGATCGCAGATCCGTCGGAGAAGACGCGGCCATCTTCGAGCGTGAAGGTGAAGACCGTCGCGTCATCGTTCTGCGTGAAGGTTGCGAGTCCGGGCACCGGAGTGGACTCATCTGACCCTGCGAAGTCCAGCAGAGTCTCGTAGAGAGCCTTTGACACCATGTATCCGGTGGGAACGTAGTTGCGACCGGGGTCGCTGGTCTCGAGCGTGAAGGCAGTATCGATAACGATGCTGTCGGTTGCTTCGGGTGCTGCTGCGGCACAACCGGCGAGTGCCAGTGACGCAGTCAATCCGAATGCTGCCGCTACATAGCGGAACTGTGTACGCAAAACGAACTCCTTGTGGTTATGGAACAGCCGCTGGACGGCTTTTCTTGAGATTGGCATAAATGCCGCTAGTCTGTCCAATCAAAGGCATCATAGTTCAGACCTTGGGTCAAAGTTGAGGGAGACTTCGTACAATATGTCTAGCAAAGCAACCGGCGCATCGTCTGCGTCTGGACAATCTCAGCCCGTATTGGATGAGATCAACCTGAAGATATTGAGCGAGCTCCGCTATAACGGACGAATATCAATGTCAGCGCTCGCTGATCGGGTGAACGTCTCACGCGCAAACGTCTATACGCGAGTAGAACAACTCATGTCGGATGGCGTGATCACCGGCTTTAGCGCCCAAATCGATCCCGCCAAAGCTGGACTCGGCATTTGCGCTCTCGTCTTTTTGTCAGTACATCCGCAGACCTGGGCAAGTTTCCGCGATCGTATTACCAAAATGACCGAAATCGAGTCGTGCCGCATCACAACGGGTGAGCACGATGCGATGCTTTTGATTCGCAGCCACGAAGTCGGCGCTATCCACGACTTCATCGTCGGCGTGCTCTCAGTGCTTCCCGAAGTGAAATCTCTAGAAACCGTGCTGGTGTTGGATGAAGTGTTCCAGCGGCCGTACCTGCTCCCCCTCGATTTGCCCGAACGAGAACAGGAACCCGCTCAGCTGGGGCTCACCAGGTTTACCCGTGCCGACCCGAATCGTGCTGGACTTAACGGTTAGCGGTGACGTCGATTACACGTCTGAGCGCTGCGGATGCCGTAGCCGCGGCCCCGACCGCACCCTAGACCACCTGCACACACACGCTTTTACCGGGAATGCCGTCGAGAACGAATTCTTCGATCAGTTCCAGACGCCCGTCTTCACGACGAGCCAACGTTGTGCTGCTGTCACCAAGCAAAGTCGCGTCGCTCGCGATGACGTGATGAACGAAGTACTCGTCGAGAACACCGTCGCGGTACCGTCCAACGCAGTGCCCCGCAGTGACGGTATCGCCGTAGTAGAAGCCCCACACAACGCCCAAATTCTCATCGAACTCAAACTGTGTTGGCTCCGCGCTCACTGTGCTCGCCGTGGACTCTTCCAACACAAAGGTCGTGCCATCTAGTCGAGGCGTGCTTCGAGCTGTCGGATCGAGTTCGGGCCACACTCCGAGCCGCTCCACTTCGGTGCAGACGCTAACTTGTGATTGGCCATCTTTCTCAAAAGTCTCATATAGCTCGAGTTCGCCACTCGCGTTCCACTGAATAGTGCTGTGAGCTTCACCGAGCACCACATCTGCGCCCGAGAGCGGTCGATGCGCGAAACGGATCGAAATAGCCTCTCCATCACGTTTCCCCACGAAACGCCCGAGCATCACCGTGTCCCCGAAGTACTCACCCCAGATCTGCTGACCATCCTGGTGATAACGAAATCGAGTCGGCGACGCCGCGGAGACTGCGCTCCCTGACGACGACGTCAGAAGAAACTCGCGATCGTTGATCGAGTCGGGTGCTGGCTGTGCTGCTGGCTGCGGTATTAGAACGTCATTCACGAACCCGAGTATGCGGTCACGGGGCGAAGAGAGTGAAATCGGAGGCGAACAGTCCAGATCGTCTCGCGCAACGAGCCATAGAGGAGACATATTGTGCGCCAGCTGGATCATGTCTGGCAAATCGCTAGAAGATCGACCAGCCGGTTCTGGTGGTGAATTCATCAAGAGCGGCTACCCCCACAAGCGAGTTTCCCGACGCGTTGAGGCCGGGAGCCCACACACAAATCGAGCAGTGCCCAGGAACAATCGCAAGGATTCCACCACCAACACCGCTCTTCCCCGGGAGTCCAACACGGTAGGCAAACTCCCCCGCCGCATCATAGAAACCTGAGGTGAGCATCACAGAGTTCACACGTTTTACCTGACTGAGGCTGAGCAATTGTGTTCCGTCCTGGCGAATACCCCCGCGGGCCAGAAACGAAACCGCTGCAGCAACATCCCGACAGTTCATTGAGATCGCGCACTGCTCGAAATACTGCTCAAGCACTTCATCGACCGGATTCTGAAGGTTTCCAAAGCTCGAGAGAAGGTGCGCAATTGCCGCATTTCGATCGGAATGCTCAGCCTCAGAACGCGCGACGAGAGGATCGAGGTCGATCGCTGGGTTGCCCGATTCCTTCCTGACGAAATCGAGAATCGGGTTCTGTGCGAACGGAACCTCTGAAGTCTGGCGTTTAGTAGTGAGCAGTTGATCAGTCACAACGAGGGCTCCCGCATTCACAAAAGGATTACGCGGGATCCCTCGTGAATACTCCAGTTGAGTGAGTGAATTGAACGCAGCACCCGATGGTTCGCGCCCCACTCGCTGCCAAATGTCCTCGCCGTGGTCGGCGAGAACCATCACGAGTGACAGAACCTTGGACATACTCTGAACCGAGAACGGCACTGAACTGTCGCCGACCTGAAACTCCCTGCCGTCATTCATCACAACAGCCATTCCGAACTGATCTGGATTTACGGCGGCAAGTCGTGGGATGTACTCCGCAACGGCACCCGAACCGATGAGCGGGCGCACAGCCTGATAGGTGTCTTCCAAAATCTTTTCAACGTCCACGAGACTCTCCTCCAGTGATGGCCTACGGCTGTGGGTGCGCGAGCAGCGACTACTCCGCGCCGAGCATACCCAATATGCATATACTCGGTCGGAAGGCACCTCTACCCGGAAGGTCTGACATGTCGATCCGCCATAGTTTGCTTGCGATTCTGGCGCAAGGACCCTGCTATGGGTATCAACTTCGTGCAGAATTCGATCGACGGACAGGATCAACGTGGCCACTCAATGTCGGCCAGGTCTACAACACGCTCGATCGATTGGTGCGCGACAAGCTCGTCAAAAAGTCCGTAGGCAACGGGGACGGCGGAGCTGACGTCGATGCGACCTCAACCCCGCACACGTACTACGCAGTGACGGATGCGGGCCAACACGAGTCCGATCAGTGGCTCTTTTCACCGCTGGAACGTTATTCGGTTGGCCGCGACGAATTGGCGCTAAAAATTGCCTTGGCGGTGACCCTTCCCGGGGTAGACGCGCACCACGTGATCGAGCGACAACGGCAAGCAACGCTCGGCGCGCTCGATGCCCTCACACTGAGCGCAGCATCGCGGGCGGAGGCCGCAGATTCGGCGGACTTTGCACAAGAACTGGTCACTGATTCAATGCAGGCCCACGCAGAAGCTGAGCTGCGCTGGCTCGACCACGTTGACGCGTCACTGCACCGAGCGCAGGCGGAGGGCCGTGCATCCGCGTTCCCCCTGAACACCACGAAACCCAAACGTGGGCGACCCTCATCCGATTCTCACCCGGAAGAAGCGCAACTGCCATGACCGGTGTTTCTGAGTACGTCACCGCGAACCTTGCCAATTCGGATGTGCGCGCTGGTGTGCATGCGAAATTCCCGGACTATGCGATCGAGAGATTTGTCGCCGATCCACGCTTTCTCAGCGATGTTGTGCGATTTGATGTTCCACTGCGGGGAGACATCTCTGGGATGCGCCGCATCCATTCGCAATGCCACATCGGTACCGACACGATTTCGCTGGAGCGCCTTGGTGTACCAATGACGGGTCTCGATTTCGCATCGATGACACTCGCAGAAGCGCGATCCCTTGCCGGGCATCGACCAGTGGGCCGAAACCGTAGCCAGATTCCTTCGTGTCGGCGGAAGAGTTTTCATCAGTGAGGGGCATCCGATGCTCCGTGGTCCCGATGACGCAAACCGCGACAAGATCGTGGTGAGGTACCCCTGCTTTGAGCAAAGGATGCTCTGGTGTGGGACGAGCCGGGCACCTACGTTGAGACTGATCACGACTTCGCCTCGACCTTTAGCCATGGATGGGATCACGGAATCGGCGAGACAATAACTGCGCTCCTCAACCACGGAATGCGCATCGATGGTTTTGTCGAACACCGAAGTGTTCCTTGGGATGCCCTACCCGGGAATATGACCAAAAAAGATGACGGTGAGTATCGGCTGACTAGCGCCGCTGAATTGGTGCAACTCACGCTCACGCCCCAAGTGACACGCATTACCTGATTCGTAATATTTCGCCAGCGCTGCCCACAACTATCTGGCTGCGTCGTAGCGATCGACCACCGCGACGGTAAGCGCGAACGTCACCGGCAGCGCACCAAACAGCAGTCGTCCTGCTTCTTGCACAGCCTCTTGGTTGTTCAGACGTGAAAACAAGATGAGGCTAATTTCTGAGATACCTGCACATCGAGATTCATGGGCTTGCCTGTAACAATCGCGCTTGAGCGAAATCCATTCGACGAGACAATACGAGTGGCATCATCAGCCGCCTGTGTCAGAGAAGATGCTCCAACGGCGACCTGAAATTTGGCAAAGACAAGTGCTAGGCGGAGCAATGTTGCGCTCAGTCAACCGAATTTCTTACACCGTGTACCGATGCCAACCTATTCGCGATTGAGCCTCATCTTGAGACGTTTCACGGTAAAATACGCTTCGCATACTGCGCTGAGGCCGCATTGCTGGTTAGCCGTCGGCTCCATGAATAAGGCTATCCGTCGCTGCAGTCAAACTGATCATAAAAGTCACATGACGGCGGAAACTTGGAGTCAAGCCAAGACATTCTCGAGGCACTCGCCGATATCGTCAATCGCCTTTGGAAGAGTAGTCGCGTGAACTGAGATGCGCAGCCTATTGGGCTCGTGCCAACTGTAGGAGTATCCATCGGTGTCAAGCGCAGCGCGCACCGCTGACGTCAGTGGTTGAGGGACCTCAATGACCACGATTCCTGCTCGTTCACTTCTCGTTGTCGGCGAAAGGATCCGGATGTTCAGTTCGGTAATGCGCGCGATGAGTTGGTCTACAGCGTCAGCGATCGACTCCTCGAGCGTTGTCACTCCGACCTCCGCGATAAGGTCAAGCGCCGCGCGGAACGCTGCTGCGGCCGTCGGTGAGAGATTCGTGACAGCAAGCCGCGACGCTCCCGGCAAGGAAGCTCCGCGACCGCCTGGCTCAGGGGAAGGGGCATAACCCGCCCAGCTCGAAGTGGTGTCGTGGACCCTGCTGAGGGCACGCTCGGAAAGCGCGATCGCTCCGATACCCCACCCTGAACGCACCCACTTCTGTCCGCCCGAAATAACGATATCTGCGCATTTCCAGTCCATCGCGGCAACGCCAAATGCCTGTATAGCGTCTACTACGAGGAGCCTGTCGGGACCAATTGCCTCTCTGAGTCCAGCGAGATCAGCTCGATAGCCGGTGCCGTAGTCGACCGCGCTCACAGCGAGAACTGTGTCATCTGCGTGCAACGCGGAAGCCACCGTATCCGGCGTCATCCTGACAGACTTCGAGAGCGTGCGAGCTCGTAGCACGCCGATTTCGTCCGCGTGCCACCAAGGAT
Source organism: Salinibacterium sp. TMP30 (assembly GCF_038397785.1). Taxonomy (NCBI): domain Bacteria; kingdom Bacillati; phylum Actinomycetota; class Actinomycetes; order Micrococcales; family Microbacteriaceae; genus Salinibacterium; species Salinibacterium sp. TMP30. The sequence continues at coordinate 1,168,641 of NZ_CP151642.1, read as the reverse complement.
AAAGGTTAGCTGGGAACTCTCCAGCTCCAACGACAACCTGTTCACCATGGAGACCAAGTGCCATCTGCTGGAGTGCGTGCGAAGTGCTGGGCACGAGTGCAACATTCTCCAATGAAAAGTTGCAGATCTTGGCAAATGCGGCACGCGCGCCCTCATACTGGTCGACGATGGTGCTGAGCGAGCCGGCAGCGCCGGTGGCTGCGAGCAGTGAAATTTGCCGTGAAGCGTCGAGAGCTTTAGCCGAGGAGGGGCCATAGCTTGCAAAGTTGAAATAGCGTTCGTCTTCGCAAAACTCCGCTCGGTAAGTTCGAAGTCGCTCATCTCGACTCACTGAAGCCTCTCCAGAGCACTAGTTTCCATTGACGTGAACGAGGTTCCGAATGAGACCGCTGAAGCCCCAGCATCTAGGAGTTGCTCAAAGTTTTCCGAAGTTACGCCGCCCGTCGCGACCAATCGGACGTCAGGAAATGGGCCAAGCATCGCGGAAAACCACTCGTGACCAAGGACCGCTGCCGGAAAGGCCTTCAACCAAGTAAATCCCGCCGACATCGCCCGCTGCACTTCAGTCGGCGTCGCGACACCAGGAAGATGGGGAAGCCCGACACTGAGGCTGTATGCAGCGACTTTTTCGTCGAACCCCGGGGAAACGGTGAACACTGCTCCCAGACGCGCGGCCTGATCGACGAGGTCGGTCGAAAGAATGCTGCCTGCACCAATCACGCCGGTTCCACTGTTTGACACTCCTTGCAAAGCTCTCGCTGACAAAGGTCCCTGCAGCGGGACCTCCACGAGGTGGAATCCTGCGGTCCATGCAGCGCTCGCAAGCTCAGACGTACGCTCAGGGGTGAACCCTCGGAGGATGGCCATCGCTCGTGATACCGTGAAGGCCGAACTAAAGAAATCATTACTCTGAGCTGCGGTCAGCATGATTAGTGGTGCTCCTCATCGGCAGTGTTGTGGTTCGCCCAATTGGGCTCTTTTTGGGCTTCGTCGAGGATGAACTCAAAGCTCGCGGCTTCGCCTTGATCGGTGATCGATTCCAACGCTTGCCGCGCAGCAAGATGGCCAAGACGAAGGCACATTGCGGGAGGGTACCCCCGCAGGAGACCTGCTAACCACCCTGCAGCGAACGAATCACCAGCGCCGACCGATTCAATAACGCGGACACGGAGCGCTGGCACTGCAACCATTTGATTAGCTGAGATCGAAACAGCCTGTCGGGCGCCGTCCTTGACAATTAAGGTGGCGGTATCACCGATTACTGCAGTGATGTCTGCAGGGACGCGAGCACCCCACAATTCGTTGGCTTCGTCCTGACCGATGAAAACAATGTCACTCGCCGACGCGAGCTCGGCGAGGCGCCGAGCTGCAAGCGGTTGGTTAGACCAGAGTTGGGGTCGATAGTTCACGTCGAAACTACTGAGTATGCCGCGGCGTTGGCACTGCTCGATTGCGTACGTTACAGCTTGATCACAACTGATCGACAGTGCAGGGGTGATGCCGGTCAGATGTATGAGTCTCGGTCGCATATCGAGCGCTCGGTCAATGTCAAGCAACGAAATCTGAGAGGCAGCCGAGTTGGTTCTATAGTAGGTCACCTGCCGGTCGGACTGGGATGGATCCTTCAGAAAAATGCCAGTGTGAAGTCCAGCGTCGCGACTTACTCCGCTCACACCGACTCCCTCGCTCCTCAAGGAATCAAGAATTCGATCACCAATAACATCGATCCCGAGTCGACTCACCCACTCAACGTCAAAGCCTAGGCGTGTGAGAGCAATGGCAGTGTTCGACTCAGCACCCGCGTGATTGAGAAGAAAACTTGTAGCGGACCGAAAGCCTGATTCGGCGGGGACAAACTGGCCCATGGTTTCACCGATACAAACAACCTCAGTCATGGTTGCTCTCGAACACATCGTTGAACTCTGAAATGAAGCGGTCGATCATCATTTCCTCCTGCTGATCAAGCTCGCGGGCCGGTGCTCGGCAATGGTCGGTAGCGATGAGACCGCGAAGCATCGATATCCGCTTCTCTGCCCGAATGATAAGTTCGACGCTCTGCATCCAGTAGGAGATGTAGGGTAAAAGACGGCCGTGGAGAGCAATCGCCGACTCTTCGGCCCCACTTTCCCAAAGGCTCCATATGCGGAGATAAATCTCGACGAAGGAGCATCCGGGTTGCACCCCTTCAGCTCCTCGCCGCAACGCATCGATCATTTGTACGCCCGCATACCCCACAACAGATCCGAGAGGTGGGTTTAGCGCCGAAAGCGATGAGATCAGCTGTCCGGGTGGGGTTGACTCCACCTTCACTTGCACAAGATTGGGGCGTTTGGTCGCTATCGTCGCGAAAACTTGCGCGTCGAGTGAAGTACCTGTCTGCTCCGGTGCGTATTGAACGATTGCAGGAGTTGGCGAGATCGCGTCGAGTATCGCGTCAATGTGCTGCCGAACGGAGGATGCGCTCGGCCCAAGAAAGTACGGCGGGAGAATGTTAATCAGATCTGCCCCGGCATCTACTGCCGCACGAGCATTGCGCACCGCGAGCATCGTGGCATGGTCGGGCACAGAAATTACGACTCTACAGTCTGGAACGTCATGAAACTTTCGAAGAATGGTTCGCGTTAGGGCATTTCGTTCCTCATCATTGAGCTTGTGAAATTCGGATGCGAACCCAGGGAACATAACCTGCCGGACTCCGGCAGAGATGAGATGGTCAATCAGACGTTCAAAGCTCTCAAAATCAACACTGCCATCTTCAGAGAACGGTGTCTCAATAACAGGACAGATGCCCCGGATCTGTTCGCTCACAACGGGCATCAGAATGGTGACCTTCCTGGTGTATCGCCGCTCGATCCGACCAAGAAATCGAGGTCAGCTCCGGTGTCGGCCTGCATTACATGACGCTGGTAAAGAGCGGACCACCCGCGAACTGCACTTTGGGGCTGAGGCGGGAGCGCAATACGCCTAGCAGCGAGCTCGGTGTCGGACACCAGCATCTCTAGCCGTCGGTTCGCGACATCAAGGGAAACGATGTCGCCGGTTCGCACTAGGGCGAGCGGCCCGCCTACAGCTGATTCCGGTGCTACATGCAGAACGCACGCGCCGAATGCGGTACCGCTCATTCGCGCGTCAGATATCCGAACCATGTCACGCACGCCCTGATTTAAGAGCTTTTTCGGCAACGGGAAATTTCCGACTTCTGGCATTCCCGGATACCCGCGTGGTCCGCAGCCGCGCACGATTAGCACCGAGTCTGCGGTGATGTCGAGGTCTTCATCGTCAACGACTGCTTGGTATTCCTCAAGCGTGTCAAACACCACCGCAGGTCCGGAGTGTGTAAGGAGTCGAGGTTCGGCTGCGCTCACCTTGATTACAGCCCCGTGCGGTGCCAAGTTTCCTCGAACAACTGCCGTTCCAGAGCCTGCTGGCTGCACCGGATCATCTACGCTTCTGATCACTCTCGAGTCGTCTACTCGCGCAGTCGCAATGTTTTCTCCCAACGACTGCCCCGTAACAGTCAAGACTTCCCGATGGAGCCTGTCGCCAAGTTGTTTCATCAGTGCGGGAACGCCGCCTGCATACGCGAATTCCTCCATGAGAAACTGGCCACTCGGCATAACATCAGCAAGAAGCGGCACTGTGCGCCCAATTCGATCGATCTCATCGAGCGTGAGGTCCACGTTGAGTCGACCCGCGATTGCCAGCAGATGCACAATCGCGTTAGTTGAGCCACCAATCGCAGTGTTCACCACGATGGCATTCTCTACTGCCGCGCGCGACATGATGTCAGACGGACGCACACCCTCCCGCGCCAAGTGAACGGCTCTCGCACCAGTCTCTTCTGCAAGCACCATGCGGCGAGAGTCAACAGCAGGCAGTGCGGCGGCACCAGGTAGTTGCATTCCAAGAGCCTCCGTGATGCTCGCCATCGTCGAAGCCGTACCCATCGTCATGCAATGCCCTGCTGAGCGGTTTAGGCAGCTCTCAAACTCTGTGAATTCTGCCTCAGTGACCTCGCCGGTTCGCAATCCCTCGGTCATGCGCCAGATGTCCGTTCCGGAGCCAACCGTTCGACCTCGAAAGCGACCGTTGAGCATGGGGCCACCGGTCATCATTATTGCCGGAAGATTGACGCTTGCAAGACCCATCAAGGCTGCGGGAGTCGTTTTATCGCACCCGGTTAGTGCAACAACGCCGTCAAGTGGATTTGCACGCACGAGCTCTTCGAGTTCCATCGCCATGAGGTTGCGGAACATCATGGTGGAGGGTCGCATGAAAGGTTCGCCGAGTGACAGCACCGGGAACTCAAGGGCAAGTCCGCCAGCTTGTTGGATACCCCGCCTCACTGAGTCAGCCAATGTCCGTAAATGGGCATTGCACGGCGTCAGTTCCGACCATGTGTTCGCGATACCGATGACAGGGCGCCCATCGAATGCTCGCCCTGAAAGGCCCATTTGCCTCATATGATGACGGGCGATAAAACCCGACTTACCACCATCGCCGAACCATTCGCCGCTGCGGCTTCCTGTGGATCCAAGGTTCGTAGCGCCCTTGCTAGGTGCAGACGAGATCATTTTTCATCACCGTTTTCAGCAAAAGCAAGACCGGGATCTTGCAGCAGCGCCGATCTACCGCCATCGATTGTGACGACATTTCCTGTCGTAAAACCGCTGCGGCTGGTATCTGCGAAGAACTCGATTGCGGCTGCTATCTCGGTCGGGTTTGCCAGTCGGTTCACGATGTGTAGCTTCTCCGCCGCTCGGCGAGCTGCACTTGGGTTAGGAAACGAAGCAAAGTAGGTGTCATTTATAGGGGTGTCTACATACCCAGGAGCGATCGCAACGACACGAATGCCCTGATCTGCCAATTCAATTGCGAGTGACTGGGTGAGAGCGTTCGCACCCGCCTTCGCGACGTTGTAAGGGAACACACCGGCCAGCGTCGAAGTTGCGTGGTTCGAAGTGATATTGATGATCGACGAACCTGGACGCATAACCCGCGCAGCAGTTTTAGAGCACAACCACACCGCTCTCAGGTCAAGGTTGAGGCAGTCGTCCCAATCTTCAATAGTCGCGTCTAGCACGCCACGGAATACGTTTGCCCCTGCGTTGTTGACCAGCACATCCAGTTGACCGGCAAGTTGCGCCGCGGATTCAATCACTTGTTCGCAAGTGCTGCTACTACGAAGGTCACCAAGCACAGAGCTGGAACGACCCCCAGCTGCAGAAATCTCGGAGCATACTTCGGTGACTGCGTTGTGGTCGCGACCGTGCACGATAACGTGCGCGCCGCGCTCAGCAAACCAGAGCGCAGTCGCTCTGCCGATTCCTCTTGACGCGCCGGTTATGAGTACAGCACGTCCATCCCAGTAGGTTGGCGCCGATTTCATGGAGGCCCTTTCGTTGCATCAATGAGTATTCAATGCGTAGTTCAATAAACTTACTATTACCTTGGCTCGATACAAAAAATTTGCTTTTATAACAATGCGGTCTGGCACTTGCCGGCTCAATAGTAATACTGTAAAACTATTGCTGGATCAGTGTCGATACAAATGTTTGGAGCAGTCAGTGGCTTTCTCGCCCCATTTCAACAACGTTGCGGTCTTCGCTGCCGACCCTCGAGACGCCGTGGTGTTCGAGAACGGATGGTCGTCTTTCAGCCCGTCGGGTTTCTATACTGCCGACCAAACCTCGCCTCGGCCGACACAAAGTCTCTGGCAGATGACGACCTTCCGCCCTGACCGTCCCGGGCCGGCGTCGGGATTTCAGGGAGAAGGCTTGTTGGCGTTGACCGTGCATGGAGAGCACCACATTTTTTCCGCACCGGATCCACGTGTGAACTGCCCAAGCATTCGTCTTGAAGTGGAAGCTGGCGCACTCGTCGTAACAGCAGACGGCGAAGTTGAACATAATGTGGACCAAAAAGGCGGAAGCCTAGAGTCGGCTCTGGCACGCTGGGCGGATCAACTCGCAGCCAAGCTCGCTGTTTCTTTCGCGGCAGAATACCCCACCGTTTGGTGCCCGTGGTACCAATACTTCACAGAGCTCACCGAGTCTGACATGTACGAAAACATTGATGCTATCGATGCCCACAATCTGCCGATCGAAGTCATAGGCGTCGACGACGCGTTTCAGAAAGAGATTGGCGATTGGACGACGCTTTCGAGTCGCTTCTCTTCGCTCCCCGATCTTGTCAAACGGATCCACGCGTCCAACCGACGCGCAGGAGTCTGGATCGCCCCATTCTGGGTTGGAGCACGCTCTGAACTTTTCGAGAAGCATCCTGAATGGTTGCTCCACGACGGTGAGGGCGAATTGGTTTGGGCAGGCAACAACTGGGATCAGGATCTATTTTCGCTCGACGTGAGCCACCCGGGAGCCAAGAGCTATCTCGTAGATGTTTTCCAGACTTGGCGAGGACACGGTTTTGACTATTTCAAACTCGACTTCCTCTTCGCTGGACTGCTCCCGGGCCAACGCCACCAGCAGATCAACGAGTACGAGCATTACCAACTCGCCGTTTCAACAATTCGAGAGGCAGTCGGTAGCGACGCCACACTTCTAGGCTGCGGAGCACCACTACTACCCAGTGTCGGGTTGTTCGACGGAATGCGCGTGAGCTGTGATATCGATACACGCTTTACACACTCAAGCGGCGATATCAGCCAGCCATCTCAGAGCGGAGCAATCTTGTCAGGACGCTCTCGGGCGTTCATGCACGGCAGATTCTGGCACAACGATCCCGATTGCCTGATCGTTCGACCAGGGGTTGAACACCGCGAGCAGTGGGCATCCCACATCGCAGAATTCTCCGGTGTTCGCGCATCCAGTGATCGAATCGCCGCACTCGATGACTGGGGAATGCGTGTCACCCGTGAACTGCTTGTGACTTCGACCGGCGCGCCGCTAATCAGCTCGGAGGAAAGCATTCGATGAGCACAGAACGATGCGCGAAGTTCGCGACCATTGCTGAAATCCCGATCGATGTCAGGACCGCTCGCGTATACGAGTTCGGTTGGCAATCATGGACGCCGTCAACGGCGTACTCGATCAACGATCTCAGCTTTCGAGCCTCTACCCCGGCGAGAGCAGTAAGCGGCTACCGTGCAAACCGCCCTAAACCACTTGCGGGGTTCCAAGGCGACGGACTACTCGCGATCGAAACTGATGATTCGGGCCCTGTGACAGTCTTCGGTGCGATCGATGGACGAACCGAGGTTCCGACAATTCGGGCGACGGTGCAAGACAACAACATAGTCGTCGAATCAGACGGGGCTGTCGAGATTCAGAACTTTTCGGGTGGATTCGGCAATTCGCTCCCGTCCTTCGCTGAGAGCTATCTCGAGCGAACGGAACGGCCAAAACTTCGTGAAATTCCATCAATTTGGGCAAGCTGGTATCAATACTTCACTCGCCTCACTCAAGCCGATGTCCACGAGAATCTGGATGCGATGGATGATCTCGACCTCGACGTTGGAGTTGTTCGTCTCGACGATGCCTTCCAAGCGGGCATCGGTGATTGGTTGGAGACTTCAAGCGAATTCGGGTCGTTAGAATCACTAGTCGGTTCAGTGCTCGACCGCAACCGCATTGCCGGTCTCTGGATAGCACCACTGATCGTAGGGGCGCACAGCCGTATTTTTGAGCAGCATCCAGAATGGACCGTTCGCAACCCTGACGGCTCCCCTGTAGTCGCTCTACACAATTGGGGTCAGGACTGTTATGCACTCGATACAACCCATCCAGGGGCGCAAGATTACCTCGCGAGGGTATTCACCGCATGGCACAGTTACGGCGCACAGTACTTCATGGTCGACTTTATGTTCGCGGGTGCGCTTCCTGGGATCAGATATGACCAAGAAATCAATCCGATCACCGCATACCGTGAAGCTGTTCAGCGGATCCGCTCAAACATCGGAAGTTCATATCTACAAGGCTGCGGAGCACCGATGTTTCCATCCATCGGCTTATTCGACACGATGCGAGTTGCGCCGGACGTCGATCTAACGTGGGCGGCCGCGGGCAATGATCTTTCGCGGCCCGGGTTGCGATCCGCGGCCGTGTCGACGGCAGGTCGCGCCTTTACCCATGGCCGCTTTTGGGTAAACGATCCTGACTGTTTTATGGTTCGACCGGGAATCGAACGTCGCGATGATTGGGCGAATATTGTCGAAAAGTTCAGCGGCGTTCGAATATCTAGCGATCGCTTGAGAGACCTCGACCGGTGGGGGTTGAATCGCACCCGCTCACTACTTCAACCAGCAACGCCAACCACGCTGGGCAATGACGACTTATTCAGCCATTACCCATGAGTTCAAAAACCAACCGCACACAGATATACACACCAAGGAGATGAATCGATGAAGAATGCAACACAACGCACAACCACGGCAGTCGCCGTCGCGAGTGTGCTGGCTCTCGGGCTAGCGGGCTGCGTCGGCCAAGGCGGTCCGAACACCGCATCGGGAGGCGATGGCAGCGCGCAAGTTCCTGCGGAATTCTGCGCTAGCCAAAACGCCGACCCCACAGGCGTCGCCGACCTTGTCAAGGATGAAAGCATCACCGCCGATCTGAAATTCTGGGGCTGGTACAACATCGTGCCACAGGCAGTACTCGATGACTTCCACGAGATCTACCCAAACATCAACGTGGAGTTCACTGACTTTAACACCAGTGATACGCACACGAAACTTGCCACTTCGCTTGCGGGCGGCTCAGGCGCTCCCGATATGTCAATGGTTCAAGATCGTGACGCTCCCCGCTTCTACGACCTCCCACTCCTCGACCTCTCTGAGTGCCTTGCTCCATACAAGGATACGTTCCCCGAATTCAAATGGGACAAAATTACGACACCAGCGGGGAACCAGCAGGCAGTTCCGTGGGAAGCTGATGCTGGAGTGCTTGTATATCGCACAGACTTGTTCGACGAATACGGCATCGACCCAAGCTCCATCGAAACCTGGGACGACTACATCGCCGCCGGCGAGAAGATCGATGAAGCGTCCGGTGGTAAAACCAAGATGCTCATGTCTCTTCCTATCGCAAATGACAACGGTATCGCTGGACACGTAATGAGTGACTTCAACATGATGCTGAACGAGCAGGGAGGACAGTACTTCAACGAGGACGGGGAACCTGCGCTTGCTTCACCCGAAGGTGAACGCGCGCTGGATTTGATTCGCGAGTTCCGCGAAGCCGGCATCACGCTCAATGACGTAGCTTCCGGGCAAGCCGAGAAGGTTGCGTTCGAGAATGACGAGGTCGCAACGATCCTCCAGCAGGCTTCGGTCTCGTTTGGGCTCAAGGGCTCGCTCGCAGACATGTCAGGAAAATGGGGCGTAATGCCACTCCCGGCATTCGATGAAGGCGGCACGCGCGGTGCGATTCGAGGCGGCACCAGTTTAGCAATCCCGGCCCAATCGACGAACCCGGAAGCCGCGTGGAAATTCCTCGAGTTCTGGCTACTCCGCGTCGATTCACGCTGGACAAACTACGAAACAGGAGGCCTCGTAGAGAACCTATTCCTCCCCGCGGCGGAAGACCCCCGCTTCACTGCAGGAGACGACTACTTCGGTGGTCAGCCGTTCCTGCAAATCGTGATTGATTCTGCACGAGAAGCTCCGCAGTTCAACGAAAACATCAAGACAAACCAGCTGGAAAGCTCGTTCAAACAGAATGTTCGAGACTTCCTGGCCGGCGAAGGTGATTCTTCGTCGCTCCTCGAGACAGTTGCGAACGAGACCAAGCAAGCTCAGTAAGCAGTAGTCGGAGCGCCCAGCCGCGGTGCGAGCCAGAACCCGCACCGCGGCTGGGTATCCACTATACGATTCTCGAAACCGAAGAGAAGAAAGACAATGATGACGACTGCAATACGCCCGAAGCGGGCCCGATCACGAACCCATAAAATTGGGTATCTTTTCATCGCACCCTTCTTGCTCGTTTTCCTCGTCTTCCAGTTGGGCGCGACGATCGGCTCGTTTGGCATATCGTTAACAAACTGGAAGGGAGCATCAGGCGGTCAATTCGTCGGTCTCTCGAACTACGCCGCCCTTTTCGCCGACGCAGACTTTCTCTCTGCTCTCGGGCATACATTGGTCGTCTGGATCGTTACCGTACCCATACTCAGCTTTGGAGCGCTCCTCCTCGCGCACCTACTGAACCTCAGGGCAACACGCGCAAAGAGCTTGCTTCGGACACTGTTCTTCCTGCCAGTGCTCCCCCCGCTCGTCGTCGTTGGTGTCCTCTTTCTTCTACTTCTTGACCCTGTCTTCGGACTACCGAACATCTTTCTCCAGGCAATCGGACTTCCCGCAATCGACCTAAGGAACGATCCGAACGTTGCTCTGCCGGTGCTATCGGTGGTAATTATTTGGAGATGGCTGGGATACAACATGACCATTCACTTAGCTGCGTTGCAAACGCTTCCGACAGAAGTTCTCGAATCCGCCAAAGTGGATGGCGTTAATGCGTGGCAACTCTTCTGGCACATCGTCGTTCCCATGTCTAAGCCCACTCTGATTTTTACCGCCGTGATGTCAAGTATCGGAACGTTCAACCTCTTCGACGAGCCTTACGTCCTTTTTGGGCCAGAGGCAGGGCCCAACCAAGCGGGGTTGATGCTCGGAACCTACATGTTTAGGCAGGGGTTTGTGTTCTTTAATTTGGGATACGCCTCTGCAATTGCTTACACCGTGGCGATCATCGTTCTGATCATCACGATCATCCAGCTGAGAGTGACTCGAAATGACTGAGACCCGCCATATCGCACAAGACAAAACGCCCCGTCGCGCCACCGCAACTCCCCCTGGTTGGTCACGGCACAAACTTCGACGTCGAATTCTTTCACTTGTGAACAATGGGTGGCTTTGGGTGGGGGCAATCCTAACGGTGTTCCCGATCTACTGGCTGATCAGTACGTCGTTCGTGCCGAAGGAAGACATCCTTAACGCCGAACAGAAGCTATTCCCCGACATCTTCACCTGGGAGAACTACGCTCTAGTACTCGCTAATTCTGAGTTCTGGCCGTCATTCCGGAACAGCATGATCGTCTCCCTCGTGGTGACCGTTGTCGGCGCATATGTAGCGACTCTTGCGGGCTACGCCTTCGCCAAGCTTCACTTCCGAGGAAGGGACGTCTTGTTCAAGTTGGTCTTGGCCTCCATGATGATTCCATTCATGGTGTCTTTGACGACAAACTATGTAATTATCAGCAATCTCGGCCTCCTCAATACCCTCCTCGCGGTGATCCTGCCGCAGCTAGCCCCAGCGTTCGGAATCTTCTGGATGCGGCAATTCATTCAAACCGCTGTCGCAGACGAACTCATCGAAGCCGCAAGAATTGACGGCGCCTCAGAGATTCGAGCCTTTCGCTCGATCGTATTGCCAATTCTGCGACCAGGTATCGCAGGACTCATGATCTGGCTCTTCCTCTCAAGCTGGACACAACTACTGCTCCCGTTGACGTATCTTCTAGACGAAAAGACATACCCGCTGTTCATTAACTCTCTGCGCACGTTCCCAGCAATTCCCGTGACTCACCTGCTGATTGCGGCATCAGTACTCTCGATGATTCCCATCGTGCTCCTTTACGTATTCGCTCAGAAGTCCTTCGTTTCCGGGCTGAGCGCGGGTGCGATCAAAGGGTGATCACGTGGCGGGGTCAAGCCCGAGGTAGTATCCGCCTTGTTAGGCTCAACTGAACAGCGAAGATATCGGAGCACCATTGATCCCTTTCATTGAAAGCCAGCAAGTTGGTGAGCATGGAACCATCCACCGGAAACTCGATTCGAACAGTTCAGTATTGCGGTCGTTTCGGGGCCTTCACGGGCAAGTGATTGAAGGAGTCGGCGAAGCGATTGGTGCTGGACGAATTCCGATAGGTGCGCAGCTCGTTCCGGAATCAATAGCTATTGAATCGAAAACATCAAGAGCATTGGTGCGGGAGGCCCTCCGAGTACTCCAGTCGAAAGGTCTTGTAATTGCGAGGCCCCGCACGGGTACCCGCGTGCGTCCGGTCAGTGAATGGGATTTGCTCGACCCCGATGTCATCCGGTGGCGGGCTGGAGGAATCGAATCCGCAAAACAGCTCCGAGAACTCCTTGATTTGCGTGGCGCTATTGAGCCGCTTGCTGCCCGCCACGCGGCACGGGCGACGACGCCAGCTCATCTCCACAAGCTCCAAACTGCGGTGGACGCTATGGCAGTTGCCGTAGCGCGATCAGATTGGAATGCATTCACGGACGCTGACGTCGAATTCCATCGCGGACTTCTCGAAGCCGGAGGCAACCAGATTGTTGGCCAGCTAGCAGGCCCAATCGAGTCAGCATTGCGCGTGAGGCACGCACTCAATCTCATCCCTCACGAACTCACCGCCGGAGTCGTCGCGTCACATCAGTCGATCGTTGACGCGATTGTAGATCAGGATGTGCTGCGTAGCGAACTGGCGTCACGTCGAATAGTGGATGTCGCTGGAGCTGAAGTGATCTCTGCCCTCCTGTCTCGGGACTGACATGCCGACTCTGTGCATTGAAAATGGGAGCCTAAAATGCGAAGCGAACCCAGCAAAGATGCAATATCGCACACTGGGCATCACGAGAAGGCACTATTTGGCTGCGTCGTAGCGATCGACCACCGCGAGGGTAAGCGGGAACGTTACCGGCAGCGCACCAAACAACAGGCGCCCAGCTTCTTGAGCAGCCTCAGCCACGAGCGCAGCCACGGCGTCGGCGGATTCCACCGGGGCATGAATAACCACTTCATCGTGCAGGAAGAAAACGAGGTGTGCCGAGTCGGTGAACCACGTGCCATCGGCGAATGCATCCAATCGAATCCGGATGCTTGCCATCCAACACAATGCCCACTCTGCCGCCGTGCCCTGCACAATGAAGTTGCGGGTGAACCGGCCCCACGAGCGGCCCCGCTCCCGCGCCGCGGACCGCTGCGCCGGAGTCAGTGACTCGTCGTACGTGCCTATGTCGGCGCCTCGTGGTGAGCTTCGACCAAGCTGGGTGGAGACAACTTCTCCGCGCTCCCCCGCTCTCGCAGCATCCTCCACCATCCGGATCGCCCGCGGGTAGGCGCGAGCAAGCTTCGGCATGAGCCTGCCACTCTCGCCGGTTGTTGCCCCATACATCGCACCCAGCATTGCGAGCTTGGCTTGAGCACGCGTTTCAACGGCGCCACTGGCAACGATTCCTTCGTAGAGGTCTCCAGATGCTCCAGCCTCAACCATGCCTCGGTCTGCAGACATGGCGGCGAGAATGCGCGGCTCAAGTTGTGACGCATCAGCTACAACTAACTTCCAGCCTGAATCGGGAATCACAGCACCACGAATCAGATGAGGTAGCTGAAGTGCGCCTCCCCCGCTGGTTGCCCACCGCCCGGTGACCACTCCACCCGGAACGTAATCGGGGCGAAACCGGCCATCATGCACCCATGCGTCGAGCCAGTTCCAGCCGTTAGCGGCAAGCAAGCGGGACAGTTTCTTGAATTCCAACAGTGGCTCGATTGCCGGATGTTTCAGTTGCTTTAGCTCCCAGGCACGCGTTGAGCTGGTCTGAATTCCGGCCACATTAAGGGCCCGGAGTAGGTCGTTCGGCGAATCGGGGTTGAGCTGTGGGGCGTCAAGGAGAGAGCGGATTTGCTCAGCCAGGTACTGGAGTTTGCTCGGTCGATCGCCCTCGACCGTCGGTCGCGAACCGAGCATCTCCGTGAGGATCACGTCGTGTGCGGTGACGCTCCACGGCAAACCGGCGAAACGCATCTCTGCAGCGATGAGGGCACCAACCGATTCCGCTGCGAGCAGTCGCGCAAGGCGAGAGGAATCGGCAGACTGTGCCAGTGCAACCCGCTGACGCTCAAACTCGGCCAGTACCTCTAAAGGGTCGACCGCAGGGCGAACGTGTGGTTGCTCAAAATCGAACAGTGTGGAGTGGGCAGGGGTGGGCCGCCCCTCGAGTGGCGAAAGTAATCCCGATCCGAGCGCATCCCACGCCCCAGCTTCGGACTGGGCTAACTCAGAAGACTGACTCAGCGCGGAGTTGCGCAAAATCGTGTGGCACAGTCGTAGGTCAAAACAGCGCTGAATTCGAACCCGCGATCTCAGCAGTTCGGGATACCACTCAGCGGTATCGTGCCACACCCAGCGTGGATGCTCTGGCTCGTGTTCGGCGACAAACCGCGGCAGACCGTTCACGGCGTGTTCCGAGACATGGACGCCCTCAGAGGTCACACGCGTTGCCATCACTTGGGCGCCAACGCGAGAGAGGACTATGAACACGTCACTAGTCTGCCCTGCACCGCCGACGCTGCCGCACTGGATTGGTTCGTGGCGTCGTAGTTCGCAGCGTCCTGGTCCGTGGCATAACGCTGCGAGCTAACCGCTGGCACCTGATCGACGCTGATCAAGCGCCAACATTATGACCGGTTAGCCCGCAGTGTCGTCAGGCGGCGTTTTCTTGCTGTTGCTCAACGAGATAGCTGCTGTAAGCACTCAGGGTGAGGAATGTGGGGAATTCCTCCTCGAGCGTCACTTCGCGGAACACTGCGGCAGCATCGTCGAAACGATCGCCGTCAGTGCGCACAACCCCGGCGAGTACCTCGTCGAGCTCGGCCTCGATACGACGGTGCGTGATGGCCGTACCCTCAGCAGTGACAACGCACTGGTGCATCCACTGCCACAGCTGGCTTCGGCTGATCTCGGCAGTTGCCGCATCTTCCATGAGGTTGTCGATTGCTGCGGCTCCGACACCGCGCAACCAGCTTTCGATGTAGCGCACGGCAATGGAGACGTTCGACCGCACTCCAGCATCCGTCACTGAACCGTCAATGCGCAAGTTGAGCAGATCTTCCGCAGTCACGTGCACGTCATCACGTAAACGGTCAACCTGATTGGGTCGCTCCCCTAACACTGCGTCGAACTCTGCACGAGCTGTGTCGATGAGATCGGGATGCGCAACCCAGGTGCCATCGAAGCCGTCGGTGGCTTCTCGGCGCTTGTCCCGGGTTACCGCATCCAACGCTCGAGCGGTCACCTCGGGGTCCCGACGGTTCGGAATGAACGCACTCATGCCTCCAATGGCATGCGCTCCCCGCTTGTGGCAGGTTGCCACCAGCAGCTCGGTGTACGCCCGCATGAACGGCACTGTCATGGTAATGGCAGCACGATCAGGAAGAACGAAATTCGCTCCACGCCCGCGGAAGTTCTTAATGATCGAGAAGATGTAATCCCAGCGGCCGGCATTGAGCCCAGCGCAGTGTTCCCGCAGCTCGTACAAGATCTCATCCATCTCGAACGCAGCAGGAATAGTCTCGATCAGCACTGTCGCGCGGATGGTACCGTGCTGAATGTTGAGGGCGTTCTCTGCGAACGTGAACACGTCATCCCACAGTCGCGCTTCAAGATGATTCTCAATTTTGGCGATGTAGAAGTACGGACCACTGCCGCGCTCGATCAGTTCGTGCGCGTTATGGAATATGTAGAGCCCGAAATCAACGAGCGAACCGGAAGCCGGTGTGCGCAGCCCAGCACGGTCGGTGTACCGCAGGTGCTTTTCTACCAGGTGCCATCCTCGTGGGCGCATCACGATCGTCGGAGTTTCCTCCCCCAGCGCGTAGCTTTTGCCCTCGGGAGTCGTGAAGTCGATCTGTCGGCGGATCGCATCGTGGAGGTTGACCTGCCCACCGATTACGTTCTGCCACGTCGGGCTCGTGGCGTCCTCTTGATCGGCGAGCCACACCTTGGCACCCGAGTTCATGGCGTTAATCGTCATCTTGCGGTCCGTTGGACCCGTGATCTCAACGCGACGATCATGCAAGCCGGGGCCCGCACCGGCAACACGCCAGCTGGGGTCTTCACGAATGGCTGCCGTCTCGGGCAAAAAGCGCAGGTTGCGGCCATTGGTTATGTGCTTGCGCGACTCCATGCGTGCTGCAAGGCGGTCGTGCCGACGCCCGGCGAACTGGTCGTGCAGTCGAGTAAGAAAGTGCAGCGCTTCCGGTGTGAGGATCTCACTAAATCGGTCCTGCGATTCAGCGATCGGTTCCATTCTGCGAGTAGTCATTAGATGTCCTTAGAAAATTGTTGGTGTGTTAAGCGACGTGAGGATGGGTTCGGCTGGTTTAGTGAAACTGAGCGGTTTCGGTGCTTCCGACCAGTGCGAGCGTTTCGCTCGTGGGGTTGAGAGCGGTCGCGATGCGATCGAAGTACCCCGTTCCGACCTCGCGCTGGTGGCGCGTTGCCGTGTAGCCGTCTTTTTCTGACGCGAACTCTGCCTCTTGCAGTTCCACATAGGCACTCATGTGACGCTCGCTGTAGCCCTTGGCAAGGGTGTACATCGAGTGGTTAAGGGCGTGGAATCCGGCGAGGGTGATGAACTGGAAGGCATAACCCATTGCGGCAAGCTCGCGCTGGAACGTCGCGATCTGGGCATCGTCGAGGTGACGCTTCCAGTTGAACGATGGCGAGCAGTTGTAGGCAAGTTTCTTGCCCGGGAACTCCTGGTGGATGCTCTCCGCAAAGGTCCGTGCCAACTCTAGGTCTGGCTTTGCGCTCTCCACCCACAGCAGATCTGCGTAGGGCGCGTAGGCGTGGCCGCGACTGAGAACGGTCTCAATGCCCGGGGTCGTGCGATAGAAACCATCACTTGTTCGCTCGCCGGTGAGGAATGGCTTGTCTCGGTCATCCACATCGTTGGTGATGAGGTCGGCAGCGAGCGAGTCGGTGCGAGCGATGATGATGCTTGAAACCCCAGCAACGTCGGCAGCAAGTCGTGCCGCATTGAGAGTGCGAACGTGCTGAGCGGTAGGGATCAGCACTTTGCCGCCCATGTGGCCACACTTCTTTTCTGAGGCGAGCTGGTCTTCCCAGTGAACTCCGGCAGCTCCGGCCTCGATCATCGATGACATAAGTTCGTAAGCGTTGAGCGGCCCACCAAAACCGGCCTCAGCATCCGCGACGATCGGTGCCATCCAATCAGTGGCGGGTGCACCGAACTCCGCGGTTTCGATCTGGTCGGCCCGCAGGAGTGCGTTGTTGATGCGGCGAACCACCGCAGGAACACTGTTTACCGGGTAAAGGCTTTGGTCGGGGTAGGTCTGACCGGAGAGGTTGGCGTCGGCGGCAACCTGCCATCCACTCAGGTAGATCGCTTCGAGTCCTGCCCGAACCTGCTGCACCGCCTGATTGCCCGTGAGTGCGCCGAGCGCGGCAACCCATTCTGTGTCGTCACGTTGGATGAGGTTCCAGAGGTTCTCGGCTCCGCGACGTGCGAGGGTGTGGTCTTCTCGGACGCTTCCGCGGAGGGCGATGACGTCTTCGGCGCTGAAGTCGCGGTCGATACCGTTCCAGCGGGCATCCGTCTTCCACTCGGTTTCGAGTTCGGCTGCGGTCTGAAGCTGGTCGCCTGGGCGGCTGTTCGTCATGGTGTTCTCCTCGGTCGGTTCGTCAGTGCATCAGTGCATCAGTGCATCAGTGCATCAGTGCATCAGTGCTGCGTTTCTTCGACTCTGGGGGCTTTAGACTGGTTCTTAACCTGTTTTTCGGGCAGAATTATTGTTATTCTTCTGTTTTTCAGCAGAAGGCCGTCACGGAGGACGTAACGATGACCCCACGCTCGCTCGCGCAGGCAGACGATGAGGACATGCTCGATTCCCTCACTGTTGGCCGCCGCATCCGTCAACTACGCAACGATCGCGGACTTACCCTCGATGACCTCGGTGCCGCGCTCAATCGCGCCGCCTCGCAGGTATCGGTGATAGAGAACGGGAAGCGTGAGCTGAAGCTCAGCGAACTTCAAAAATTGGCGCGCATCTTTGATGTGAGCGTCGACGACTTACTCAATCGCGAACCGCCGTCGCGTCGTGCCGCCTTAGAGATTGCCCTTGAGCGCGCGCAGCGTGGCCCGCTCTATTCAGCACTGGCACTACCCGATTTGCCCGTACGCAAGACGCTGAGCGATGAAGCCATCGAAACCGTGCTCGGGCTGCACGATGAGCTACAACGCCTGCACAAAGAACGCGCCGCCACCCCTGAAGAAGCTCGACGCGCGAATACTGAACTGCGCCGCATGATGCGCAAACGCAACAACTACTTTGCCGAACTGGAAACCACTGCCCGAGAACTATTGGATGCTGTGGGCCACGCTGGCGGTCCACTCTCCCAACGGGTGGCCTCCGACCTCGCCTCGCATCTCGGGTTTTCGTTGCACTACGTGCCCGACCTGCCCGGATCCACTCGCAGCGTGACGGATCTGCGCAATGGCCGCATTTATCTACCGGTGGCGCAGGCTGAGAGCACCGACCCGCGGTCGACGCTGCTGCAGGCTCTCGCGGGCCATGTGTTAGGCATCGGTGAGCCGGCGGACTATGCCGAGTTCTTGCAGCAGCGCGTGGAGACGAACTATCTGGCTGCCGCGTTGATGGTCCCTGAGAAGACTGCGGTCGAGTTTTTGACGGCAGCCAAAGCACAGCACGAACTCTCTGTCGAAGACCTACGGGATGCGTTTGCTGTGCCGTACGAGACCGCAGCGCACCGCTTCACGAATCTCGCCACCGAACATCTGGGCATTCCCGTGCACTTCCTCAAGGTGCACGAGGGCGGCACAATCTCTAAGGCGTACGAGAATGACAGCGCCGCGTTCCCGACGGATGCTCTCGGAGCCATCGAGGGCCAGACGGTCTGCCGCAAGTGGAGTGCGCGCCAGGTGTTCGACGTCGAAGACCGCTTCAGCCCGTACCACCAGTACACGGATAAGCCGGGAGGCACCTATTGGTGCACGTCGCGCATCCAGTCGAATCACCGTGGTGATTTCTCGGTGAGTCTCGGCACACCATTTGCCTCGGCGAAGTGGTTCCGCGGACGCGACACCACCAACAGGGCGGTCTCGACGTGCCCCGACGACGGATGCTGCCGCAGCGCCCCCACGGAGCTCACTGATCGCTGGGCGAAACATTCGATCCCGAGCGCGCGTCTCAACAGTTCTCTACTCGCGGCCATGCCCACGGGAATGTACCCGGGGGTGGATTCCACCGAGGTGTTCCAGTTCTTGGAGGCGCACTCGCCTAACGCTTAGGGCACTCTCTGCGCTGACCCGCAATCCGTCGGCGGCGCGTCGGCACCGCTGCTAGTCGTGAAGCAGTGAGCCGTCTTTCTTGAGCACGTTCTTCTCGCCGGCTTCGATCGCCACCGAGAAACGATTCTGCTTGGGTGGCATGGGGCAGTTGAAGTTGTAGCTGAACGCGCAGGGCGGCAGGATCGCGAGGTTGAAGTCGAGAATGATGGTGCCGTCGGGGTTGGGCGCGACGAAGAGAAACCGACCAACGCTGTAGGTGTTTTCTCCACTGGTAGCATCCGCAAATACGAGCTGCAGAGCGCGGCCAGACTTGAACGCGGCGAGACTGTAGTCAACGCCATCCTTCTCAAAGGAGATGTCGCCCGGGATCGGCTGTTCGCGTTCTTGACCGTTGTCTTTGATGTGTTCGAAGCCGAGGGTGGTGCCCTCCGGGTTGGGGGTAAACGTTGCGGTGATGACCCAATCAGCGTTGTAGGGGTAGGCGTCGATCGTGCCAAATTCCTGGATGGCCGGAGAATTGGAGTCCCACACCCGCAGAGCGTGGTTACCTTCAGGCGCCTGAATCACGAACCCGGTCACGGTCTCGCCGAAGACGATTGCGCTAGGGTCCTCATGGCTCTTACTGCGCACCACGGCCGAGCCCTCAACGAGCACCCCATCAACCACGATTGAGTCATCGGCGGTGGCCGTTACGGTCAGGCCATCCTCGTGCGGTGCCCACGTGCCGGGAACACCCCAAATGGTCTGCTCTGCATCAACCCACTGGGTGTTAGTCAGCGCAAGGTTTCCGTTTTGTTGAACAGCGGCCTGATCGCGTCGTTCGCGAAAACGCGCGAGCTTAGCTTCGGGAGTGAGCGTAGGGGCGGCAGTGTCAGTCATAAGTCCATCCTTGTTGAAGTCGGTGATGCCAACCACCGCCGACACGGGATTATTTCAGGAAAGCCATTTCGCTTCGCTCGAACCCCACGCAATGGCGGGGGCGAGAAAAGCAGTAGGTCCACCATCGTAGTGAGCTGCCGAGACCGCGCTCGTCACGCCGTCGCGCGTCGCAACCGTGGGCGTAAACCCTGCGGACGCTGCCGGTAGGTGGCGCGGTCGACGCTGCTGCAAAAGCTCTGCCGCCAAGCGCGCAAGCGACACCTCCACAAGCCACGAATGGCCAGCATCGACTCGTCTCCGCACCGCCGTCGTGACGCCGGCAGCCAACAAATACCCTGCCGCATGGTCGAGTGCTTGAGCGGGCAAAGCGCCGGGCCGACCCGAACCATCGCCCTCTGCCACCGCAATACCGGTAGCAGCCTGCACGATACTGTCGAAGCCACGACGTTCAGCCAACGGTCCGACTGTTCCCCATGCGCTGAGGCGGCCCACGATAACTCCCGGGCGTCGCTCGGCGAGAGCCGCGGGTGAAAGACTGAACTTATCTAACGAGCCCGGGCGGTAGGCGGTGAGTACGACATCCGCGGTCTCAAGCAGGTTTTCGAAGGTGGCACGATCGGTGTTGTCACCCAGGTCGAGAAGCGCCGAGCGTTTTCCAGCGCCGGTATCGAGGTGCTGCCAGCCGATTTCGGGATGCCGCGGGCTGTCAATGCGCAGTACGTCAGCACCCCAGAGTGCAAGCGTTCGCCCTGCGACCGGGCCAGCAATGACGCGTGTGAGGTCGAGCACGCGCACACCGGCGAGGGGAGCATCGACCGTTGTTTCAGGGAGCTGAGCGGGTTGGGTGTCACTGAGTGCTGTTAACTCGACTACCGGCAATTCTGCCAAGAGCTGGGCTTGTGGATGCTCAGCCCACTGCTCGGGCGTGCGAACTACGGTCGCAACTCCCCCAGCGGCGAGGATCTGGCTCTCGACGTCAGCGGCGATCCTGGGGTGCAGGGCGCGCATGAACTCGTCAGCGTTGGTGTCATCGGCCAAGCCGAGGGCGCTCAGCAGCGCCTGACGGTGGTGTGGGTAGTTGGCGTGGGTGCGCACCCAGCCGTCGCTGCACGGCCAAAACCCGGAGAGCTCTGCCCACGCTGAGACGGGTTCGCCGTCGAGGCGAAAGTGCTTATCGCTCGTCACTGCGGTGGCGACCTTAGCGGGATCGAGTTCAACGGAAGGCACCGCGCATCCGACCCGGCGTGCCGCAAGTAGCGCGGCGGAAAACGAAGCTGCGGCGATGGCGTCGTGAACGAAACGGCCCGACGAAAGCACGCCGGTCAACGGCACCGTGGTGCCATGGTCGCGCACAAGTGCGAGGGCTGCGGCATCTTCGCCGAGGGATTGCCACGCGGCATCCAGCAAACTCATAACTTGATAGTGCCACGCCGTTAGGATTTAGACCATGGAACCTATTAGCTTCAGTTTTGGCATTGTTGGCCTGATCATCTTCATCATCACGGTCGTATCGATCGCCAAAAGCTCCAACCACGGCGTACTCGGCAAGTTCGTGTGGATCTTGGTGGCATTTTTCTTGTCGATCATTGGATCGATTTTGTGGCTGATCTTCGGTCGCGGCAAGGTGCGCAACTAAGTTATCGCGCACCCTGCTGACGCTGCCGCTACTTTGCGCTGCCCTTGCGGGGCTTCAAAAATCCGGCCTCTTCGGTCTTTGCGCGCTTCTGGGTCCGTTTGTCTTTGATCGACAACTTGGCTTCTTTTTTGTCGCTTCCGCCGCGCGGTGATTTCCCTGCCATGACGAACCAACTTTCTTTTGTGGATGTCGAGCGTGGCTTGACCATACGCCTCACCGAGCCGAATAGCACTCCGGATGTGGCGAACAGTTGTTGGGTCGCTGCCGCGGCTGGCGCGCACCGGCAAATCGAATGCGGCTAACTCTGCAAAATGTGGCGGTCTGAGAATGAAAACGCGCAGCGTCTTAGGTTGAGGGGTGCACCGGTGATGCGGCGAATGCGTTCACCGCATCTATTGGCCCCTCAATCAAGAATCGTTCAGGGGCGCGGGCAGGATCAGCGCGTTCCCACACAAAGAGAGCAAGGTCTTCGCAATGTGCGCTGACTCGAGTTGACTGGGCTGGTGCGCTGTCCAACAGCTGCCAGTCCTCGCTGAGAGTCCACTGCCGGTCCACGTCGATTGCTGAAAGCACGAGAGGCCGGGGTAGCGGGGCGAGGTGCTTGCGGGATCGAGACAGGAACACTTCCAAGAGCTCATCGATACCGTCCGCGTATGTAGCTGCGTCGAGCTCACTCGCTGGCGCAAGCGTTGCTTGCCCCGAGGCCCGGATGTCAATCAGATGCTTTGTGGTTTCAAACAACATCCTGCGCGTCCAGAACGCCGTGGTCCCCGCGGAGTTCACCAAGGTCCAGCAGGGACGTTCCGGGTCAGCTTCGTTGAGCGCCACCAGCAGCGTGTTTCGACACTCGTCGAACCACACCACGAGATCTTTTTCCGGCGCGGCGGGAACCTGTCTCCGATCGGCTGTTTCACCGCTTGAAGCAATGCCGGCCCCCCACAGGTAGATGCCGCCGAGATGGTCGACAAGCCTGCTGATCGTTGGCCACGCTGCGGAGGGAACGGGTGCTTCTAAGTCGAAGTTGCGGACTTCTTGGGAAAAGCATTGGGAAACCTTGGCCAACAACACACTTCGACGAGCGTGGGTGACCATCATGAGCGAAACAATACCAGTGGCAGTTGGCCTTCGCGAGTAGCTTTGTTCCAAAAGTTAAGCGGACAAGCCTGCGCGGCCGACAGCGTTTTCGCTTTACAACGGAACGAAGTTGCAACGAGAAAACCAAGCTAGTAGGGCGGACGGGACTTGAACCCGTGACCGAACGATTATGAGTCGTTTGCTCTAACCAGCTGAGCTACCGCCCCGTGTCCGCACGAGTGCGAACGCGTGTCTACGTTACCGGCAAATTGGGCACGCTAGGTGACACGTCATCCAGCGAATTGAGCGCGTCGTTCAGCGAGCCAGCTGATGCACCTTCGTGCTTTCGCTGCCTGCTTCCGTTGCATGGCGCGAGGTCGCGACCTGAATAGAGATTCCCACGGCGACGAGCACACTGAGCAGCAGTGCAACAACGCCTGCCCAGAATGCCACACCGTAGGCATCCGGTGTGGGGATGGTATCCATTTGCGGCTCCATGTAGATCCACATCGTGACGCCAGCATTTACACCCAAGGTGACTATCGCGACAGGAAGAAGCCACGCACCGATCAACAGAAGTCGCTGGCCCATGAGAATCTCCTTGCGATAGCTGACGTAGATGATGAGACAGAGTTAGAAACGAGGCTAGCTCAGACATAGTGCGAAGGCACTCCCTTGTACGGCATCCTCACAAAGAACGTGAAGCTAGCGTTCATCCAACGCTCGTAGGTTTGCGCTATGACCGATTCACAGAAAGCGCAGACCACAAGTCCAGCCAAGTCGGGGGCCCGCAAAACTCGTCAACAGAATGCCGAGAAGGGCTTCACCGCCTCGAAAGGGCTTTCCGACAAAATGCAACTAGTGCTTGTTGACCTGCTCGAACTGCAATTGCAAGGCAAGCAGGCGCACTGGAATGTTGTCGGCAAGAACTTTCGCGATACCCACCTCGTACTCGACGAAATCATCGACGCCGCGCGTGGCTTCAGCGACACCATCGCCGAACGGATGCGCGCACTCCACGCCACACCAGACGGACGCAGCGACACCGTAGCGGCCACTACAACGCTGCCCGAGTTTCCCGCCGGCGAGATCAGCACGACAGACACCATCGACCTGCTCACGGAACGCCTTGAGGGCACCGTCGCCACCATCCGCGACGTTCACGACCCCATCGACGACGAAGACCCCACCAGTGCAGACCTGCTGCACGCCATCATCGAAAGCCTCGAGCAGTACGCCTGGATGGTCTCAGCCGAGAACCGCACCCCCACAAAAAAGTAGGCTCCACGCCTGCCGTGCACAACGAATCGATTGCTGTGCCACGCGAGAGCGTCTCCGATTAGGAGGCGCTCTCGTTCTTTTTCCCTAACGCGGCCGGGTCGGTGACCTGTTCACCGCGATACAAGCTTTCGAAAGTATCGAGCGTGCGCTGGATGTCGTGGGCCGAGACGATCGCTAAGCTTTCCTTCTTGAACTTCAGAATCTCCTCCGCTGGCATCGTCAACACCGCGGTGAGCTTCGCCGCCAAGTCTTCGACATTGCCAGGTTCAAACAGGAATCCGTTCTCGCCGTCGTGAACAAGGTGAGGTAGCGCCATCGCATTGGCGGCAACAACAGGAAGACCCGAAGCCATCGCCTCCATTGTTGAAATGCTCTGCAACTCCGCAATGGATGGCATGGCGAATACTGAGCCGCGTTGGAGAGCGTCACGCAGCTCATCCTGCTCAACAAAACCAGTAAGCGTCACACGATCCTCAAGCCCCAAAGACGTCGCAAGAGCACGGAGTTTGCCCTCAAGCTCTCCCCCGCCCACAATCTCCAACTTGGCATCGAGCGCAGGATCCATGATCCCCAGAGCACGAATCAACTTGTCGATTTGCTTCTCTTCAGCCAAACGCCCCAAAAACACAATCAGGTTCTCGGGCTTCGGATCAAGATTGCCGTTGTAGCCATCAGCATCAATGCCACACGACACCGCAATAACATTGCGAACCACGGTGTTCTCTTCAAGATAGTCAGCAGCGCGGCGTGTGGGAGTGGTCACTCGCTCCGCACGAGCAAAGGAACGACCAGCCGCAGCCCACCCCATCCGGATGGCCTTATCGCGCATGAACTTCGGGATGACGCGCGCGTGATCGAGCAAATTCTCCGGCATGAAATGGTTAGTGCCAACCAATCGGATACCGCGCTTGCTGCCCTCAATAGTCAGACCGCGCCCCACCACAATGTGCGATTGAAAGTGGATGACATCGGGCTTCACTTGGTCAAGAATGATCACCGAGTGGGGTCTTACGCGCCACGGCAACATAAATCGAAGCCAGGGGTGGCCAGGCCACTTCCACGAGTAGAGGCGGTGCAGGGTCATCTTTTGACCCTCATGCTCCTCCACCATCTGACCGAGCTTCGTGTTGGAGTACGACGGCGCAACAATATGCACGTCGTGGCCACGCTCGGCCAAACCGGCCGCTAGACGAGCAATGAACGTAGCGGCACCATTAATTTGGGGCCAGAACGTGTCAGCACCAATGAGGATGCGAAGTCGCGGTTTGCCCTCGTGGGGCGAGCGTCTCACAGCGGAATTCACAGTCGAAGAGTTCCTTAACAATTTTTCGTCACGAGCCAACTCGTTTACACCCCGGTCAGGTCAACGGCACCTAATAACGTACCCCACCACACCCTCGTGCGGCATCTGCTCCGCCGAGCATCCGAAAAGCTATCCCTTGAGTTGAGGATGGTGCTTCGAGAGCGAGAAGACACCAAAAATTGCGACCGCACCCGTAATCACAAATGCAATGACTGCCCACAGTGGAGCATTCGATGCCTCACCCAACACAATGATGCCCACCGTCACCGCAACAAGCGGATCAACAACGGTGAGACCGGCAACCACCAGATCGGGTGGGCCCGACGCATACGCAGTCTGCACAAAATAAGACCCCAGCAAGGATGCCGCGATAAGTCCCACAATGCAGAGCACCGTCAGAAGATCAGTGCTCTCAATGCCGGACCCCAAAATCATGATGGTTTTGATGCGATCAATGACAACTTTTGCGAGCGTCGCCACAAAACCGAAAAGCATTCCAGCGCCAATTATGTAGAACACGGGCGACGCATTCTTACGAAAAATCATAAACAGCGTCACCCACAGCGCCAAGACAGCCACCAAAATAATCAGAACCGTCGACAACTCACGCTGAGTGATCACCGTCGACTTCGCGAACACCGCTGCGAGCGCAACAAAGACACCAACACCGCCAACGCACATCACGATTGCGCGGATCGAAATGGCATCCAACGTGATCTTGGTGATGCGGGCGTTCATTATCGCCGTCATGACCAGAGCTACGGCACCGAGTGGCTGAACAACCATGATGGGCGCAATTGCCAAGCTCGAGAGCTGAAACACAATCGCCAGCCCCAAAAACAGCGTGCCCAGAACCCACGAAGGCCGGGCAAGGAGCGCCTTAAGCTGGGCAAAGTTCAGCCCAGATCGTGCTTGCTCGCCGTAATGTTCCTCCAGGCGGGCGACACCACGGTGCTGAAATTGGGCACCCAGCGACAGCAGAACGGCACCGATGAGTGCAAGCGGTATTCCCACAACTTGGGTCGGAGTGAGAGTGATCTGATCAGTGAGGTCAAAAATCTCCGGTGGCACCCGTCAAATGTACTCGGTTCAAGCGAGATATTCTTAGTACATGGCCGTACTTCCCATCATTATCACCGGCGATCCGGTGCTCCACACTCCTGCGAATCCGGTAACGGCCTTCGACCGCATTCTGAACACGCTGGTTAGCGACATGTTCGAAACGATGGATGAGGCGCCAGGGGTCGGCCTTGCCGCACCCCAGGTCGGTGTTTCGCAACGCATATTCGTTTACGACTGGACCGACGACGACGACACTCACTGGCACGGAGTCGCCATAAATCCAGAACTCTGGCACTCCCCCACCCCCATCCATGAACCGAGCGAGGCGGATGAAGAAGGGTGCCTTTCCATTCCCGGCGAACGATTCGGGCTGGTACGCGCCGACCGCGTCATCCTGCGAGCCGTAGATCTCGACCAGAAGCCTTTTGAAATCGAAGCATCCGGCTGGCTTGCCCGCATCTTCCAACACGAATATGACCACCTTGACGGGGTGCTCTATGCCGACCGCCTTCGTGAACCCGATGCCAAAGCCGCGGCGAAGGCCATCCGCAAGCAAGGCTGGGGTCAACCAGGAAACTCCTGGCTGCCCACCGAAGAACAACTTGACGCCTAGAGGAAGGCCCGAATCGCTGCCGCGACGAGAGCCGCAGCGATAATCACGAGGATGAACGGCGCCCGGAGTGCGAACAGCACCGCAGCCACAACCACAGCCGGGAGCCGGGCATCCACTTCGAAGCCTCGTGTCGAACCAAAGCTCTGCACGACAACCAGCGCCGACAGTAGCGCAACGGTCAGTAGGTTTGCGAGCCGCGCTGCCGCAAGCACGGGGATGCCAGCAGGGAGAACGGGCATCAGCGCAGCGGCAACGGCGACCGCGCCAACAGCGACAACAATGGGTTGCAGTTGCTTAAAGGCGAGGCCGCCGCAGGCCGAGTAAGGCTGCGGCAGCCGCCGCATCGAGACCGTACTGCCTCACATCGCCCAACTGATCGCCAATTAGAGCTCCAATCAACGTGGTGAGGTTCCACCCGACGTAGATGACGAGGCCCGTCCACCAAAATCCGGCGCGTTGGCGTGCAAGGGTCGGCTGTGCCGTCGCTACCGCCGACGGCAACTCCACCGGGAGCGAGAACCACCACCAGGGCAAATTGGGACCCACCAGAGAACACCAGCAGGCTCAATGCACAGGTTTGCCAGACATCCAGCCCTGCGGCAACCGAGAGCGCACCGAATGAGATTCCGTAGGCGGCAACGGCGAGACCGACCGCGAAACTTGATCGAATGGCCGAAGAGATTTAAGGCGAACGCGTGCGTCAATTCTCTGTCACACAGCGCGCCCTGAGGAAACGAGTCCGGTTTCGTAGGCGATCACAACCAATTGAACGCGATCGCGTGCCATGAGCTTCGCCATGATGCGCGAAACGTGCGTCTTAGCAGTGAGTGGGCTGAGGAAGAGTTTCTCGCCGATCTCCGCGTTCGTGAGCCCCTGCCCAACGAGGGCGAGAACTTCGCGCTCGCGGGTCGTGATGGCGGTGAGGATGCTGTTGTCGATCACTACGGACGATCCACCAGCGAATCTGGCGAGCAGTCGCTTCGTGACTCCCGGGCTCAGCAGCGCGTCGCCAGCAGCAACGACCCGCACCGCTCGGATGAGCTCCACCGGTTCCGTATCTTTCACTAGGAAACCACTCGCGCCAGCCCTGATCGCACGCGCGACATACTCGTCGACCTCGAACGTCGTGACGACCACTATTCGAGTCGCGGCAAGTTCAGGGAAAGTAGCAATTTGTTCAGTGGCCCACAGTCCGTCGCCATCCGGCATCCGGATATCCATCAGCACTACGTCGGGGCGCTCACGTCGCACAACCTCGATGACATCGGTGCCCGTCGCAGCTTCGCCAACGACCTCAATGTCATCTTCAGCGTCGAGCAAACTGCGGAAGCCCGCACGAATCAGCTGCTGATCGTCAGCGACGACAACCCGAATCATGTGGATGCCGGTCGACGCGGAATACGCGCTGTAACGAGCGCGCCACCCGCTGTTGATTCGCCCACGTGGAGGGTGCCGCCCAAGAGGTCAGCTCTTTCGCGCATCCCTAACAAGCCTCGCCCCTCGTTGTCGACGGAGTTATCAAACCCCACACCGTTGTCGGCAATAGTAACGAGATAGTCGCCGCCGTCGTAGCCAACGCTCACGCTGACGGCGGTTGCCTTGGCATGGCGAACAATATTTGTCAGTGACTCTTGCACGATTCGGTAGAGAGCAAGTTGCACTGCGGTGGGTGTCTCCGGTGTTACCTCGCACGCGAGCAACACTTCGAGCCCCTGAGAGCGCACCGAGTCGACCAGGCTGGTCAATCGTGAAAGATCGGGTTCGGGAACCGGCGGGACCGCATCGTCATCGACGGTGGCACCGTCAGAGCCTTCGGTGCGCAGCATGCCCAACAGTGATCGCACTTCATCGAGCGCTTCCTTACTTGAGCTCTTGATGCTTGCGAGGGCTGCTTCTGCCTGCTCGGGCTGCTTGTGCATAAGATGAAGCCCCACACCCGCCTGAACGTTGATCTGGCTGAGTGAGTGCGCCAAAACATCGTGAAGCTCGCGGGCAATTCGAACGCGTTCGGCTCGCAATTCGGCTTCACGGCGGTCAGCAAACGCCTGCTGAAACTGCACGAAGTGTTCACCACGACGCCGATAGGATTCCGCGAATCCTAAAACAAGCAGCAATCCGAGCGTCGTCACGACGATGCGAGGTGGTTCGAGTGCGATACCAACCAACAACGCGGCCAACAGTGTCGCCTCCCACACGACGATCAGCGAAATCCAGGTCCACGTGCGCGCACCACGCGAAACTGCGATCACTATGGCAAATGCCAACGCCAGATACGGCGGCGAAATCTCGGAATACCCGAGCAAGAAGTCCGCGGCGCCCAGGGCCGACAGGCTGGCAATGATCGGCCCTGGGTAGTCGCGCGCCCAAATCAACAGAGCGGGGCCAAGAACTGAGAGCAGGATAAGAGCGACGCCCGGCAGGCCAAAGTCGTTGGCTCGAATAACACTGATCACGGTGATCGGCACCTGCACAAGCAAAGAAACCACTACGGGCAGCCACCGCCGCAGCAGGGCTGACCGTCGCGAGACGGGAAAGCCAAAGCCAGGGCCCTTCATCATCGCGTCAGCCATTGCACTGGCAGAACGAGACGATTGATCGGATGAGGGCATGCTCCGATGCTAGTTGGCCGTCGACGCGCACACATCGGCTTTGCGGCGCACACCCCGCTACTCCCTACGGAGTAGTTGACGCCTGCGGAGCGAGACAACGAACCACGCCAGAATGCAAAAAATCCCGGCCACCTCAGTGGCCGGGATTCAGAAGCTCCTCGACTTGGACTCGAACCAAGAACCTACCGGTTAACAGCCGATTGCTCTGCCAATTGAGCTATCGAGGATCGCTGTGCAACTCGTCTACATTAGCAAATGATTGTGCAGTTCTAAAACCATCAGACGATTCGCGCCAGGTAGGTCGGCGAAAGTACCCTGGTTGGCGGAGCAATCAGCTTCGGGATGCCGTTCTCATCGATGCGGAAGCTGGCGATCGTATTCGAGAACTGGTTGCTCACGTGCAGTACGTCATCGTGCATCACGAGGTGACGTGGCCAATCGCCCTCACAGGACACTGCTGTGAGGGGTGCAACACTGCGACCGTTTTCGGCAATGGTGAGCACGGCGACGAGGTTGCTGCGCCGAAGGCCGACGTAGGCATGTCGACCGTCGGCGGAGATCGCAATCGCAGACGCGTGGTCGCCTTCGCTAGCACCCGGAAGGGCAATCGAGCAGAGTTTGTGCAGTTCACGGTCGCGCCACTCAAAGATGAGAAAGGCGAGCCCTAGTTCTCCCAGAACGTAGAAAAGGTTGCCGGGGCGAGCCACAATATCTCGAGGCCCGAATCCTGCCGGCAGGGCCACCTCATCCACTGGGGTCAGAGCGAAGTCGTTGTAGTGCAAGATTCGGATGCGGTCGGCCCCGAGATCGAGGGCGACCAGCGTCTCGTCGTCGACAAACAGCGAGGAGTGAGCGTGCGGACCGTCCTGCTGGGGGCGCGGTCCCCTGCCTGTGGGCTCTGATGCCGACCTGTATTCGAGTGCTGATGGCTCTCCTGATCGCTCAAGCACGCCAAGCGTGCCGGTGCCGTAGTTCGCAGCAACGACAACAGAGTCCTTTACCGTCAGGTGGCACGGATACTGCCCCCCGCTGGATGCCGTGCTCTGGTTAGTTAGCGCCTCGCCGTCACGGTCGAACGTGACTACCTCGCCGGAGCCCTCCAGCGTCGCGTACACGCGGTCACCGTCGACGACTATGAAGGACGCCGAGGGCGCTTCTGCAGCTAGGTGCGACAGTTCGAGTGCCCCATCGCTTCGGCTGCGCATAACCGAAATTCCTTCGGATTCGCCCTCCATGTCAGGGCCCCATCCCCCGACAAACCAGGTGGAACTAGAGTTCGCGGTCCGACTAGCGCTGTTCACTTCTCAGCTCCACCAGCGAATGTGCGAGTCCCTGAACGTAGGGGTGCCACGGGTCAGAAAGAACATCATCAAGTTCACCGATACCCACCAGGATTCCCCGGTGCATCACGGCAATGGTGGTGGAGATGCGGCGAACAGCGGCCAGATCGGCGGTGACCAGGAGCGCCGAAAATGCTCGATCCCGCTGCAGATCGACGATGAGATCGAGAATGGCCGCACGCACGTTGACATCGATTCCCGCGGTTGGATCATCGGCGACCAGCAGTTGCGGTTCAAGAATCATCGACCGCGCGATCGCGACTCGCTGACGCTGCCCCTTACTCAACTCGTAGGGATAGCGATTCATTACGGCCAACGGCAACCGAACCGTGTCGATGAGCGTCGCTACCGCTTCGGCCGCTTCACGCTGATTGAAACGGCGATCGCGCACAAAGATCGGCTCGGCAATGTTCTCCCCTACAGTGAGGCGCCCGTTGAGATGGTTACCTGCGTCTTGAGGCAAATAGCCGACCTTCAGGCTCAGGTGGTCACGCTTACGTCGACTCACTGATCGGAGCTCGGTGCCCAGAACGCTCAACTCACCGCCGCTAAACAACGGCGATCCATACGCGCCCGTCTCAGCCTGAAGTGCAACGGCTTTAGCGAGGGTGCTCTTACCGGAGCCACTCTCACCCACGACGGTCAGCACTTCACCTGCAGCAATCTCAAAACTCAGCCCGTTGACGGCAACCGAACGTGTTTCTGGATTGCGCGACGGGTAGCGCAGTGACAGGTCACGCGCGTTCACTGTCGGCTGAGAAGAAGTCACCTCAATAATCTACGGCAGTCAGCGACCTCAGCGCTTCACGACGCTCAGCCTGCTCACGCGGATCGGGCACCGGGAGCGAAGCAAGCAGACGTTGCGTGTAAGGATGCTGAGGGTTACCGAGAACGTCAGAGCCGACGCCCTCCTCAACGAGTTTCCCCTTGTAGAGCACCGCGATTCGGTCCGAGAGCATATCAACGACCGCGAGATCGTGGCTGATGAACAGCGCCGCGAATCCGAGGTCGCGCTGCAGATCAGCGAATAGCTCAAGGACCTTCGCCTGAACAGATACGTCAAGCGCGCTGGTCGGCTCATCGGCAATCAGCAGTCGAGGCCGCAGTGCGAGCGAACGAGCGAGGCTTGCGCGCTGGCGTTGGCCACCGCTCAGCTCATGCGGGTAACGATCCCCGAATGCACGGGGCAATTGCACCGCTTCGAGCAGTTCGTCAACTCGGCCACGGGCATCCTTAGAGTCCCGCGCCTGATCGTGCACGATGAGCGGTTCCGCAACGCACTCGGCGATTGTGAGCAGCGGATTGAAGCTGGATGCCGGATCCTGAAATACGAACCCGATTTCGCTACGAACGGGCCGGAACTTGCGCTCTTTGAATCCGAGCATCTCGTGACCAAGAACCTGAAGCGAGCCGCCCGTGATCTTGTTAAGGCCGCCAATCGCACGACCGATTGTGGTCTTACCCGAACCACTCTCACCGACAAGGCCAAGAACTTCGCCGGGAGAAATAGTGAAACTTACTCCATCGACGGCGCGGAAGGGCTGCTGGCCGAAACGACCAGGGAACGAGATCTCAAGATCCTTCGCCACCACGACGGGCTCGACCTTGGTGTCGCCTCCTGCTTCCTCACGGTCCACGACTCGAGCCGCGGCTCGCGCCGCACCCGTTCCAATGCGCGGAACAGCAGCAAGTAGCTTCTGGGTGTACGGATGCTTCGCAGAATCGAACAGCTGCTGAGCGGGAGCCTCTTCGACCAGCTTGCCCTGATACATCACCGCCACCCGGTCAGAAAGATCGGCCACGATACCCATATTGTGAGTGATCAGGATGATCGCCGCACCGAACTCATCGCGGCACCGGCGAAGCAGGTCGAGAATCTCAGCCTGCACTGTGACATCCAGTGCAGTGGTTGGTTCGTCGGCAACAATCAACTCAGGCTCAAGCACAAGAGCCATCGCGATGACAACGCGCTGCTTCTGACCACCAGAGAACTGGTGGGGGTAATAGTCGACTCGCTTCTGGGGCTCCGGAATACCCACCTTGCGCAAGATCTCGATCGCCTTGACGCGCGCCTGCTTCTTACTGACCTTGCCGTGGGCCCGCAATCCTTCGGCAATCTGCCAACCAACAGTGAATACCGGGTTGAGTGCAAGCGACGGCTCTTGGAACACCATCGCGACGTCGACACCGCGCAATTCGCGCATCCGCTTTCCTGACATCCCAATGACGTCTTTGCCATTGAGCAGGATTGCACCACGCGCGACAGCTGTTTCAGGCAGCAGACCGAGAACGGACTTAGCTGTGACACTCTTTCCGCTGCCACTCTCGCCGACGATCGCCAGTACCTCGCCAGGGGCGAGAGTCAACGAAACATCGTCGACGGCTTTTACATCTCCACCATCGGTGGCGAATGTTACTTCGAGATTCTTGATTTCAACAATGTCGCTCATGAGCGAGCCTCCACAGGATCGATCGGTGTGTCATCGCCATCAAGGTCAACCGTGGTGAGAGCTGACGTCTCGAGAACCGGGGCCGACGCGTCAGCACGACGACGAGTGCGCAGTCGTGGATCAGCGAGGTCATTGAGGCTCTCACCCACCAGAGTGATTCCCAGCACAACGAGCACGATAGCCAAACCGGGGAACAGTGACGTCCACCAGATACCGCTCGTGACATCCGAAATAGACTTGTTGAGATCGTAACCCCACTCTGCTGCCGCAGACGGTTCGATACCGAAACCGAGGAACCCCAGACCCGCGAGCGTCAGAATTGCTTCTGAACTGTTGAGAGTGAAGATCAACGGCAGGGTGCGGGTGGCGTTGCGGAACACGTGGCGGAACATGATGCGTGGAGTGCTCGCCCCGAGAACCTTCGCCGACTCCACATACGCTTCCGACTTGATTCGCACCGTCTCTGCACGGATCACCCGGAAATACTGCGGAATGTAGACCACCGTGATCGAGATTGCCGCCGCAAAGACGCCGCCCCAGAAACTCGATCGACCACCGCTAATCGCGATCGCCGCAACAATCGCGAGCAACAGGGTCGGGAATGCGTACACAGCATCTGAGATGACCACCAGAACGCGGTCAATCCAACTGCCGATGTAGCCCGAGACCAGCCCAAGAAGCACGCCAGCAAAGATCGACAGCGCAACCGCAACGACGATTACGAGCACTGCTGTGCGCGATCCCCAGATCACCCGCGACAGCACGTCATAGCCACCGACAGTTGTGCCCAGGATGTGGTCGCCGCCCGGAGGCACCTGTGCGCCAAAGGTGCCAGCGTCATCGCGTAACTGCGCGAAGCCATAAGGAGCGAGCAGAGGCGCAAATAAAGCCGTGAGCAAGAAGATCCCCGTCAGAACAAGGCCGGCGACAAGCATTCCGCGCTGCAGCCCAACTGCTTGACGTACTTGGTGAACGACGGGTAAACGCCGCCAGATAGACACGAACCGTGAGGGTGTTGTAGCCATGATTAGTACCTCACTCTCGGGTCGATGATCGCCGCAATTATGTCGACGATGAAGTTGGTCAGAGCGACGATCACCGCGAGCAACACAACGATGCCCTGCACTGCAACGAAGTCACGAGCGCCCAAATACTCGACAAGCTTGAAGCCGAGCCCCTTCCACTCAAACGTGGTTTCCGTGAGCACCGCACCTCCAAGCAAGAGCGCGATCTGCAAACCGATAACCGTAATGATCGGGATAAGCGCTGGCTTGTAGGCGTGCTTGCGAACGAGACGGAACTCGCTAACGCCACGGGAACGGGCAGAATCCACATAGTCCATCGACAGTGACCCGATGACGTTGGTGCGAACTAGGCGCATGAAGATACCCGCCGTGAGCAGCCCGAGTGCAAGGCCGGGGAGCACTGCGTGAGAAAGCACGTCTCCGATTGCTGCTGGGCTTCCCAAACGGATTGCGTCGATCAGGTAGATGCCCGACTTGTTGTCGAGGGCATTGAGCTCCAACTCAGTGCGCAGCGTTGCACGACCGGCAACCGGCAACACCTTGAGCCACACAGCGAATACCAGCTTGAGCAACAACCCGGCGAAAAAGACCGGAGTGGCATACGCGAGGATCGCAGCAACACGCAGCACCGCGTCTGGCCACTTGTCACGGAAGTAAGCCGCGGCCATCCCCAGCGGAATACCGACCACCAGAGCAACCAGAATCGCGTACAGCGAAAGTTCGAGCGTGGCACTTCCGTAGGTCACAAGAAGCTCTGATACCGGGCGACCGTCGGTAATAGCCGTACCGAAATTGCCGGTGAAGACCTGCCCAAGGTACTCGAAGTACTGAACCAGAATCGGGCGGTCGTAACCGGCCGAACTAATACGTTCAGCCAATTGAGCTGCCGTCAAACGGCCACCGAGCGCCGCCGTGATCGGGTCACCGATCGACCGCATCAGCACGAACACCATCGTTACGAGGATGAACACGGTCGGAAAAATGAGAAGGAAACGGACGATAAGAAAACGAACAAGAGGATTTGTGATCCCCCGGGAACGCCGGGTGGGCGTTGGAGTTGGTGCCGGTTCAATCACGGCGGAAGCAGACTGCGACATACCTACCTATCGTGCAGAAAATGGGGACGAGGAGGTGACCCACAGTGTGTGTGGGCCACCTCCTATTCATCACTACGCTAGACGGAAGCCTAACGGGAGCGAATCACCCCTAGTTTTTTGCCAAGCTGCCGTAGCGGAACTTGAACGAACCGTCGAGCGTAGCCCCGGTAACGTCCTTGCCTGTTACAGCGATCTGCGCTCCCTGAAGGAACGGAACGGTCGACAGCTGAGCTGCAACCTTCGCCTGGATGTCCTGGATCATTCCCTCACGCTTGGCAGGGTCGAGCTCGGTTGCCTGAGCAACGATGAGATCGTTGACTTCAGCATCCGCATAGTGATTGCCGAGGAAGTTACCGTCGCCGAAGAACGGAGTCAGGTAGTTGTCAGCGTCGGAATAGTCAGGGAACCAACCCAGCTGGTAAGCGGGGTAAGCGTCTGCCGTGCGCTCCTTAGCGTACGTAACCCACTCAGTCGACTGCAGGTTGACCTCGAAGATTCCGTCAGCCTCGAGCTGGCTCTTTACCAGCGCGTACTCGTCACCCGAAGACTCACCGTAGTGGTCAGGGTTGTACTGCAGGTTGAGCTTCACCGGAGTGGCAACTCCCGCATCCGAGAGACGCTTCTGCGCGGCTTCAGAACTCGGTCCACCCTCTCCGTCGCCGTAAAGGTCCTTGAGGACCTCGGTCGCGCCGGTCAGTCCATCAGGAACGTAGGAGTACAGCGGCAGGTAGGTGCCCTTGTAGACCTGGTCAGAGATTTCCTGGCGGTTGATGAGGTCAGCAACGGCTCCACGAACTGCGAGCGACTTCGCGGCGTCAGCCTCAGGAGTCTTTGCGCCGAAGGGCTGTGTGTCGAAGTTGAACACGATATAGCGGATTTCTCCACCGGGGCCTACGACAACGTTGACCTTGTCATTGCCTTCGAGGTCGGCAACATCGGTAGCCGAAAGACTACGGTGTGCGACATCAATGTTGCCCTCTTGAACATCGAGCTTCAGGTTTGAAGCATCGGTGTAGTACTTGAGCAGGATCGTGTCAGTTGCTGCTGCACCAAGAACACCCTGGTAGTCAGCGTTGGCCTTGAACGACACCACGTTGTTGAAGTCGTAGCTGTCGATAACGTACTGACCAGCAAAGGCGTTGCCCGCGACGATGTCAGCATCGGGAGTAACGGCATCGGCCGAGAATACTTCTTCGTCAACGATCGGTGCTGCGGGGCTCGACAGAATCTGAGCGAACGTCTGGTCGTTGCCGTTCTTCAGGTTGAAGACCACGGTGGTGTCATCAACAGCGTCAACGCTATCGATGTTGCCGAGGAGCACGGACGGGCCGTTCTCGTCAGCGATTGCAACCTGGCGGTCGAAGCTGAACTTCACGTCAGAGGAAGTGAGGTCGTTACCATTCGCGAACTTGAGACCGTCTTTGAGTACAACCGTGTACTGGTCGTCGCTCGTGTACTCGGCAGAAACAGCGATGTCAGGTTCAACATCGGAGGTGCCGAGCGGGGAGTTGA
The DNA here is from genome assembly GCF_038397785.1 of Salinibacterium sp. TMP30. Taxonomy (NCBI): domain Bacteria; kingdom Bacillati; phylum Actinomycetota; class Actinomycetes; order Micrococcales; family Microbacteriaceae; genus Salinibacterium; species Salinibacterium sp. TMP30. The sequence goes on along the minus strand of NZ_CP151642.1, from coordinate 1,131,691 downwards.
GCAGGAACGGGAAAACCTGGTTCATGAGTGCGAAAGAACCATTGTCGTACGAACCGGCCGGGTCGAGGAACGTGACTTTGTCAGTCGTGCCCACGGTAAGCGAATCAGAACCGCCACCGGCGGAATCTGTTCCAGCTTGGCAGCCAGTCAAAGCGAGCGCGAACGCCGCCGAACCAGCAACTACAGCAAGGACTCGCTTGCTGCTCTTGGATGCGGATGTCATATCCGTCTACCTCTTCCTGTTTGGTGCAGAAAATGCGACGGTGCGTTTGTGGGCACCGCGCATGCTAATTGTTCAGTAGTAACACAAAGTGAACGGCAACCTCTAGGTTGTTGGTACCCGAATGAACGATATTTACACGAACGCAACCAAGTGGGTAAAACAGTTAGTCGTCGCGCAAAGCGCGACGCTCTGCTTCGATCCCCATAAGATCACGCTGAGTCTGCACATAGCGCGCGGGATCACTCTCCCGATCCATGCGCTGCAGCACCCCAAGAAGCTCACGTTTTTGACGCAGCAGGTCACGCTCAACCAGATCCGTCGTCACTTGCACGCAGTACACCGGGATGCGGTCTTCGCGCTCAGGAATCGGCGCAACGCTCAGTTGCTTGACGAACGTAGAGAACGACTGAGGCACTTCGTCGGCAACAGCCGATGCCCACCCTGGTAGTAGCGCACGCTCAACCTGCGACGCGATCGCATCACGCACCACCGCGAGAGTGTTATCGGCAAACGCTATCTGCGTGAGCTTGCGGATCAGGTCGTCACCGACGACCTCCGGATGCTGCAGCACAGCCATCAGCGCGTCGCGCTCGAGTCGGGTCGTGGCATCGGTCTTGAGGCCCATGATCGAGGGACCCTGCTCGTGCTGAGGCTCGGGGGCTGCAACGCCCGGACCAGAATCGGATCCCGAACCAGCGCCAGGCGACGACGAACCGCGTGAGGGAGCAGCGCTCGGAGATTGGCGCCTGGCCGACGACACCGCACTCTGAACCTCACTGGGTTCCATACCGAGCCAACCAGCAACACTGCGCACGTAACCGATGCCGAGCGCCTGATCGCGGATACCCGCAACCACCGGTGCTGCGGCACGCAGAGCGGCCACCCGACCCTCAACAGTCTCGAGGTCGTGCACCGCCAACTCGCGGCGAATCTTGAACTCAAACATCGGCTTACGAGTGCTCACCAGACGACGAACGGCGCCATCACCCTTCTTGAGCCGCAAATCACAGGGGTCAAGACCGTCAGAAGCAACCGCAACGAACGTTTGCGCGGCAAAACGATGCTCCTCGGCGAACGCACGGTTTGCTGCCTTCTGACCTGCCTCATCCGGGTCGAACGTAAAAATCACTTCGCCGGTGGCGGTGGTGTCGGCGTTGTCATAGTCGCCGATCATCCGCCGAACGATCTTGATATGGTCAACACCGAACGCCGTTCCGCAGGTAGCAACGGCGGTCGTGACGCCGGCAAGGTGGCAGGCCATCACATCCGTGTAGCCCTCGACAACAACGATTTGCTTGCTGCGAGAAATGTCTTTCTTGGCGAGATCGAGGCCGTAAAGCACCTGGCTCTTGTGATAAACGGGAGTCTCAGGGGTGTTGAGGTACTTGGGGCCTTTGTCATCGTCGAGCAATCGGCGCGCGCCAAAGCCCAAGGTCTGACCGGTCACATCGCGGATGGGCCACACCAGGCGGCCGCGGAATCGGTCGTAGTAATCACCACGCTCGCCCTTGCCAATGAGCCCCGCGATGACGAGTTCATCGGAAGCAAAGCCGAGTGTGTTCAAGTGCTTCATGAGAGCGCCACCGCGGGGAGCAAAACCGATTCCGAAACGCTCGGCAGCCGACTGATCGAAACCTCGCTCCCCCAAAAAACTGCGCCCAAGTTCTGCCTCAGGCGTTCTCAACTGGGCAACAAAGAAGTCAGATGCCGCCTGATTAGCGGCAAGGATGCGCGCACGGTTGCCGTGATCGGTTGCCGCGCCGCCATCCTCATAGTGAAGTTCATAGCTAATGCGGCCAGCCAGGCGCTCGACAGCTTCGGAGAATGAGACGTGATCCATACGCTGCAGGAAGGTGAAGACGTCACCGCCCTCACCGCATCCGAAGCAGTGATAAAAACCAACCTGGGGCCTCACGTGGAAGCTAGGGCTGCGCTCTTCGTGGAAAGGACACAGGCCCTTCATGGACCCCGACCCCGCGCTCTTGAGAGCGACATAGTCGCCCACAATATCGGCGAGGTTAGTGCGCGAACGCACCTCGTCGATATCGTTTCTTCGGATCAGGCCAGCCACATTCGTAATTGTAGGCTCACCCCACGGTGTCGCTAGCCAACTAGGCGTGTATGCCACGCCATCGCCGACTGATCGGTGAGGCTTGCCACCTGATCTACTACGGCGCGCTTGCGCTGATGATCAGTTTCGGCGAAATCCCAGTCCGCCCTGAAACCAGAATCGAGGTTACGCGGTGCCGTCCACAGCAAAACATCGGCGAGCTCAGTGAGCACGTCGCGCTGCTGCTGATAGATCGGTCGACGCGCATTAATAGACATCACAAATGCGGCGACGATGCCCTTGAGAACCGCAATCTCTGCCTGAATGTCGTGAGGCACAATGAGGCTTCCGCCGAAACGGGCCAGGGCGTCAGTAGGATGCGCTTCGCGTGTTGCCTGAACCGCTGCTCCGGCAAAACGACCGATCAGCTGACTCGTGAGGTTCTTGAGCCGACCATGGGCGGCACGACTGCCATCCCACTGATCGATCCACGGATCGAGCAGGTCAAGGCGGTCGAAAGCGGCGATCAGCTCGTCGTGGGAAAATTCGCCACCGATCCACTCGAACATCGACTTCACCAGATCATCGTGATTAACCCGGGCACCGAGCGCAGTGACATCGATGAAATCGCCAACAATCGCATCCTCGAAATCGTGCACGGAGTATGCGATGTCATCAGACAGATCCATCACTTGTGCTTCGATGCAGCGCCGGCGGTCAGGAGCACCGGCACGCAACCATTCAAACGCCGCAGTGTCGTCGTCGAAGAACCCGTATTTGCTGCGACCACTCGGATCGGGAATGCCCTGCGCACTCGGCCACGGATACTTGGTACTGGCATCCAAGCTGGCACGAGTGAGATTGAGGCCGTAACTCACACCATCCGGGCCAAAAACTTTCGGTTCAATCCGGGTGAGCAACCGCAGTGTCTGGGCGTTGCCTTCAAAGCCGCCAATATCGGCAGCCCACTCGTTGAGTGCGCGTTCACCGTTGTGTCCGAAGGGTGGATGCCCGAGGTCGTGCGAAAGGCACGCGGTGTCAACCACATCGGGGTCGAGCCCCAAACTATCGGCAAGCTCACGGCCCACTTGGGCGACCTCAAGCGAATGCGTCAGTCGGTTACGAGCAAAATCGGTTCCCATTGTGGGACTCAACACTTGAGTCTTGGCAGCGAGGCGGCGCAGGGCACTCGAGTGCAGCACACGAGCACGATCACGGGCAAAGTCACTGCGTCGGCTCGAATGCTGCTCCGGAAGCCAACGCTCGGCGTCGGCTTCGGTATACCCCTTAGCCTCCACTGGTGCTCAGTTCAGCCTGATTCAGTTCGCTGCGGTGTGTCTCCTGCAGTTCGCGGCTATCCAGCCAACCCTGGGGCAGCGACGGCTTCTTGGGAGTGCCGGCGCGACCACGCTGACCCTCTGCATCAGCACCCGGATACTCCTGATTACCGTCCAGCTGGCCAAGCAAATCATCGAGCTGCGACAGCGACTGCACTGTAGCCATAGCGGCGCGAAGCTCACCGCCAACGGCATAGCCCTTGAAATACCACGCCACATGCTTGCGGATGTCGCGGCACGCCCGGTCTTCCTCGCCAAAGAATTCGACGAGCAGCTCTGCGTGCCGCTTGAAGGCCGCCGCAACCTGACCGAGGCTCGGCTCCGCCTTGACGCTTTCACCACGGAATGCCGCAGCGAGGTCACCGAAGAGCCAGGGCCGGCCGAGGCACCCCCGACCGACAACGACACCGTCGCATCCGGTCTCATCAACCATGCGAAGCGCATCGGCGGCACTCCAAATATCACCGTTGCCCAAGATCGGAGTATCGGTGATGGTGTTCTTGAGTTTTTCGATGGCAGACCAGTCGGCAGTGCCAGAGTAGAACTCTGCGGCCGTGCGTGCGTGAAGCGCAATGCTGGCAACGCCAGCTCCCGACGCAACCCGTGCCGCCTCGAGATAGGTCAAATGGTCGGAGTCGATACCCTTGCGCATTTTGATAGTCAAAGGGATATCGCCGGCAGCCCTCACCGCACCCTCGACAATGTCACGGAAGAGATCAATCTTCCACGGCAGCGCCGCTCCCCCACCCTTGCGCGTGACTTTGGGTACCGGGCATCCGAAATTCAAGTCAATGTGGTCGGCGCGGTCTTCAGCCACCAGCATCGTGACAGCCTCAGAGACCGTCTTCGGATCGACGCCATAGAGCTGGATGCTGCGCGTCGTCTCCGACTCGTGGTGCGTGATGAGTCGCATGCTTTCGGGCGTGCGCTCAACCAGCGCGCGACTCGTGATCATTTCGCTGACATATAATCCGGCACCGTATTCCCGGCAGAGACGGCGAAAAGCAGTATTGGTGATGCCCGCCATGGGCGCCAGAACGACCGGCACGTCGAGCTCTAGACGCCCAATTGATAGCGGTGGCGCGACACGCGGGTCGGCAAGGGCAAGAATAGTCACACAACAATTGTCCCACGGCGCGACTGAACCGGCGCCGCACAGCCCGGAAGGCCCCGAATGACGGCAGGAACCAACCGCGTACGCGACGATGCCGCGCGCCGTGGCATCCCGATCGAGATAGTCGAACGCCCGCCAGCAACGTCGCTCGAGCACGCCGCCGAACTCCTTGACATAACGCCCGCTGAGGTCGTGAAGTCGCTCGTCGTCAAGCGCAGCGACGGCAGTTACCTCTTTGCTCTCGTGCCCGGTGACCGCCAGATCTCATGGTCGAAACTGCGGGCTGTCGTCGGCGTAAATAAGCTCCGGATGCCCGAAGCCGACCTAGCCCTCGAAGCCACCGGTTTTGCGCGCGGCACCATCACCCCACTCGGCAGCAGCACAGCGTGGCCCGTGTTCGCCGACCACCGCATCGCCGGCAAGCGAGTCTCAATGGGATCAGGAGACCACGGCTATACCGTGTGGGTAAACAGTGATGACCTCGTCACCGGCCTCGATGCGACCGTCGCCGACATCACGATGGAAGGGTCCACCAACTAATGGCAATCGACGACCACCCGAACGTCTTCCGCTTCGAAGGTCGCACATGGGTGAGCTTGGTACCACGTGATGAAGCACTTGAGCAGTTTCGTGCTCAGCGAGCCTGGGATGCTGCCAATGCACAACTTCAGCGCTGGTGGATTGCCATAACAATCGGGGCTGCGGTCGGCGTGGCTGCGACGCTAGCACTTGGCACGGCGGCGAACACAGACCCGACGGGGTACCTGCTGCTGCTTCCGCTCGGATTCGGTGTTGGTGCCATTCTGGGAGCGCTCGTAAACAAACGGTTCAATGCTCGTGACGGGCATCATGCCTCTCTTCCGGATCGCCCCACAACTGTGCTCCTTACTCAGGTGCCGTCGAGAGTGGCACGGGCTGCTCCCCCTCACGCCACCACAGCAGAGATTATTGAATGGTCGAACCGAGGTTTCGTCGACTAGCCAGCGAATGTTACAAACACGCTAATAGCTCGTAAACAGTGGCCTTTTAGCTAGGCCACCCCTTTTGGGGGACGCCGAGCTGCCGTACCGTGGGCAGTTCTACCCGCTCCACCCGAAATCCCGCACCTCTCGGCACCGTGACTCCCCCGTCGCGACGCCTGCCTGTACGCACGTCAACGACGCTGCTATGACATCCCGGTCGCATTTGGTCACCCCGCGTGCATCCGGTTCCCTGTCCAGCGAGCCTTCCTGCCGTGCTGCGTCGCCTAGCACTTCTTCCGAAAGAAGCCAGAATGACGACCCTGCAGAATCGACTCCCCACGACCACAAGAGCAGTTCCCGACCTGCCCCCAGTACCCCGAAACACAGAGCCTGTAAAGGCGCAGTCGCCATCGTTAGTGATCTTGGTGATGATCGCGACCCTAGGCATCCTCGCCTACGCCTCGTTCCTCCTGAACCCCGTTAGCCGCGGAGATTGGCTGCCGTACACGCTCGTCATCATCGCCGAAACCGTCCTGATTCTGCAGGCGCTGTTGTCGATGTGGACGATCCTCTCTGCCTCACAGGACCCCCGAGACTTCGCATTCCATGACGCGAAAGCGAAGCTGTTCCGCGATCGAGATATTTTGCGTGACGGCCTGACCAACGATCCATCTCGCTGGGACTTGTACCTCGACGAGAGTGAGGCCAGCATCGATGTCTTCATCACCACGTACGGCGAACCCGCCCCCGTCATCCGCAAAACCGTCAGCGCAGCACTCGCGATGCGCGGGACCCACATTACGTGGGTCCTTGACGATGGGCGCTCCGACGAAATTCGAGAGATGGCCGCCGAGCTCGGCGCGCGCTACGTACGCAGGCTCAGTTCGGGCGGGGCCAAAGCCGGCAACGTTAACCACGGCCTCAGCCTCACCAAGGGCCACTTCTTCGCTATCTTCGACGCAGACTTTGTTCCTTCGCCCGAATTCCTCATCGAAACGATCCCATTCTTCTCTCGGGATGAGGTTGCTTTCGTTCAGACGCCGCAGACCTATGGAAACCTGCACAACGTCATCTCTCGCGGGGCTGGCTACATGCAGTCGATTTTCTACAGGTTTATCCAGCCCGGGCGCAACAGATTTAACGCGGCCTTCTGCGTCGGCACCAACGTCATCTTCCGACGTGCAGCAATCGATGACGTCGGCGGGATCTACACCGACTCCAAGTCAGAAGATGTCTGGACCTCGCTCATGCTCCATGAGCGAGGATGGCACACCATTTTTATTCCGATGACCCTCGCCGTCGGACACGCGCCTGACACTGTGGAGTCGTACACCAAACAACAATTGCGGTGGGCAACGGGCGGCTTTGAAATCCTGTTCAACCACAACCCGCTGAGCCGCAAACGCAAACTCACGCTCGACCAGCGCCTCCAGTACCTAGTGACAGCTTCCTTCTACCTCACCGGAATTTCCCCGCTCCTCCTCATGGTGGTGCCGGCGCTCGAAATCTATTTCGACCTGCGACCGATGAACCTATCGACCACCGTTGTGACCTGGGTGCTCTACTACGCAGGGTTTTACGTCATCCAGATCGTGCTTGCGTTCTACACGATGGGTTCATTCCGTTGGGAAACGCTGATGCTCGCTACGGTCTCTGCACCCATCTACCTCGCAGCACTCCTCAATGTGCTCACCGGCAAGGAGCAGTCATGGAGCGCCACGGGTGACCGATCGAAAATGTCTTCACCCTTCAATTTCATGATCCCTCAGGTGCTGTTTTTCGTGTTTCTGCTCCTCACCTCGTTTGTCGCAATCTTCAGAGACATCGACAACGAGGTTCTGACACTAGCGACAGCGTGGAACGTTACTAACACCGTCATCATGGGAAGTTTCGTCGCCGCCGCCATGCGTGAACATGTTTCGCTGAGCCGGTCACACCGCCTGACACGGCGCCCAATCACCAGGACAGGAGCGACAGCATGACCTGGCGCAGTAACCTCAAACTATTTATCGGACTCGTGGCAGTACTCGCGCTCGTGCTCGGGCTGACCGTCATCTTTACCCAGCGCCAAGCACAGGTCACCAGTGTCTCAGCATCCATTGCGGCCGAACGTTATCCCGTCGGCATCGACTACGGCGGCACGCTCGTTGAAAGCTTCATCACGACAGATGACCAGCGAGTGAGTGAGGGCGACGTCCTCTTCACACTGCAAAGCCCCTCACTGCAGGCTGACCTCGCCGAAGGGCTTCTAAAGCCGGAGACCGTCGCCTACACCGTTACCGAGGATGGCACCATCACCCTTACCGCCGCAGTGCCTGGCACCGTGCGGGATGTCACGACCCAACCGGGTTCGTTCGTTCAAGCGGGTCAGGTTCTCGCGACTATCGAAAGGGTAGGTACGTTGTCTGTCGTGGCACAATACGAGCTAACGGGGCGTGACTACTCTCGCATCGGCGATGGAGCACCCGTCATACTGCTCCTACCGAATGGCGCAAGCATCGAGGGCTCGGTGTCGACCATCGACGTTCAGACCGTGGACGGCCAGGCGGAGACCACCATCCGAGTACACAGCGCGTCTCTTACTGATGGCGCGTACAACGGTCTCGTGAAAGCCGGTACGCCGGTGACCGCAACGCTAAAGCTGAGCGACGATGGCATATTGGCGGGCGCTTTCGACGGTTTCTCTGACTTCCTGAGAAAAATTGGCCTGTAGTCGAGTGGCTCGCCGTTACCCCTATCCTGCAGTCTCCACACTGGTGGTGGCCCTCACGGTCGTCACCGGATGCACGACTCAGACACCTGCCCCGAGTACCGTGGGGGCCGGAATACTGCCAGACAGCACGGTCGGACCATTGATCGAAGCGCTGCCTGCGCGAACCATCACGGCCCTGCCCACAGCTCGACTGGCCGACGGGCTCATCCCGCCCACCAACAAGTGGTTTTCCGGGCTGGTGTTCGGGGACGACCCCCTGCCGGTCTTCCCCTTGCCGTTGGCATTTCAGATGACAGAGCAGGGGTTCGCGTTCGGTGTACCTGCCATAGTCACCAACGACAACGTAATCGCTGGCGGCTTTTTTGGCGCACTGACTGCAGACATCGGAGCGGACGACTATGCAGTTAGCGCCTACGACGAGGCCTCAGTCACCATCGCAAATACTGCTGATGGGATTGAGATCGGAACTACCGTTATCGCCGAAGGATCACCGTTCGTGAGTTTCACCGCCACGAAGTCTGTGACCGTAGATCTCGGGCAGTCACTGACCGCTGGCACCGGAGCGTGGACCATCACGATCGACGGCACCGAATACGGACTCGTCAGCGACGGGGCTATGGCTGCGTCAACAACAGTGCTGACGCTCTCCCCAGGTCAGGTGGCGACCTGGTTTGCCGTCTCAACGGGGGGCTCCCTGGCTGACTACGTGACGGCCGCCGCGTCGCCCATCATGAGCACGAGCATCCACTATTCGGTTGCTAACGACAGAACCACAACGAGCATCACCTACGAAACCACTGACGGATCACCCACCATCGTTGCAGCAATGCCACACCAGTATGCATCACTCGGAGCCAGCACAGTATGCGAAACGAGCAGTTGGAAGAGCGTCTACGGGCAGCTTCTGGCGTGCGCCGGGACAGAGCTGACCTGGTCGGTACCAACGGTCACTCCTGCTGGATCGATTGACCTTTCGCAATTTTCTGACGACAACAAGTTTCGACTCGTTGCGCAGTTGACAATCGATGTCGCATCAACTCTGCCAGCGCCCGCCGACACCTACTACGGCGGAAAGTGGATGTACCGCCTGACCAACATGCTCGATATTGCACGTCAGCTCGGCGCCGATGATCTCGCAACCACCATCACAGATCAGCTCGTGAATGCCATGGACGGGTGGGCTGATCCTGACGGGTGCACAAACCGCACCGAACGCTGCTTCGTCTACGACGAACAGGCGCGCGGAATAGTCGGACTTGCCCCGTCGTTCGGGTCAGACCAGTTCAACGACCACCACTTTCACTACGGATACTTTCTCTACACCGCAGGAGTGCTCGCCGCCGCCGACCCCACTCTCGTAACACGGTGGGCGCCTGTGATGAACCTTCTGGCGGCCGATATCGCAGCACAGAGCGACAACACCTACTTTCCAGAGCGTCGGGTTTTCGACGCCTACGCGGGCCACTCGTGGGCGAGCGGTACAGCGCCGTTTGCCGACGGTAATAATCAGGAATCCAGTTCAGAAGCAGTCAGCGCGTGGAATGGGCTCGCGCTGTGGGCTGCCGCAAGCAACCAGCCAGACCTCGCCACAGAAGCACAATGGATGCTCTCAGCAGAAGCAGAGTCGGCCCTTGCCTACTGGACCAACTTCGATAGAAGCGACGCTGTCTACGACGGATTCGGCCACACCGTTGCGTCACTGAACTGGGGCGGAAAACGCGACTACGCTACGTGGTTCAGTGCGGAGCCGAGCGCGATGTTGGGAATTCTCGTGCTGCCCATGAGCCCGGTCGCCGGTTACCTCGGCATAGACCCCGATCGAGTGCGTGCGAACCTCTCCGAAGCTGCACCACAAGGCTCAGACGTACTATTCGGCGACTATCTGCTGATGTACTCAGCTCTGGCCGGCTCAGAAGATGCGGCTGCTGCACTTGACGAGAGTGCGAACCTCACCGAGGACCGCATCGACGATGGCAACAGTCGGAGCTACATGCTCGCCTGGATAATGAGCAAGCTCTAGCGCTGAAGTATCGCCGGCTAGACGAGTCCTTCGTCGATCTGACGGTTGACGAAGGCTTGAGAGTGGTGATCATCAACGATGCATGCGGCACCCTCGCAGACACCAACATTGGGGTCGCCAATCTGCTGTAGGGCTAGGGTCGGGATTGGCTTGGTTGCGGCGTCCATGGGTTACGCATCTCTTTCAGTAAGTACCTGTGAGAGAACGTTAGCGAAACTTTCACTTTCTTGCGCGCCCGAAACTCCATATTTGCCGTCAATCACGAAAAATGGCACACCCTGAATGCCATATTGCATGGCAAGATCCACGTCTGCCTTGACTGCGGGCAGGTATTCGCTCGATTCGAGAACGCGAACCACATCGTCGCGATCGAAACCAATGGATGCCGCAATATCAGCAAGATCCTCGATGCGCCCGACGTGCTCAGTCTTCACGAAGTAAGCCTCAAGGAGGCGCTCTTTCATCTCAAGCTGACGACCGTGGGCCTTGGCATAGTGGAGAAGTTCGTGAGCCTTAACCGTGTTGGTCTGATGGATGTGCTCGTAGTCATAGTGGAGTCCGAGGCTAGTCGCGATGTCGGTTACACGGGTAAGCATCTCTTCGACCTGCGGCATCGGGAGCCCTTTGCGTTCGCTCAGGAACTGGATGGGGGTGCCCTCGTATTCGACGGGAGTATCGGGTGCGAGCTCAAAGGAGTGGTACTCGATATCGACGGCTATGCCCGAGCTTTCGATAGCAGCTTCGAACCGTCGCTTGCCGATGTAGCACCATGGGCACTGAACATCAGACCAGATGTCGACTTTTACGGGTTCGTTGGCGTTTGCAGCAGTTTTATTCACTGTGATCTCAACACCCGACAGCTAGAGGTATTCCCTGTTGCTCCATCCGAAAATTCGGAAATTCAGGAATCTCCGACAAGTGCGGCTGGGCGCACTTGCTATCACAGGAGTGGCGCTCCTCATCCGGGCGGAATTCCTGAATTTCCGAAGTTGCGCGGGGCGTGGGATCCCAGCGCCACGCTGACCGCTCGGGAAAAGAGTTCCCACTGAGTGAACACCATATTTGCGCTCACACTCATCGCGTGAAAACCAACGATCGTGATTTCGATGCTTTTCAGATGGTCTTCTTCGAAGGTGTGCGCATGGAACTGTTTCCCGTTAATCTCGAGTGCGACAATATTGTCAATGACCATATCTATTCGCTTCCTCCCGACGGCGACCTGAATCTCAACGGTGTGACCAGCAAGCCTCAATCGCGTGCGGGCGAGGCTTTCCGGAAGGCTTTCGCACCTGCCATCCACCCAGGACCTGATCCATTGTTTGTGTCGAGGCAGGCTTAGTATCAACTTTTCGAAGTCGAACTGGTCAATCCGCCCAGTGAATAAGGCCCAATCGATAGCCGCAACCGCTGTTTCAAGATCCTCTTCTACTGCCACTCTCCGAAGGGCCTCAGCCGCGCTGACGTGCCAGATTGATCCGCGCTCGCTGGTGAATGGCGGATCCCAATACACACGTACTCCGCGGCGTGCTCCTATTGGTTTCCTTCGGTTCCACTGATTGCGCAATCGTGCCGCGTTCTGCGGAACCGAAACGTGAAGCGGGTGCTCTCCAAGAACCCAACCACCCCAATCCTTGATGGCGGATATCCCGGTCAGTCGTCCGCCCACGCGAATTGCTCTCACCCGCGGGGCCGAGACGTCCACCGTTGTGTACCAGCCTTGGCGCGCTCTCGCCACCGCCCCATCCCTGACCGCCCGGGTCAGGTCGCAGTCTCGTGCACCTCGAGCCACAAGCTGGCGTTTTTGCGCGAGTCCGCCCAGCCCGTTGACTAGTGCCTGAATGTCCGTCATGCAAAGAGCATCGAGGTGAAAGTTGGCGGCCGATGAGAAGCAGCATTGATCGGTGGAGTTACCCCGGGTGGTGCAGCTGTGGAGTAGCCGCCAGCTTCGGAAATTCAGGAAATTGGCGAGATCACTGCAGCGCCTGTCGGTAGCCAGCGGGGCGGAAAGCGCCGCGCCCTCGGTTCTCCTGAGTTTCCGCGGAAAGGGGAACGCTGGGCAACAGGAACGCTGGGCGCAGCGGGAGCGCTGGGGCCAGCGGGAGCGCTGGAAGGCCGCGCCACGGGCGCGGGGCATTCGGCAAAATCTGCTTTGGGCCCCGCGAAGCTTTTAGCAGCCGATGAGCTCCTGCACGAGGTAGCCGCGCAGTTCGTCCAGAGGTATACGCTTCTGCTCCATCGAGTCACGCTCGCGAATCGTCACCGCATTGTCGTCGAGCGAATCGAAGTCAATAGTGACGCAGAATGGCGTGCCGATCTCGTCTTGACGACGGTAGCGACGGCCGATTGCGCCCGCATCATCGAAGTCCACGTTCCAGTGTTTGCGCAAGTCAGCGGCAACACTGCGCGCCAGCGGCGAGAGGCGTTCGTTGCGCGAGAGCGGCAGAACAGCAACTTTCACCGGCGAGAGACGACGGTCGAGACGCAGCACGGTGCGCTTGTCGACCCCGCCCTTGGCATTGGGTGCCTCATCTTCGGCGTAGGCGTCAATGAGGAACGCCATGAGCGCGCGGGTGAGTCCAAAGGCGGGCTCGATTACGAAGGGAGTCCAGCGCTCATCCTTGGCCTGGTCGAAGTACGACAGGTCCGCACCCGATGCTTCGGAGTGTGTACGGAGGTCGAAGTCGGTGCGGTTGGCGATACCCATCAGCTCACCCCATTCGCTGCCGGCGAAGCGGAAACGGTACTCAACATCCACTGTGCGCTTGGAGTAGTGCGAGAGCTTCTCGTCTGGATGCTCGTAGAAGCGCAGGTTCTCGGGATTGATGCCGAGATCGGTGTACCACTTCATCGACTCGTCGATCCAGTACTGGTGCCACTCTTCATCCGTGCCGGGCTCGACAAAGAATTCCATCTCCATCTGCTCGAACTCACGGGTGCGGAAAATGAAGTTTCCGGGAGTGATCTCGTTACGGAACGACTTACCGACCTGTCCGATACCGAACGGCGGCTTCATGCGTGCAGCGCCCATGACGTTGGCGAAGTTGGTGAAGATTCCCTGAGCAGTCTCGGGGCGCAAATAGTGCATGCCCTCTTCGTTGTCGACGGGGCCGAGGAACGTCTTGAGCAGGCCTGAGAAGTTTTGCGGTTCGGTCCACGATCCGGCTTGACCGGTGTCAGGGTCACGGATGTCGGCAAGCCCGTTGGCCGGCGGGTGGCCGTGCTTCTCTTCGTACGCTTCGAGAAGGTGGTCGGCGCGGTACCTCTTGTGGGTGTGCAGAGATTCCACAAGCGGGTCAGAGAAGACCTCGACGTGCCCGGATGCCTCCCACACCTTGCGGGGAAGGATGACGGCCGAGTCAATGCCTACGACGTCGTCGCGACCCTGAACGATGGTCTGCCACCACTGCTTTTTGATGTTCTCTTTGAGAGCGGTGCCCAGCGGGCCGTAGTCCCAGGCGGAGCGTGAACCGCCGTAAATCTCTCCCGATTGGAAGACGAATCCTCGGCGCTTGGCGAGGTTGATAACGGCGTCGAGGGGGTTAGGCGTAGCCACAGAAACTCCAATAGTCAGCCGAGCTGGATGCACGGTCGGCGGGTGTCCAGTTTAGCTAGACGCGCAGTGCTGCGATAACCGCGGCAACGTCCTCTTCTGTATTCCACAGATGGAAGGCGGCGCGCAGTCGTCCGGCGCGACCCGAAGCGGTGATTCCCGCGGCGGTGAGCTTGGCTAGATCGGCACCACTCGCATCCGGCCACGTCACAATGGCCTGATTCTGCCGTTCGATTCCGAGCTCGTCACAGAGTTTGTTCGCGAGTCCGGTGCAGTGCTCCCAGACCTCCGCAATGTCGAGGTCAGCAAACATCGAGATGGATTGTTCAGCACCCACCCACGCTTGCCAGGCGGGCGAGACATCGAACTGGCGGGCATCTTTCGCCAGCGTCATGTCGGTGCCATAGACGCTGCTCCACACGTCTTCACCGGCATACCAACCGGCTTGAACGGGAGTGATGTGCTGGGCAAAATCCTCGGAGATTGTGAGAAACGCAACACCGCGAGGCGAACACAACCACTTGTAGGCGTGGCAGACGGTCGCATCGAACTGGGTGGCATCCACGGGGTAGACGCCGGCGGCCTGGGTTATGTCGCACAGCGTTCGTGCTCCATGACGGGATGCCGCTGCAGTGATCGCCTCAACATCGGCGACTTTCCCATTGCACGATTGGATGAGCGAGAACACGACAAGCGCAGTGCTCTCGCGCACGGAGTCGGCGAGTTCGGCGAGCGGCACGGCGCGCACGACGAAATCGCGGTGTTGGAGGAACGGGAAAATGATCGAAGTGAAATCGGATTCGACACAGAGCACTTCGGAACCGGCCGGAAGCGAGCAGGCAATGAGCGACGCCATCACCGAGGTTTGTGAGCCAATGGCTACCCGGGTGGGCTCGATGCCGACGAGTCGCGCGTAGTGTCTCCGGGTGCGCTCCACGATGTCGCCGTAGTTCATCGGGTTGCAGGTGGCCGACGCCCACTGGTGCAGCTTCTCTGTCATCTCGGCGACGGCGGCGCGCGGAGGTAAACCCATCGTGGCGGCCGAAAGGTACCCGCGCGGGTTGTCGAAGCTCTCGATCGCGTGGGTCAGGGCCGGTGATGTCATGACTCCATAGTCCTCTCAGGGCATTCATGCGACAAGGGCATGATTGGGATATAAACAATCACTTCTAGTTATGCTTGAACGATGGATACCACTCCAGACCTTCTCTCGTTGCGCATCGTTCGCGCCATTTCCGAACACGGCACCATCAGCGAAGCCGCCCGCGCACTGGGCTACAGTCAGCCTGCGCTCAGCCAGCACCTCACCCGAGTACAGTCCAGAATCGGCCTCGCTCTCGTCGTTCGCTCCGGTCGTGGGGTGCGACTCACCGAAGCAGGCCGAGCCCTCGCCAGTCATGCCGTCACCGTGCTCAATGCGGTGGATGCCGCGAGCGCCGAACTCGCAGAATTGGCGGGCCTCTCCAGTGGAACGGTCCGCATCGCAGCCTTTCCGACCGCGTCGTCGACGCTGGTTCCACCGTTGATCCGTCAACTGCGGCAGCAGCATCCGAACCTCACGGTGAACTATGTGGAGGCGGAGCCGCCCCAAGCGCTGCAATTGTTGCGGGATGGGGCCGCGGACGTGGCGATCACGTTCTCGTATCCGGAAGACCGAGCAGATCCACATCTTTCTCGCGATGGCGGCCATACGACAGTGCCATTGTTCACGGAGCCCGTGGTGCTTGTGCTCCCCGACAGTCACCCTTTTGCGTCGGCAGATAGCGTCAGCCTTGCCGACCTGGCTGATGACGCCTGGATTGCCGGATGTGCGCTGTGCCGTGGTCATTTGCTTGCCCTCTGCAATATTGAGGGTTTTGCTCCCCAGATTGGGCTGGAGACGGATAACTCTTTGGCGGTGCTGAGCTTTGTCTCTCGGGGTTTGGGTGTTGCTCTACTCCCGCAGTTGGCTCTGTCGTCACTGACGCTGCCGGAGGGCGTGAGCATCCATGCCCCCCAGCCGTCGAGTGAGCGCACGATTCAGTATGTGATTCAGCCGGGAGCTACGCGCATCCCGAGCGTTGCGACGACGATTGCGACCCTTACCGCGCTGGGCGGAGCGGCCTGGGGTTTGCGGGACTATCCCGAGAGCGAGCGCACCGCACGGTAGGCAGTCTCGATCTCAGCCGCGACCGTAGCGAGTTGCTCCGCTGTCGTATCCCCACTCAGACTGAAGCGCACCGCTGTCTGCGCGATAGCCTCACCGAGGCCCAAAGCGATCAGGACGTGAGAGGACTCGTCACTGCCCACTGCGCACGCCGACCCGGCTGAGCAGATAATTCCGGCGCGACCCAATTCGAGCAGGAGGGATTCGCCGCTCGTGCCGGGGAAACAGAATGACGCATTGTTCGGGAGGCGTTCGGGAGCGGACGCGGACGCGGACGCGGACGCGCCACTCGCGGTCTGGCGCATCACATTAGTGTCGGCGCCTCCGTCAGAGTCCAGAGCGGGCCCAGTAAAGATGGCATCAGGCACTCGGGTCATCACGTCAACCACGAAGTCGTCACGCAGGCGTGCCGTGCGCTCTGCGCGCTCCACACGGTCACTTTCCGCAAGCGCTAGAGCATGGGCGAAGCCGACAGCACCGGCAACATTCTCGGTTCCGGAACGCTTGCCACGCTCTTGCCCTCCCCCATGCAGCACAGGTTCGAGGCTGCGGCGGCCCTTCACGATAAGTACACCGATGCCCTTGGGCGCACCAAGTTTGTGGCCAGACAGGCTGAGCGCATCGACGCCAAGCATCGCAAGGCCGAGAGGGAGCCAGCCTGCGGCTTGCACAGCATCCGTGTGCATCGGTATGGCGTGCTCCCGGCACAGTTCGGCTATCGCAGCAATCGGCTGAACGACACCCACCTCGTTGTTGGCGTACATGATTGTGCAGAGAGTCGTGTCGGGCCGCAGTGCCGCCCGCGCCTTCTCCAGGTCGACTACGCCCTCGCTGTTCACCGGCAACACGGTGACCTCGAAACCGTGGATACGTTTCAGATAGTCAACAGACTCCAGCACCGCTTCATGCTCAATCGCGCTCGTCACAATGTGTCGCCCCCGGGGTTCAGCGAGTGCCAACCCCTTGATCGCCAGATTGTCTGACTCTGTGCCGCCCGACGTGAAAATGACATCGGATGCCCGGCACCCGATCGCCGCCGCAACACTCGTGCGCGCACCATCAAGGGCACGCTTCGCCGACTCCCCCAACTCGTGATGGCTCGACGGGTTTCCGAAATCTCCCGTGAGCAGCGGCCACATTGCCTCCAAGACCTCGCGGCGCACGGGTGTCGTTGCTGCTGAGTCGAGAAAGATCATTAGGAGGCTGCACTCACCGCAATGTCGAGACCGAGATCTAGCGAACGCACGCTGTGGGTGAGAGCCCCCACAGAGATCACGTCAACTCCTGTCGCGGCAATCGCCGCCACCGTATCGAGGTTTACTCCACCGCTGGCTTCAACAATGGCGCGACCAGCAACCAAGGCGACGCCCGCTCGCAAGTCATCGAGTGAAAAGTTATCGAGCATGATCGTGTCGACACCAGCAGAAATCACTGTCTCGACCTGATCGAGGCGATCAACCTCCACCTCAAGGTGGGTGGTGTGTCCGATGCGAGCGCGAGCGCGACGAATAGCCTCACCGAGGTCAATTCCTTCAGCAGCGAGCACCGCCAGGTGGTTGTCTTTGGCCATCACCGCATCCGAAAGGCTGAAGCGGTGGTTGTGGCCGCCACCACAACGCACGGCATGCCGTTCGAGAGCCCGCAACCCAGGAGTCGTCTTGCGCGTATCAACAATGCGCGCGTGAGAGCCCGCCACTTGCGCAACATACGCCGCCGTTTGTGTCGCGATTCCTGACATCCGCTGGCTGAGGTTGAGGGCGATGCGCTCCGCCCGGAACACCGCGCGTGCGTTACCTGACACGGTAGCCAGTTGCTGGCCTGCGGTGAAAGTGTCGCCATCACTGGCCTGGAGCGTTACTTGGGCTTGGGCATCCACGAGCAGGAAGGTGCGGGCGAACACGTCGAGGCCGCTTGCTACGCCGGGCTCGCGGGCATTGAGCACCGCTGTAGCGACCGCGGTCTCGGGCACGAAGGCCTCACTCGTGATATCACCCCACGGCGCATCCTCTGCGAGCGCCATCCGGATCACGTCATCGACGAGCAGTTCGTTCATCGAGTCGCCGTTTCTGCGTGATCTTCTACGGGAATGCGATCTTCGGCGGGGATGAAGTCGCCCGCCACATTGACTGCTGCCCAGCGTGTGGAATACGCGAGCTCGTCACGTGTCTCGGGATAGTCAGTGCGTTCGTGTGCACCACGGGACTCTTTGCGACGGAGGGCGGCAACAACAACGAGTCGCGCAAGGTCGAGAAGATTCGCGTTTTCTGCGCTCTCTACGGTGGTGGAGTCGGCATGCCAGCTCGCGAGGATCGCCGCGGCTTCCTCGAGTCGGGTTGCGTCGCGTTCGAGACCGACATGAGTCCACATGAGTTCTCGCAACTGATCGCGAGTGAACGGTTCCTTGCCGGTAATTTCACACTGGGGTTCCAGAGCGTCTACCTCGATCGCACGCTGTGGCTCGTTGAGCGCGTCGGCCGCACGCCAAGCAAACACCAACGACTCCAGTAGGGAGTTCGAGGCAAGGCGGTTGGCTCCGTGCACACCGGTGCAGGATGCTTCTCCGACTGCATAGAGTCCGCGCACGCTCGTGCGGCCCGAGATGTCGGTGCGGATGCCGCCCATCCAGTAGTGAGCGGCAGGCGTGACAGGAATAGGTTCGGTTCCCCACTCGAAGCCGTGCTCTTTGCACACCTCGGTAATTCCCGGGAACCGCGTGGCAAGGAACTCGGTGCCGAGAGCGGTGGCGTCGAGCATGATGGGTCGACCGCCCTGCTTCGCCATGGCGCGGGCGATGCCACGGGCAACAACGTCGCGCGGTGCGAGCTCACCATCCGGGTGTACCTCAAACATGAAGCGTTTGCCGTGTTCATCGAGGAGGGTTGCCCCTTCTCCCCGCACTGCTTCAGAGACCAACGGGTTGCCCGGGACGGCAAGCGAGGTGGGGTGAAACTGAAAGAATTCGACATCGGCGAGTGCAGCGCCGGCGCGGTACGCGGCCGCCACACCATCACCGGTCGTCACGAAAGGATTGGTGGTGTGCTTGTAGAGTTGGCCTGCTCCCCCACTGGCGATAACAACAATGTCGCCGTCAATGACGCGCGAGTTACCGTCGCGAGCGATGACATCGATGCCGGTAACGCGGGGTTTGCCATCGGCGTCGGTTTCGGTGACCAGATCCCGCATGAACGTGTACTCGTACGTTTCGACCGCGAGGGCGCGAACCGCCCGCAGCAGCGCAACCTCGATCGCGAGCCCCGTGGCGTCCCCACCGGCATGAATAACGCGGCGCGAGGAGTGGGCCGCTTCGTGGCCACGCGCAAGCTCACCATTGTTGATGCGGTCGAACTCAACACCGAGCGAAATCAACTCTTGCACCCGAAGCGGACCTTCACTGCACAACACTTCGACGGCATCCCGCTCGCACAGTCCGGCACCAGCACGCATCGTGTCAGCAACGTGGCTAGCGACCGAGTCATCGGGAAACAGCACCGCAGCAATACCGCCCTGGGCATACTTCGTATTGCTCTCTGCGAGTTCTGCCTTCGTGACGAGAACCACATCATGGTGGGCGCTCGCACGGTAGGCCGTGATGAGCCCCGCAATTCCTGTGCCGACAACAATGACCCGTGCCATGGTTAAGCCTCTTTCGTCGCGGCCGGGGGCTTGGCGGCGAGCATCCGCTCGAGAGCAACCCGCGCTGGTTCTGCGACGTCATCAGCAACAGTGATCTGGTTGAGTACTTCACCACGAACGAGCCCCTCGAGCACCCAGGCGAGGTAACCGGGGTGAATGCGGTACATGGTCGAGCAGGGGCACACCACCGGGTCAAGGCAGAAAATCGTGTGCTGCGGATACTGGGCTGCAAGACGGTTTACCATATTGATCTCGGTGCCGATCGCGAAGGTCGTGGGCTCCGTCGCTGCAGCAACAGCCTTCTGGATGTAGTCGGTCGACCCCGCCTCATCTGCGGCATCCACAACCGGCATCGGGCACTCGGGGTGCACGATCACGCGAACGCCGGGGTACTCTGCGCGCGCCTGCTCGATCTGGCCGACATTAAAGCGTTTGTGCACACTGCAGAAGCCGTGCCAGAGCACAACCTTCGCGTCGGTGAGTGTCTCAGCATCGTTACCGCCGAGCGGCTTGTTGGGGTTCCACATCGGCATCAGATCGGTCGAGATGCCCATCTTCTTCGCCGTGTTACGCCCCAGGTGTTGGTCGGGGAAGAACAGCACACGCTGCCCACGCTCATACGCCCACTCCAACACTGTTGTGGCATTAGAACTCGTGCAGACGATTCCACCATTGCGGCCACAGAACCCCTTGAGCGCAGCAGACGAGTTCATGTATGTGACGGGGATGATCGGCACACGGCCATCGGCATCCGGCTCAGTACCGTACACCTCCGTGAGTTGCTCCCAGCACTCTTCCACCGAGTCGATGTCGGCCATGTCAGCCATTGAACACCCCGCGGCGAGGTTGGGCAGAATCACTGCCTGATCGGAACGGGCGAGGATATCTGCGGTTTCGGCCATAAAGTGCACGCCACAGAAAACGATCGCTTCAGCGTTCGGCACGGTCTGTGCCGCATTGGCAAGCTGGAACGAATCGCCGAGGAAGTCGGCGTGCTCCACCACTTCGTCACGCTGGTAGAAGTGGCCGAGAATCACCGCACGATCGCCGAGGGTCGCTTTTGCAGCAACGATGCGGGCGTTGAGGTCTTCGTTGGATGCTTTCTGGTACTCGACAGGAAGTTGACCCTGACGAGGTGCGCCGGTGGGGATGACATCGCCCATCGACGCGCCGGGTCCGTAGCTGGGCACGCCGAGGTCAAAGGTCCAGGGACCATCCGCCAGCTCAGGAGCACAGGTTTCGCCTCCTCCGGTCTTGACGATGCGCTGAATGGTCGAATCAATTGATGACACGAGTGCTCCCTGTCTTTGTGTGCCCCAGCGGGCCGTTGTCAACGAGCTCAACACCCTCGTCATAGCGGTATAGCCTCGGCGGCCGGTGACGCCCACCCGAGACAACGTGGTCGGTGGGCACCAGTGAGCCCGAATTTTCGATTTGGCGGCGGAAGTTAGCCGGGTCGAGTTGCCTCTGCAACACGGCTTCATGCACGAGCCGCAACTCGCTCAGTGTGAAAGTTTCCCCGAGGAATGCGCGGGCGATGCGCGAATATTCCATCTTGGTGCGCAGACGCCAGAGGGCGTAGTCGATGATGACGTTGTGGTCGAAGGCCAGTTCAGGAAGATCATCAGCGGCGAACCAGCGAACATTCTCACCCTCCGTCGCGCGGTCCGCCTCCTCTTGGCGAACGAGCGCCCAGTAGATGATCGAGACCACTCTGCTGCTGACCGAACGCTCTACGTCACCAAAAGCGTAGAGCTGCTCAAGGTAGGCCGGTTCAAGCGCTGTGGTCTCGAGCAAGTTGCGAGCCGCGGCATCCGCAAGGCTTTCGTCGTTATCGACCCAGCCACCGGGCAACGCCCACTGGCCAGCAAACGGTTCTCGGTTGCGGCGCACCAAGGGGATCCAGAGCGCGCTTTCGCCGGACTCCGGGATGGGGCGCAGTGCAAAAATCACGGTAGAGACCGCGAGCGAAATTCGCTGTTTGTTCTTCTGCATCGCCGCCCCTTTCTGTAAGAGTCCTCGTGACCTGAACACAGAATACACCTTACAGTCACTGTGACCAAAACGAACGGAAGGTTAGCGGGGAGAGGTATCAGGAGCATCGACAGCTCCACCGAAGCGCCGTGTGCGACGCGCATAGATCTCGATCGCCTGCCACAACTGCTCCCGTGTGAAATCAGGCCAGAGCGTGTCTAAGAACACCATCTCGGCATAGGCACTCTGCCAGGGCATGAAGTTGCTCATCCGCTGCTCCCCCGACGAGCGCACAAAGAGGTCAACATCGGGAAGCTGAGGTTGATAGAGACGTTTCTGGATGAGCTTCTCCGAGACCGCAGACGGCTTCAGTGTGCCTGCCGCAACATCGTCAGCGATTGAGCGCACGGCATCCGCAATCTCGGTTCGGCCGCCATAGTTCACACACATCGTCAGAGTGAGAGTGCTGTTCTGCTCCGTGAGCTTCTCGGCGAACTGCAACTCTTTGATCACCGAGGTCCACAGCCGGGGGCGTCGGCCAGCCCACCGCACGCGCACACCCCACTCATTAAGTTGATCCCGGCGACGATGCAAAACGTCGCGGTTGAATCCCATAAGAAAGCGCACCTCTTCGGGTGAACGGCTCCAGTTCTCCGTCGAGAACGCGTAAACACTGATGTGTTTGACCCCAATTTGGATGGCGCCGGCCACCACATCAAGCAGGCTCGCCTCGCCTGCTTTGTGGCCTTCCACTCGCGTCAGGCCGCGCGCATTAGCCCAGCGGCCATTGCCGTCCATGACAATTGCGATGTGCTCAGGAACAGCGCCCTTAGGTAGCTGAGGCGGCTGGATTCCCGTCCAATCGAGCGGACGAAATTCGACGGCATCTTTGTGAGTTTTTGCTACGCGGCTCATGCGCTCCGATCCACATGCTGAATGGAGCGAAGACTGCGCTCCAAGTGAAACTGCGTGTACGCGGCAACGACGCCGCTAGCGTGAGAACGCGAACGTTCATCAGATGCTTCTGCCACATCCCAAGTGCCGGCAAGCAGGGCACCCAGCAACTCAAGCGTGTCTGCGTTGAGTCGCGGCGAGCCTGGCGGGGCAACCTCGTCGGCGACAACACCACCCAACTGTGCAACGAAAACCGAGTGCGGGCCTAGCGCCCCCGTGACGGCACAGTCGACAAAGCTTGGCGCCCACCCGGCAATTGAGAGGCTGCGCAGCAGGTACGAATCAAGCGTCAGACTCGGGTTGTGCTCGCGCCGCGCGAGAGAACGAAGCGCGCCCACCAGCAGGAGATATTGCTGAAGCGAGCCGTCGTCATCCGTGACCTTGTCCGCAGTCTCGACCATCACGCTCGCGGCGGTGTAGCTCGCATAGTCTGCCGTAATCTCTGCACCATATGAGCCCAAAGATTCGGCCTGCTGGATGATGTCGAGGCTGCGACCGATATAGCACTGGATGTCGGCAACCATGAATGGTTCCAGTCGCGCCCCAAACTTTGACGCCGTGCGACGAACACCTTTGGCTACCGCACGGATCTTGCCGTGCTCGCGCGAGAGCATTGTGACAATGCGGTCTGCTTCACCCAGTTTGTGGGTGCGCAGCACGACGGCTTCATCACGATAGGTAGGCACCCCTCAAGTATCCCCCGTGCCGCAGCTATTTCGCTGAGCGACGGCCCGCGGCTACTCGGCAGTTGTGGGCCCAAGAAGTGGAATCATCACCACGCCGTCCTGGGTTTTGCATGACCAGTGGATCGTCGCAACTTGTTCGCCCCCACGCGCATCGCGCAACGTGAGCCTCAGAGGTCAGTTCTTGCGGTTCACTCGATGGTGGCATGGACTGCTGGAGGCTTGCGCCTAGTTCCGCGCGGGCGGCGTGGAGGACGCCGGTGATCGCCGCGGCGTCTCTATAAAAAGTTGACGGACGTCGAGTGAGGAATCCACTGGCGCATCTCAGTGTTCTCCACTTTTTGTTGCGACCCGTTTTTGCAGGGTTACCCTCGAGCCGCCAGTGAACCCTGGCCTTCACTTTTCGGATGCTGACCGCTCCCTTTCGGAAACTCAGGAAACTTAGGCGCGTTGATGTGTCGCCTTACCAGTTTGCGGGGATCGAGGCGCCACCCGCGCAGATTCTCCTGAGTTTTCGAGGATGCAGCAGCGTACGGCCGGGTCGAGGATGCATGCGCGATGCGCCGCCTCCATTCCCGAGCCCTCTATCGCTGCTCGCGTCTTCCCACCTTTCACTTCTCTCAGCAGGTCGATTGCAGGCTTGCCTTCAGCACAACAGCTGAGCGCGGATCCGGCATGGTACGAATAGTCCGTGAATGAGACATTCGAGATCCCGCTGTTGGCTGGACTGCTTGCCGTTGGCGTCGGTGCGATGCAGGGCGCCATGTTCGCTTCTCAGTTTCGTGACCGCAGGCTCGATCTCTTGGGCATCGCGATTATCGGAATCGCGACGGGGTTCGGCGGCGGAATCATCCGCGATGTCGTGCTTTCTGAAGTGCCCGCTGTGCTCACAACCAACTGGTATTTGGTGGTCGTCACGGGTGCCGCACTATTTGGAATGCTGCTTGAGCGGCTGATTGCCCGCCTTGGCCCACTAATCACGGTGTTGGATGCGCTGACCATCGGTCTCTTCGGCGCGATCGGCACCACCAAGGCTCTCTCGCTCGGGCTCCCCGAAGTTCCCGCAATTTTCGTGGGCGTAATCTCCGCGGTTGGAGGATCCATTCTTCGCGACATGCTGCTCTCGCTACCCATCGCGCTCATGCACGTCGGTTCGCTCTATGCGGTCGCCGCAACCGTCGGAACGACGAGCCTCGTCGTCATGCGGAGCTTCGACGTTCCCGTATTTCTCGCCGCCTCTATCTGTGTTGCTCTCACGGTGGGCGTGCGCGTATTGGCGGTGCTCTTCAATTGGACGCTACCCGAGCAGCGCACCATCAGCGGCATGCCGAAGTTCCGTCGGCCGTAAGACCTCCACTGCAGCAAACACAGACGCCCCACAGCACGGGGCTACGAGGCGTGTGTGTTCGCGAAAGCGCGTGAGCTAACTTGCGACCAGTTCTGGTTCGGGGGCAGTGTGTGTTGCTCGCACCCAACGGTTGACGGCCGAGACAATTGCCTTGAGCGATGCCCGCGAAATGTCGCCATCGATGCCAACACCCCATAGACGTTGACCGTGAATATCGAGCTCAACGTAGGCCGCGGCCTGCGCGTTGCTTGAGGCACCCATCGTGTGCTCAACGTAGTCGTAGAGCTTTACGTCGACTCCCTGCTCAGAAAGCGTGTTCAAGAAAGCATCGATCGGGCCATTACCGCTGTGGTTGGTGTCGATCTCAGTGTCATCAACTCGCAACCGTGCCTCTAGGCTCACTTCTCCGTCGTTGGCGCTTGTTGTGCGCGTGGCGAGCAATTCGTAGCGACCCCACTTTTGGTCGACCTGATCGGCGGATGCCGGCAGGTACTCATCTTGGAACGAGGTCCAGATTTGCTCGCTCGAAACTTCGCCGCCCTCAGAGTCAGTTTTTGACTGCACGACACCACTGAATTCGATCTGCAGTTTGCGCGGCAGATCGAGGCTGTGGTCTGCCTTCAACAGGTAGGCAACGCCACCCTTGCCCGATTGCGAGTTGACGCGAACAACAGCTTCGTAGCCGCGGCCTAAGTCTTTCGGGTCCACCGGCAGGTAAGGAACAGCCCACACCAACTCGTCAACGTGCTTGCCCTCGCGCTCAGCCTGAGCGGCCATCGCCTCAAAGCCCTTCTTGATCGCATCCTGATGCGATCCGCTGAAGGCCGTGTAAACCAGGTCGCCAGCCCACGGGCTGCGCTCGTGCACCTTCAACTGGTTGCAGTGCTCAGCAGTGCGACGGATCTCATCGAGATCACTGAAATCGATTTGAGGGTCAATGCCTTGCGTGAATAGGTTCAGCCCCAATGCAACGAGGTCAACGTTTCCGGTGCGCTCACCATTGCCGAAAAGGCAGCCCTCGATGCGGTCGGCACCGGCTAGGTAGCCGAGTTCGGCTGCTGCGATGCCGGTTCCGCGGTCGTTGTGCGGGTGCAGCGAGATGAGAACGTTCTCGCGGTGGTTGATGTTGCGCGACATCCACTCAATGGAGTCTGCATAAACATTGGGGGTTGCCATCTCGACCGTTGCGGGAAGGTTGATGATGACTTTGCGCTCAGGAGTGGGTTGGAATACTTCGAGCACCTGATTGCAGATGTCAACAGCGAACTCGAGCTCGGTGCCCGTGTAGCTCTCTGGCGAGTACTCGTAGTAGACGTCGGTCTCGGGCACCATTGCCTCGGAAGCCTTACAAATGCGCGCGCCAGTCAGTGCGATATCGATGATGCCCTGACGGTCTTTGCGGAACACCACATCACGCTGCAGCACACTCGTGGAGTTGTACAGGTGCACGATCGCCTGCTTGGCACCCTTAATCGACTCGTAGGTGCGTGTGATCAGCTCTTCACGGGCCTGAGTGAGAACCTGAATGGTGACGTCATCCGGGATCGCGTTAGTTTCAATGAGCGAACGAACAAAGTCGAAGTCGGTCTGGCTTGCCGAGGGAAAGCCAACCTCGATCTCTTTGTAGCCCATGTTGACAAGCAGATCAAACATGATCCGCTTGCGTTCGGGGCTCATCGGGTCGATCAGCGCCTGATTGCCATCACGAAGATCGACGGCACACCAGCGCGGTGCCTTAGTGATGCGCTTCGAGGGCCACGTGCGGTCCGGCAGATCAACAGAAATGATCTCGTGAAACGGACGGTACTTGTGGATCGGCATCGAGGATGCGGACTGATTGTTCTTCATTTGGTGCTCCTGCTGCTCTCAAGGCCTTGTGGGCCACTCGTTACGGATCTGGTCAGCCAATGACAAACTCCGCGACGAGTGAGGCCTGGATTAGGACTCGTCGCGGCAGCTAAGGAGGAGCAGACCGAACAACACCATTTCAGAATAGCACTGCCTGAGCGCAGATTAGCGAGTGGTTCCCCAACCGTTATCCCACAGCCGTGCCGCGATCAGAGCGGGCACTAGAAGCCCAAACGACCCAACTGCTTGGAGTCACGCTGCCATTCTTTGGCAACTTTCACCCGCAGCGACAAGAAGATCTGCTTGCCCACGAGCTTCTCAATCTCCGCACGTGCGCGAGCTCCGACATCCTGCAAGCGCTCGCCACCCTTGCCGATGATGATTCCCTTCTGGCTGTCACGCTCAACAAAGATGTTGGCGAATACTTCGAGCAAGTCTTTGTCCTCGCGTTCGATCATGTCGTCAATAGTGACCGCGATCGAGTGCGGCAGTTCGTCCATAACGCCTTCGAGCGCAGCTTCGCGAATCAGCTCCGCAACACGCGACTCGGTTGACTCGTCAGTGACTGCATCATCAGGGTAGAGGGCATGCGACACGGGCATCAGTTTCACGAGTTCGGTCGCCAAAATGTCGAGCTGGATGCTGTCAAACGACGAAATAGGGATGATCTCGTCCCAGTCGCGCAGTTCACTCACGGCACGAAGTTGCTCTGCGACACCCGGTCGCGATGAGGCGTCAATTTTGGTGACGATTGCCACCTTCTTTGCGCGGGGAAACGAATCGAGTTGTTCGTTGATGTAGCGGTCGCCAGGACCAATCTTTTCGTTGGCGGGGATGCACAGCCCGATCACGTCTACTTCGCCCAGAGTGTCTTGCACGATCGAGTTGAGTCGCTCGCCCAGCAGGGTGCGCGGGCGGTGCATACCGGGGGTGTCAACGATAATCAGCTGACCGTCCTCCCGGTGAACCAACCCACGAATCGCGCGTCGCGTTGTTTGCGGCTTCGACGAGGTAATGGCCACCTTTTCGCCAACGAGCGCGTTAGTGAGCGTCGACTTTCCGACGTTGGGTCGACCAACAAAGGTCACAAATCCTGCTCTGAACTCACTGACGTCGGTCACTGTGATTCACCGTTCTCTCGTTCATCCGAGGTTGAGTCGTGCTGATTGTCAAGGGAGGGGTCTTTAGCGACAAGCACCGTGCTGATGCGTTTGCGTCGCCCCTCGGTACGCTCGGCTGTGAGTACCAGTCCGGAATAGTGCGCTACCGCACCGCTCTCGGGCAGCCGGCCCAAAGTTTTCATGATCAGACCGCCGACAGAGTCGACCTCGTCATCGTCAAGTTCGAGGCCGAACAGGTCACCCAGTTCATCGATCGGCAATCGCGCGCTCACCCGGAACGTGCCATCAGCGAGCTCTTCGAACTCTGCTACCTCACGGTCGTACTCGTCAGAGATATCGCCGACGAGTTCTTCGATGAGGTCTTCCAATGAGACTAGCCCTGCGATGCCGCCGTACTCGTCGACAACCATCGCAAGATGATTCGATTCGAGCTGCATTTGACGCAGCAGGCTGTCGGCGCGCTGTGATTCCGGCACGAACAGGGCGGGGCGAGCCAGCTCTCGAGTCGTGAGCTTGTCGGCCTCAATGGGTTGTTCGTAGACCACCCGGGAAACGTCGCGAAGATAAAGCACGCCCATAACCTGATCGATGTCTTCACCGATAACCGGAACTCGTGAAACTCCGCGACTGAGGAACAGCCCCATTGCCGCACTCGCAGTCACATCGGCATCGACCGTCACCATGTCGGTTCGCGGAATCATAACCTCACGTACCACTGTGCTGTTGAACTCAAAAATTGAGTGGATGAGGTCGCGATCTTCCTGATCCAGAACTTCATGTTCGGTGGCTTCATCCACCATGCTCAGCAGTTGTTCTTCGCTAGAGAAGGTTGCCGTTCGTGGCCTACCGGGGGTCACGCGGTTACCGATAGCGACGAGGGCGTCGGCGATGGGGCCCAAGATCACGCGGATGCCGCGCACCAAGGGTGCAGCGATCTGGATCACTTTGCGCGAGTGGGCACGCCCAACGCTTCGAGGGCTGGAGCCGACTAGAACGAATGATGCGCCCGTCATGATGAGTGCGCTGAACAGCAGCGCAAGCCACCACTGCTCGAACACGGCAGCGAGCACTAGCGTCACGAGAACGGCCGCAGTGGTTTCGAGCACGATTCGCATGAAGTTAAGCGCGTTAAAGTGAGCGCCCAAGTCGTGGGAGATCGCGAGAATGGATTTCTTCGCCCGACTGCGACCCGAAAGTTCAACCAGATCGCTGCGACTGAGCACTGTCAGTGCGGAGTCGGCCGCTGCAAGCAAACCACCGAGCGAAACTAGCAGGATCGCGGCGGTGATGAAGATGCCGTTCAGCATGAGCGGCTACCGGCTTCGTTCGGCAAGGGCAAAGCCCAACAGAATTTCGCGCTGCAGGCTAAACATCTCTTTTTCTTCGTCGGGTTCCGCGTGGTCGAATCCGAGCAAATGCAGCAGTCCGTGCGTGGTCAGCAACAGCATTTCATCAAGTGGCGGATGCCCTGCGGTCTCTGCCTGCGAAATCGCAACCTGGGGGCACACCACGATGTCGCCGAGCAGCCCAGCGGCGGTCTGGCGTTCTTCGGTTCCGGGGCGCAATTCATCCATCGGAAAACTGAGAACGTCGGTGGGGCCGGGTTCGTCCATCCACTGCACGTGAAGCTGCTCCATGGCTGCTTCGTCGACAAACACAATGCCTAGTTCGGCATCCGGATGCACATGAAGCTGGTCGAGAGCGAAGGTGCACAGTCGCTGAAACGCGTGTTCGTCTACGTCGATGCCCGACTCGTTGTTGATCTCAATAGACACGCTAACGTCCCTCGTGGTTGCGGCTTCGAGCGCGCGGTCGGTTCTTGCGGTAATAGTCATCGCGCTGCTTCTCGGCATCGTACGTTGTGTACGCGTCAACAATCCGGCCAACCAGGCTATGACGCACGACGTCGGCACTCGTGAGCTCAGAGAAATGGATGTCGTCGATGTCTGTGAGCACGTTCGAGACGAGCTTGAGCCCACTCGCACCCTCGGGCAGGTCGACCTGGGTGACGTCGCCCGTGATGACCATCTTCGAGTCGAACCCCAGCCGTGTCAGGAACATCTTCATCTGCTCTGGGGTGGTGTTCTGGGCCTCATCAAGAACAACAAACGAGTTGTTGAGGGTGCGCCCGCGCATGTAGGCGAGAGGAGCAACCTCAACGGTGCCAGCGGCCAGAAGCTTAGGTACCAGCTCTGGATCCATCATGTCGTTGAGCGCGTCGTAGAGTGGCCGAAGGTACGGGTCAATCTTGTCAGTGAGGGAACCGGGCAAGAAGCCCAGTCGCTCTCCAGCCTCAATCGCCGGTCGACTCAGAATAATGCGGTCGACTTCTTTGCGCTGCAGGGCTTGGACGGCCTTTGCCATCGCAAGATAGGTCTTGCCTGTTCCTGCCGGGCCGATCCCGAAAACGATGGTGTTGTTGTCCATCGCCTCGACATACTGCGACTGCCCCAAGGTCTTGGGCCGAATGGCTTTGCCACGAGCGGTCAGAATCGTTTGGCCAAGCAACAGGTTCGGGCTGCCCTGACTCTGCCGCAGGATGCTCGCCGACGATTCGACCTCTTGCGTGCCGAGGTCGTGTCCGCCGCGCACCATTGTGACGAGTTCCTCCACGAGTTCGTGGGCGGCTGCGACTGAAACGGAGTCGCCACTCAAGGTGATCTGGTTTCCCCGAACGTGCATTTCGACATCCGGAAACTTGCTTTCGACCACGCGGAACAGTCGATCGTGTGGGCCTAGCAGCCGCACCATGGCTACGCCATCTACTTCAATCGATACGCTATCGCGCTCGGGGGGATGTGCTTTCTCACTGCCTACGGACTCGGAGTCACTAATGACCAAGGGTGCCTTCCTCGAGGTGTCCACCGAGCACATGAGCGTGAGCGTGGAACACGGTTTGACCGGCACTTTCGCCGGTGTTGAAAATCAATCGGTACTCACTCTGCGTGTGCTCATCGGCCAGTTGCTGTGCCACCGAAACCAGCTCAGCCAGCAATGCCGGATTGCCTGCGGCAAGCTCGGCAACATTGGAAAACTCCTCGGTCTTAGGAACGACGAGCAGATGCACAGGCGCTTGGGGCGCGATATCGCGAAACGCGATTACGGAATCTGACTCGAAGACGATATCCGCGGGAATCTCGCGAGCGATGATCTTAGTAAAGATCGAAGGGGAATCAGACATAGCTCTAGCCTAAACCTCTAGCCCCAGCGACCAAGCTTGACGTTAAGGACCGCAAGCGCCGCAGGGCCCGCCGTTGACGTGCGCAGAACTTCACTACCCAGTCGAACCGTGGATGCTCCGGCCGCCGTCAATAGCTCGAGCTCATGATCTGCCACGCCACCCTCGGGTCCGACGACGAGCACAATGTCGCGATCATCCACGACAAGGTCGGAGATGGTCTCGGTTGCGGTTGGCTCGAGCACGAGCATCCGGGTGCTGGAAGCGAACGCGGCCAGTTGCTTCGTCGTGACGAGATCAAGCACGTCGGGCAACCAGGTGCGTAACGATTGCTTGCTCGCCTCGCGCACGATTGCTGCCCAACGGTCGCGGCCTTTGGCAACCTTTGCGCCCTGCCAACGCGAAATGCTGCGCGCAGCCGACCACGGAATTACGCCATCGATGCCGAGCTCGGTGGCGACTTGAACGGCGAGGTCATCTCGGTCCGCTTTTGCGAGCGCTTGCGCAAGGAACACAGCGGGAGTGTTTCGGGCAGCGTGCTGCACTTCGGCAACTTCGATGCTGAGCTCGGTGTGTTCTGCGGTGGTTATTCGCCCAGAAACGGTGAGCCCTGCGCCGTTGCTAATCGCGACAGTTTCTCCGACGGCAAGTCGCGATACTGTTACCGCGTGGCGCGCCTCCGCCTTAGTAAGCGAAACAGTGTCGCCGACCTTCGCGTCGTCGAGTTCTTCATCGATATAGAGATGAGCCACTGTGTTCGCCTACAGGAACCGGTCGCGCAACTTCGCAAAGAGTCCCTGCTGGAACTCAGCAAACTCTGGCGCTTTGTTCTTGCGGATCGCCGCGAGCTGCTTAACGAGCGTCTGCTCTGCGCCACTCAGCTTGGTCGGAGTGACCACCTGGATGCCCAGTCGCAGGTCACCTCGACCGCCACCGCGCAGGCTCGTGATCCCCCGCTCTTTAACGGTGAGCACTTCGCCACTCTGCGTGCCGGGCTTAATATGCACTTCGACTGTGTCGTCCAAGCCGTCAAGGGTGACGGTGGTGCCCAAGATCGCATCGAGCATCTGAACCTCGACGGTCGCAAGCAAATCATCATCGGAGCGGCTAAAGACGTCGTGGTGACGAACCTTTATCTCCAGGAAGAGGTCACCGTTGGGTCCACCCGCCGGCCCGACTTCACCTTGGCCGGGCATCTGCAACCGCAACCCAGTTTCGATACCCGCCGGGATGTCCACGGAAATGGTGCGCTGCGCACGCACTCGGCCCTGTCCTGCACACGTGGCGCAGGGGTTCACGATGATGTTGCCGTAGCCGCGGCACGTTCCACACGGGCTCGAGGTCATGACGTTACCCAAAAGACTGCGTACTTGGCGCTGTATCTGACCGCTGCCCTGACAAATGTCACAGCGCACCGGTGAAGAGCCCGGTGCCGAGCAGCTACCCTCACAGGTCTCACACAGCACAGCCGTGTTGACCTCGATATCGCGCGATACGCCAAACATCGTGTCCTTGAGGCTCACCTCAACGCGCAGCAGGGCATCCTGACCGCGCTCACGTCGTGAACGAGGCCCGACCGATTGACCGCCACCGCCACCGCCGAAGAAGGTTTCGAAAATGTCGCCAAAGCCGAAATTTGCGCCGCCGAAACCGCCACCGCTGCCTCCCATGTCGTACTGCTGACGCTGCTGCGGATCGCTCAAGACGTCATAGGCGTGCGTGACTGTCTTGAATCGTTCAGACGCGTCGGCGCTGGGGTTGACGTCGGGATGCAACTCTCGAGCGAGCTTGCGGTACGCCTTCTTAATTTCTTCGGGCGTGGCCTCGCGCGCAACGCCGAGTGCTTCGTAGTGATCTGCCAAAGTTCCGATTGCTCCTTACGAGCTCAGTTGTCTTCTAAAAGTCGTGACAGGTACCGCGCTACTGCGCGAACTGCCGCCATATTGTTCGAATAGTCCATGCGAGTTGGGCCTAACACACCCAATCGCGCGACGCCTCCGCCCGACGAGGAATACCCACCCGTAACGACAGACGTCTCTTCAAGTCCGAATTCTGCGTTCTCGCGCCCAATGCGAGTAGACACAGAACCGCTAGTTACCTGCATCTCTCCAAAGAGACGTAACAAAGTAACTTGCTCTTCTATTGCCTCAAGTACGGGAAAAATGCTCCCCGCGAAGTCTTGCTCAGTTCGCGCAAGGTTTGCTGTGCCCGCTAATACGAGTTTGTCATGACGGTTTGCCAAGACCTGCTCAACCAGACTGGATGCCACCTGACTGACAATCGGTTGGCGTTCGACAGGAAAAATGTCGGCAAAATTCGCGAGCCGCTCCGCCGCTTCCGGCAGCGACTGCCCATTCAGAGCGGAGTTCAACTTTGCCCGCATTTCGCCAAGAAACACATCATCAAGGGGCTCGAAAACATCAAGAAGCCGTTGTTCGATGCGGCCAGAATCTGTAATGAACACCGACATGATGCGCGAAGTGCTCAGTCGGACCAACTCAATGTGACGCACCCGAGCGGTTGCCAGCGAGGGATACTGTACGAGCGCGACGCTGTTTGTCAGCTGGGACAACATCCTCACCGTGCGGGCAAGAACATCGTCAAGGTCGTCTGCTTGGCCCAGGAAAGATTCGATCGCCTGACGTTGGGCGCTTGTGAGGGGCCGCAGATCGGCAAGCTGGTCTACAAACATCCGGTAGCCCTTATCGGTGGGCACGCGACCAGACGAGGTGTGGGGCGCGGCAATCAGCTCTTCATCTTCAAGCAGAACCATGTCGTTGCGAATCGTTGCTGCAGACACGCCAAAAGAATGACGCTCCACTATCGACTTGGATCCGACAGGCTCGCGCGTAGCAACGTAGTCCTGCACGATGACTCGAAGCACATCAAGTCCGCGGGCGGAAACCATGCCACCACCCACCTCTCTTGATTGGCACTCAATCCGTTCGACTGCCAATCTTACTCGACACACCACGACACACCCGTTGCACCGCGCGAGTCTTTAGCGCTAGCGTGTGTCTGTACTTGGGCGCTACCCCTCCGGGGACATGCTCAGGTGTTACACCGAGCATTTTGATGAAACCCGGGAACTTCCCTCGTTCACCTGAAAGGCACGAACACATGACTGACGCAAATCCGCAGCCCGCCGCACCGCAGCCGGCAGCGCAACTGACAACGGCTGAGGACAACCAGTGGGCGTCATTCGCTCATCTGGGCGGAATCCTCAGCTTCCTGCCCTCACTCATCATCTGGCTGATCTTCAAGGACCGCGGCACTTTCACCAATGTAGAAGCCAAGGAAGCGCTGAACTTCCAGATCACACTGGCGATCGCACAGGTCGCCTTGTTTATCCTCGGCTTGATCCTCTCCATTGTGACTTTCGGCCTCTTCGCAATTATCCAGGGCCTGCTCAGCTTCGCAATCTGGGCGGTCGGCGTAATCTACTCGATCATCGCATTCACGAAGGCCAAGGACGGCACGAGCTACCGTTACCCCTTCGCACTTCGCCTCGTCAAGTAACACAAAATTTAGTAGCCAATTAAGACTCGGCCCCGGGAGCTTAGGCTCTCGGGGCCATTCTTTTGCCCAATGCACGCTTTTGCCCGATGCAGGCTTTAATGGAGTCATGTCAGACTCCACACCCCCCAACAGTTCTCCGTACGCACCGATCCAACCGATGAGTCCGAGCGACGAGAAGCTCTGGTCGACGTTGATTCACATTGGTGGAATCTTCTTCGCATTCATTCCCGCGCTAGTCGGCTACCTCGTCTTCAAGGACCGGGGTCCCTTCGTGCGCGCGCACACCCGCACCGCACTGAACTTTCAGATCACCATGTATATCGGATTCTTTTTAGGCGGAATCCTCTCGATCGCGGGCATCGGAGTCTTGATCATTCTCGCCATCGGCGTAATCATTGTCATCTTCAGCATCATCGCCGCAATCGCCGCAAACAATGGGCAGGCCTACAGCTATCCGCTCACATTTGCCTTTATTAAGTAGCTCGAACCCACCACCCTCACCGCTCTAGATCGGGGCGTCAGCGAGCAATCGTCGAACCACGGCATCCGCGAGCAGGCGCCCCTTCAGCGTGAGCTCAATCGTTCCGCTCAAGGCCGCACGCGCATCCACGAGCTCCTCAGCAATGAGACCAGCGACTGCATTACGGCCATCCGCATCGAGCGTGTTTATGGGGAGACCGTTCCGCACTCGGGTTCGCAACAACACGTGCTCCAAGTACTTGCTGGAGTCAGCGAGTATCTCTCTACCAGCTCCGGGCGAGTGTCCGGCAGCGATGCGGTCGGCATACGCGGCAGGATGCTTCACATTCCACCAGCGCACTCCGCCGACGTGGCTATGTGCACCAGGCCCAACACCCCACCAGTCGTTGCCAAGCCAGTAGCCAAGGTTGTGGCGACTGGTATTGCTCACGTCAGGATCATTGCTGGCCTTGCCCCAATTGCTGACCTCATACCATTCATACCCCGCAGCACTCAGTTTCTGCTCGGCCAGCTCATACATGTCCGCCTGCAGATCATCATCGACCGGGG
The DNA here is from genome assembly GCF_038397785.1 of Salinibacterium sp. TMP30. Taxonomy (NCBI): domain Bacteria; kingdom Bacillati; phylum Actinomycetota; class Actinomycetes; order Micrococcales; family Microbacteriaceae; genus Salinibacterium; species Salinibacterium sp. TMP30. The sequence goes on along the minus strand of NZ_CP151642.1, from coordinate 1,096,289 downwards.
CAACCACGCCGCGACGGATCTGCCCGGCCAGCTTGGTTCCCGTCTCAATAATCAACGCGTAGGCAGAAATGTGGTCGGGGTTCTGCGCAATGGCGTGATCGAGTGAGCGCTCCCAATCCTCGAGGCTCTCCCCCGGTGTGCCGTAGATCAGGTCAAGACTCACATCGAGCCCCACCTCGCGCGCCCACGTCACCACATGTGGTACGCGTTCAGGGTCATGAGTTCGCTCGAGGGTTGCGAGCACGTGCTGCACCGCAGATTGCATCCCGAACGACACACGAGTGAAGCCCGCTTCCTTGAGCGCGAGCAAATAGTCTCGATCCACAGAGTCAGGATTTGCCTCGGTGGTCACCTCGGCATCCGAAGTGAAGCCCCACGTGTCACGCGCAGCAGCAAGCATCCGAGTGAGGTCGGTCACTGGCAACAAAGTAGGCGTGCCGCCACCGAAAAACACTGTTGATGCTTGTCGGGAAGCGACGCCTGCCTGAGACAACACCGCGGATGCCAGCGCGATTTCTGCAATGGCTTCCGTCGCGTAGTCGGATCGTTTGGCCCCGCGCAACTCGTCGCTCGTGTACGTGTTGAAGTCGCAGTAACCGCACCGCACCCGGCAAAACGGAACGTGGATGTAGACACTCCATGGGCGACCTTCAGAGCCGACGGCGGCGGATGCGGGAAGTGCGCCATCGAGGGGTGCTGGATCTGCAATGGGCAAAGCACCTGGCACGAACGAGTCCCCTCAGCAGCCGATCACGAGAGCCTGCCGCAACTCTTGCATGCAGACACCCCTCAATTGTCGCACCCCCGAGCGTGGGACAATGAAACAGTGAAAACGCACATCCTGTGGGACATCGACGGCACACTCATTCACAACTCTCGTGACGGAGCAACTGTCTATCTCGACGCATTCAGCCGCGTCACCGGCGGCCCGCCACGCCACCGCATTGCCAACCCGCACGGGATGACTGAGGGGCAGCTACTCACCGAACTGCTCGAGCTCAACGGCCACCCACTGGCGATGCTGGACGACCTGCTCGCTGAACTCGACGTGCGTACGCGCGCCCAACACGAGAACGGATATACCCGCGAGGCGGTTGCTGGTGGACCACAGGCACTGCGTGAAGTTGCGGGCCGAGGCTGGGGAAATGCACTACTCACCGGAAATGGTCCGCTGCATTCGCGCTACAAACTCTTAGCAGCCGGCTACTCCATCGACGACTTCAACTGGCAGAACTCGTTCTTCGGCGATCGTTCACCCAACCGTCCTCACCTCACCTCGCTCGTGGCCCCCACGCTCGGTGAAGGAACACACGTGATCATCGGCGACACCCCCAACGACGGGCTAGCCGCCGACTCTGCATCGCTACCCTTCATTGCGGTTGCGACCGGCGCATACTCGGTTGACGAACTCCGCAGTACAAACGCGCTCATTGTCGTTGATGACCTCGTCAGTGGGCTCGACGAGGTACTTGCCACCATTACCGAGCTTAAGGAACGCAGGTAGGCCGAGACGCTACAGGGTAGGAATCGTTCCGGCTAGGGCGCGCAAATAGCGGCCAACCACGACGTGCTGCAAAATTCGCAAAGCCGGCGACAGCAGCATCCACTTGGTCGATGATGGTCGAGAGAACGAACGAACCGTCATCCACACTGAGTTATCGTCGCGACGTTCGATCATGAACGATTCTTCACCCCGCAGCGGATGTCCCTCCAACGTTCCGTACGCAAAGCCAGCAACCTTAGGCTCATCAACGACATAAACGACCCGAACCGGCTCGTGCGCTGTCAATCGACCGCGACCAATCGACAGTACGATCGTGTCACCAGGACGAACCTTCGGATGCGCATCGTTGTCCTGTGACAGGTCGAGCACTTCGCCCGCCGGGTCGCGCGGCAACAGCGTCACACCAAAGCCGCTGCGACGCTTCACACCCCACGTCAGAATCTGCTGATGCGCGAACTCCCAACGTTCCTCACCGTGTCCGATTCGAGCGCTACGATCAACCCGTCGAAACCCCGTCGGCGGGAGCACAGTGAAAGTGCTGCCACGCGTGGCACCCACCGCGCCGTACGTTACGGGAGCATTGGGGTAGGTGCGGGAATCCACTTCGGCTACTTCTTCTCTTTGCCTTCGACTTCACCAGACAGCGCCGCAATGAAGGCAGCCTGGGGAACCTCTACGCGACCGACCATCTTCATGCGCTTCTTGCCCTCTTTTTGCTTCTCAAGGAGCTTTCGCTTGCGGCTAATATCGCCACCGTAGCACTTCGCCAAAACGTCTTTACGCATCGCCCGGATGGACTCGCGAGCAATGATGCGTGCGCCAATTGCGGCCTGGATGGGAACCTCAAACTGCTGACGCGGAATCAGATTCTTCAAACGTTCCGTCATCAGCACGCCATAGGCATACGCCTTATCGCGGTGCACGATCGCGCTGAACGCATCGACGGCCTCGCCCTGAAGCAGAATGTCGACCTTCACGAGATCGGCCTCCTGATGGCCGCTGGGCTCATAGTCGAGACTCGCATAACCCTGCGTGCGGCTCTTCAAATGGTCGAAGAAGTCAAACACAATCTCGCCGAGAGGCATGGTGTAGTGAAGCTCAACGCGGTCAGTTCCGACATATTCCATGCCCTGCATGGTTCCGCGACGCGACTGGCACAGCTCCATGACCGTTCCGACAAAGTCTTTAGGAGTAAGAATGGATGCCTTCACCATCGGCTCGGTAACGCTGACAATCTTCCCGGCTGGGAACTCACTCGGGTTAGTGACCGTCGTGACGCTCTTGTCATCGCTCATGACCTCGTAAATTACGGAAGGTGCAGTCGCAATCATGTCGAGGTTGAACTCGCGCTCAAGACGCTCACGCACAATCTCCAAGTGCAGCAGTCCCAAGAATCCACAACGGAAACCGAACCCGAGCGCAACAGAAGTCTCAGGCTCGTAAACGAGCGCAGCATCCGAAAGTTTCAGCTTGTCTAGTGCCTCACGCAGCACCGGGTAGTCAGAACCGTCGATGGGATAGAGACCCGAGAACACCATCGGTTTCGGCTCGGAATAGCCCTGAAGCGGCACAGTCGACGGCTTTGCGAAGTTAGTGACCGTGTCGCCAACCTTGCTGAGGCGAACATCCTTCACACCCGTAATGAGGTACCCAACCTCGCCGACGCCGAGACCGTTCGTGGGGGTCGGCTCAGGTGAACTCACCCCAATCTCCAGCAACTCGTGAGCTGACTTCGTCGACATCATCATGACCTTTTCGCGCGGCGCCATCTTGCCGTCGATCATGCGAACGTAAGTAATAACACCCCGGTAGGCGTCATAGACAGAGTCAAAAATCATTGCGCGGGCCGGAGCTGACGGGTCGCCGATAGGGCCAGGGATCAATCGCGTAGCTTCATCGAGCAATTCGGGCACGCCGACACCGGTCTTGCCAGAAACCCGAAGCACCGTTGATGGATCGCAACCAATGAGACCCGCAATCTCATCGGCATACTTCTCAGGATCTGCAGCAGGAAGATCAATCTTGTTCAGCACCGGAATGATCGTCAGATCATTCTCGAGTGCCAAATAGAGGTTTGCGAGCGTCTGCGCCTCAATGCCCTGCGCCGCATCAACCAAAAGAATTGCGCCCTCACACGCCGCCAACGAACGAGACACCTCATAGGTGAAGTCCACATGGCCAGGCGTGTCAATCATGTTGAGCGCATACGACTGCTCTTTGCCGTTCTCATCAATCAGCGCCCACGGCATGCGCACCGCTTGGCTCTTGATCGTGATGCCGCGCTCACGCTCAATATCCATGCGGTCGAGATACTGGGCCCGCATATCGCGGTCGCTGACAACCCCCGTGACCGACAGCATGCGGTCAGCGAGGGTGGACTTGCCATGATCGATATGCGCAATGATGCAAAAGTTGCGGATAAACGCCGGATCGGTCGAAGCAGGCTCAAGTGTGTAAGAGGCGCGAGGAGACATCCGCCCAATTCTCCCACGAGAGCGACGATCCTGCGTGCACCCCGACGAAATAGCGGGCCGACCCACGGTTTAGTAGCCGCAGGGGCACCGATCAGGAACGTTCAGGCACGTTCAGGCGCTTCTAGAACGCGGCGAAGAAAAGAAACGGCAGCGAAATCAATGCGCCAGCAGCCACAACAACAACCCAACCGAAGGTAGCGACGCAAGCCAACACAATGCCCCAAATAGAGAAACTTCGCCCCGCAGGCTCATCCCGAAGACCAAAAACGCCCAAGACGATAGCTGCCAGCGGCACAACAACGCTTTGAGCAAAGAAAAGCGACGCAATACCCAAGCTCAACGCCAAAATACTCATCGTGCGGGATGTGCGCGCGGCAGAAGCTGCAGCTGGTGCAGCTGGTGCAACTGGGCGATCGGGGGCTGGGGATGCCGAATCGGTCGGCACGGCACGGTCGTCGGGCGCTGCATCAGCACCCGCAGCACCCTCGCGAGAAGGCGTGAGCACCCCCGCGGACGAATCGACAGGGGAATCAGAAATAGTTAAAGAAGTCATACCTCGACACTAGGAAACGCGGAATGCCCGAGGAATCGGGATAACCCCCGAAAATGTTGGCGGGAACTCGTCGCCGGCGGCTTGAGCCCGCGAATATGGCGTCGCAAACAGGTAGAGAAAGCCCTGCAGCCCTAATGTTGATGGGCGGGAGACTGCAGCCAAGGCGGGAACCCGCCGACAAGCCCGAGCAAACACAGTTTGCCCGGCGCTGGGGTCGCACAATTGCTGCGCAATTGCCTTAGCTCCACCGCGCTGGTAATGTTGCCTGTTGGCTTATGCATAAGGTTCTTTGTCGAACAGTATGCGCATCGCGGCCGGGAATCAGAACACCGATTCTCTTCCACGGCCGCCCACCATCTCTGATCCACAAACAAGAAAGCACATACACGTGGCAAATATTAAGTCGCAGATCAAGCGCATCGGCACCAACAAGAAGGCACAAGACCGCAATCGTGCAGTCAAGAGCCAGGTCAAGACCGCTATCCGTGCAACCCGCGAAGCAATCAAGGCTGGCGACAAAGAGACCGCCACCGCGCGCCTCCTCGCAGCGAGCAAGACGCTCGACAAGGCCGCAGGCAAGGGCGTGCTGCACAAGAACCAAGCAGCGAACCGCAAGTCGGCTATCGCCAAGCAGGTCGCCGCACTCTAAAGACCTCACATCGGCACACTGCCGAAAAACAACAGACGCCTCCACCGCTCGCGGCCGGAGGCGTTTGTTGTTGCGTCACTTGTTGTAGGGCCGAATGTTGTTGGGCCGCATGTTGTCGGGTGGCGCCGCTAGTTAGCGGATGCCTCGAGCCGCCACAACGGTAATCATGCGTTCCAACGCGAAAACGGGGTCGCGCCCCAAGCCCTTGACCTGAGCATCCGTATCGGCGATTGCCTCAATGGCGGAGCCAAGCCCAGCATCGCTCCAGCCGCGCAAATCCTTCATCGCCCGATCTGCTTGCCACGGCGCCATCCCGAAAGTCTTCGCCGCCTGCCCTGACGACATTGCGCCGCCAGAGAGTTTGGCCATCGTGCGCAGTTTTGACGCAAACGCCGCAACGATCGGAACCGGATCAGCACCAGATGCGAGAGCATGACGCAGCAACACAAGAGCTTCACCTGAGCGACCCGCGATCGCAGAATCCGCAACCTTGAATGCGCTGGTTTCGACCCGACCAGAATAGTAGCGAGCAACAGTCGCCTCGTTGATCTCATCAGCATCATCGGCAATGAGCTGCTGACACGCAGCAGCCAGCTCGGCCAGATCAGCAGAAAAAGCAGACACGAGGGTGCGCAGCGCTCCGGGTGTCACTCGTCGACGTTTAGTCGCAAACTCCGCGGCCGCGAAGTCGTACTTCTCCGCATCCTTCTTGAGGTCGACACATACCACCTCGATTCCACCACCCGTTCCGCCACGGATAGCGTCGAGCAGCTTCTTACCACGCACTCCCCCGGCATGACGGAGCACGACATAGGTGTCGTCGGCGGGTGCATCCAAATACTTCAGCGTTTCTGTAATGAACGCGTCGGAACATTTTTCAACGTTCGTGATGCGAATCATTCGCGGTTCGCTGAAGAGCGAGGGGCTCGCCAAACTAATGAGCTCACCAGGGGCGTACTGGTCGGCCTCAAGGTCGCTCACTTCGAGGCTGGGATCTTCAACCTTGAGGGTGTCGCGCAGCAACCGAATCGCACGGTCGGCAAGGAAACCTTCGGTGCCACTGACGAGCACGATTGGCGCCGGGCGCACGTTGTTCCACGTCAATTGCGGGATAACAACCTTCGACTTTGCCGGCGATCGCGCTGGGGGTTTAGCGGCCACGAGACTCCTCACTTAGAACTGCGACCCCAGCCTATCCTTGCCCGCTGACGTGCCGTTCCGACCACAGCCGAACGGCTCCCGGGCGGGTCGCGGGCGAGACCAAAACCAGCCCTTCGGTGTCGCTTCGCACCGCCGTAATGCCTGTTTCGTTGAGCATGTCGAGTGCATCAGCGGTGGGATGCCCGTAGCCATTGCCTGCACCGACGCCCACCAATCCCACGGTTGAGTTAAGCGCAGCATAGAGGGGTGGATATTGATCAGCGGAACCGTGATGACTGACTTTGACGACATCCACCGTAGACACCCTTCTCTCGCCGAGGAGCCGTGCCTGCGCACTCTCGCCTAGGTCGCCAAGGAAGACCGAGCTCAGACACTGGTGTTCGCAATCGGGCCGCGGCAGAAACTCGACGATCACGCTCGCATCATTTCCCGGATCAATACCCGCCAGCCGCTCGCCCGGCCAGAGCACACTCCAACGCAGCTCACCAAGCTCGCCGCGATCGCCGGTGCTGGCAGGAAGCACATGAGCACCGGCTATCGCGAAAGTGTCGAGCAGGGCGACATCCTGTGCGGACCCGGTGGGCCCAACAAGCACCGTGTCCGCCCGGCCTATCAGGGCGGCTGCACCACCAACATGGTCGTGGTCGAAATGGGTGAGCACCAGCAGATCAATTCGCTGTATGCCCAAGCGTGTGAGACAGGAGTCGACGCGCTGCGGATCTGAACCGGTGTCGATCAGAGCAATCCTTTCATCGCTGCGAACCACAACCGCATCCCCCTGACCTACATCGCATTGTGCAAATTGCCAATCCTTGGGCCAGGACAGCATTGCGCTTACCCCAAGGCCGGCGGTCACCGCAGCCGTAAGAGTCGACGCGACCACGAGCATTGTGAGTGCCCGGCGGCGCCACGGATCACGCATCACCAAAGCCGCTAACAGGAGCACCGTCACAGCGCTGAGCACCAGCACACCTACCCAACCCTCCCACCAGGGGATGCGCGCGCCAGGCGCGTCGGCGAAGAATGTTGCCACAGCAGCCACCCACGCGGAGGGCAACCAAGCAATCCACATCAAGCCGATGCCCAGGGGTGGAAACACCGAGAGCGCGACACAGGCCGCCAAACCCACCACCGTAGCTACCGGTGCCGCCGGGGCGGCAAGAACATTCGCGAGAACCCCATAGGAGGGCAGCGTTGGCTGCAACAACAAGAGCACCGGTTGGCACGCAAGTTGTGCTGCGAGAGGCACTGCGATGACGAGCGCGAGCCACTGCGGCAACCATCGGCCCAAGAGTCGAGCCAACGGTTCGGCAAACAGCAACAGGCCCGCCGTTGCGAAGACTGACAGCGCGAAGGCGAAATTGCGCGACAACCACGGGTCGAAAGCAAGAAGGCTAATCGCCGCGAGCGAGAGCACAGCCATGCCCCTGACTGGTCGCCCACTGCCCAACGCTATGAGTACCAGCGTCGCCATAAGCGCCGCTCGAAGAACGCTAGGGTCTGGGGTGACCACAACGACGAACGCCAGCAGTACTAGCACTGAGAGCGCAATCCTCAACACACGGTGAGCGCCGAGTCTGCCGCCGAGTGCCATGATCAGACCAACGACGATCGCGCAGTTTGCTCCCGATACCGCGGTGAGGTGACTCAGCGAACTTGTTTTCATCGCCGCATCCAACTCTTCACTGACAGCTGCGGTGTCGCCGATCGCGAGCCCGCCAATGAGTTCTCCGCCACCACCCGGAAGGATCTGGGCTGCGGTCGCAAACGTACGCCGGAGTTGGTTCGCCCACTCGACAGACGCCGGAGGGTCGGCGCGCCACTGAGGGCCCTCCGACGCAAAAACCAACACCGCTCGACCATCGCCCGGCTCGGTTGCAGTGAGCGTTGCTGCGACCGAGAACTCGACGCCTATTCCCCATTCGTGAGTCGGTGGTGCCACAGCTGCATCGTTCGCACCGAAGCGATTACTCTCACGAAAGACCAGCGCAGGAGAACTCAACTGCAGCGCCTGCCCGTCGACAATTACCGAAGACAACTGGGCCTGAAAGTATTCCGCATCGGCTAGCACCGTCGACGTTGTCGTGCCCCATACCTCCACCAGAGTGTGGTGAGCGGCAAGATCGTTCAGCGATTCAGGCTGACGCGCATCCGCGTGCACCGCAACGGAGGTCGAACAGAGGGCTCCCAACGCGCATGCAAGCGCAACACTGGCCAATAGCTGCCGCCGAGAGACGACGGCAGAGGCGGTAGCGACGCCCGCGGCAAGCCACAAAACCACCGCACTCGCGACGGCCCACTGCGGAACACCAATCAGCAGCACCGCGACCAACCACGCGGCGGCAACGGGGATGCTCAACCTCAGATCGAGGTTCATACGGTGATCAGCTCGCGGAGCCCCTCAAAGGTCTTATCCCCGATCCCTGAGACGTTGCGGAGATCATCAATGCTCGTGAATCGACCATTAGCATCGCGCCACGCCAAGATTCGGGCCGCCATCGCCGGCCCGACTCGTGGCAGCGTATCGAGCGCGGCCACATCCGCCGTGTTCAGATTCACCCGCGAATCGGATGCCGCAGCATCCGCCACCTGCTCGCCTTCTGTGGGCACTGAGAACTGTTCGCCATCAGTTAACAGCCGTGCGAGATTGAGCTCGTCACGGTTGGCGGTCTCGGTGAAGCCTCCAGCGGCAGCAATCGCGTCAATGACGCGGGCACCGTCAGCGAGTTCAAAGAGGCCGGGTCTCGCGACGGCCCCGGTGACATGCACGAAAACCGACCCGGAACTGAGCGCAAATTCGCCCGAGGGCTCCCCAGGCTCACCCCGAGCGATCTCTGCCGACTCTGGTCGCGCAGAGAGAGCTGTGGCGAGCACGGCGCAGCCGAGCGCGACCAACACCAACACGACGACTGCCCCGACGCGTAGCCGCAATCGCGCGCGCCTAGCCTGCTCAAACTCTTCCACGCACAGAAACTACGCGCGCTCCTGATCCGCAAGCGCGCGCAGTGTCGATATGTGCGGTTAGTTAGCCTTGGTTGCGATGTTGACGAGTCGAGGAGCGCGAACGATGACCTTCACGATCTCGCGGTCACCAACGGTGCGCGCCACAACTGCCGAGGCTAGTGCGAGTGCTTCGAGATCGGCGGCATCAATCTTGGGCGAAACCTCAAGACGATCACGAACCTTGCCGTCAACCTGCACAACAGCCGTAATCGACTCTTCAACGAGCAACGACGGGTCAGCCTTGCGCCAGCCGGCGAGAGCAACGGTTGGCTCGTAGCCAAGACGCTCCCACATCTCTTCCGCCGTGTGCGGGGCAAACAGACTCAGTGCAATGGTGATCACTTCTGCGGCTTCCCGCACCGCGGCATCCCCACCACCAGCACCAGTGTCGATCACCTTGCGGGTGACGTTCACGAGATCCATGATGCGCGCAACAAGCACGTTGAACTTCAACGACTCAGCAAGCCCTGGACCGTCAGCCAAGAAGCGATGAGTGGCGCGGCGGAGGGCAATATCGCCGGTCTTCCACTCGATCTCGGGTGCGCTTGTCACATCTCTGACGAGCCGGAATGCGCGAGCCAAAAATTTATGGGATGCGGGAGGCGAGACGTCTTCCCAGTTGATATTTTCCTCGGGTGGGCCTGCGAACGCGAGAGTCAACCGGAGTGCGTCGGCACCGTGCTCGGCAATTTCACCGGAGAATGTGACTGCCTTGCGGCTGCGCTTCGACATCTTCTTACCCTCAGAGAGCACCATGCCCTGATTGAGCAGTGCGCTGAATGGCTCGGTGAAGCTGACATAGCCGAGGTCGAAGAGCACCTTGGTGATGAAGCGCGAGTACAGCAGATGCAGAATTGCGTGCTCAACACCGCCGACATACTGGTCGACAGGAGCCCACTTTTCGGCCTCTGCCGGATCGAAGGCCTTGTCTGGGTCATTCGGCGAAAGGAAGCGTAAGAAGTACCACGAGCTGTCGACAAAGGTGTCCATAGTGTCAGCATCTCGCAGCGCTGGGCTGCCATCGCGGGGGTCGGCGACACTGATCCAGTCTTCGGCAGCGGCGAGCGGCGACTTGCCCTTGGGCTTCAGATCGAGGCCTTCGGTTGACGGCAATTCAACCGGTAGCTGGTCGAAGGGAACAGGAATTAGTTCGCCGTCAGAGCCGTGGATGATCGGGATAGGCGTACCCCAGAAACGCTGCCGGCTGATCAGCCAATCGCGCAAACGGTACGTCTTCGCTGCGCGACCTGTTCCCGCTGACTCAAGCTGCTCAACGATCTTCTTGATCGCGTTGCTCTTGCTGAGACCATCGAGCGGCCCCGAGTTGATCATCCGGCCATCACCCTGCAACGACTTACCGGTTTCGCGCGGATTCAACGGAGGCAGATCATCCGGAAGGATTGCCATTCCATTTTCGTCGAGTTCGAGAATAGGGATCGTTCCCGTGATGGGTGCGTTTGTATCAAGAACAACGCGCACCGGCAGGTCGAACTTAATAGCGAATTCGAGGTCCCGCTGGTCATGCGCAGGCACAGCCATAACCGCGCCGTGGCCGTAGTCAGCAAGCACGTAGTCTGCGGCCCAGATCGGGATGCGCTCACCGGTTACCGGGTTGATGGCGAAGCGGTCGAGGGGGATACCGGTCTTCTCGCGCCCAGCATCCTTGCGCTCAATCTCGGTTTGCTTCTGGGTCTGTTCAAGATAGTTCGCGAATGACGCCCTCACGTCATCGCTAGCATCGTTAACAAGTTCAGCAGCAAGATCGCCATCAGGGGCAACCACCATGAAAGTGACACCATAGAGAGTGTCAGGGCGGGTCGTGAAGACCGTGACTTTCTCCTCGCGACCTTCAATCTCGAAGTCGACATCCGCACCGATTGAGCGACCGATCCAGTTGCGCTGCATTGACAGCACCTTGGACGGCCACGCACCCTCGAGCTGATTCAGGTCATCGAGCAGTCGGTCGGCGTAGTCAGTGATCTTCAAGTACCACTGGGTGAGCTTCTTTTTAACGACCACAGCACCAGAGCGCTCGGACGTGCCATCGGGGAGAACCTGCTCGTTTGCCAGTACCGTCTGGTCTACCGGGTCCCAGTTAACCCAAGAATCTTTGCGGTATGCGAGGCCCTTTTCGTACATCTTGAGAAACAACCACTGGTTCCACTTGTAGTACTCGGGGTCGCTCGTGTGCAGAACGCGATCCCAGTCGAACGAAACGCCATAGAGTTTCATGCTCTTCTTCTGCTGGGCGATGTTGTCGTAGGTCCAGCCGCGAGGGTCAATGCCGCGCTCGATTGCCGCGTTCTCTGCGGGGAGACCGAAAGAATCCCATCCGATGGGGTGCAGCACGTTGAAGCCGCGCTGACGCCAGTACCGAGCAGCAATATCACCGAACGCGTATGCCTCAGCGTGCCCCATGTGCAGATCGCCCGAGGGATACGGGAACATGTCGAGAATGTACTTGCGTGGCCGTTTATCGTTGGGGTCACTGGTAGCGAATGGTTTCAGCTCGTCCCACTTGGCCTGCCACTTCGCATGGATGGCCGCGACATCGTAGTCAGGGGCAGCATCGCGATCATCGTGTGCACCAGCGAAGTTGGGCTGCTCAGTCACGTAAACACTCTCAATTCGTTACAGGGAAGGTCCAAGATTACCCAACCCAGGGCCGCACTCGAGGGGGCCAAAATATGTCGGGTAGATCAATTGTCTATGAGTTGACCCATCTCACAGTACACAGGCTTGCGCACCCGTGGCGGCTACACCATCTCATCGGGCGCGAACGCCCAACACGGCGAGGAGAGCGGCCGCCTTGAGCTTCACCTCGGCGAGTTCTTCGGCCGGCACAGAGAGGGCCGTGATGCCGCCGCCGGCTCCGATTGTGGAGCCCCGATCATCCATCACAATTGAACGGATGACCATGGCCAAGTCAACGGCGCCGTCGAGCCCCACATACCCGAACACTCCGGAGTAGATGCCTCTCGGAGCGCACTCAAGGGCGTCAAGAATGAGGGTGGCGGAGTGCTTCGGCGCTCCCGTCATCGAGCCAGCGGGAAAGGAGGCGGCAATGGCGTCAACCGTGCTCACGTCAGCCCTGAGCTGCCCGGTCACGGTGCTCACGAGCTGGTGAACCGTCGCATAACTCTCGACGGCAAAGAGCTTCGAAACGACGACGGATCCCACCTCGCAGACGCGACCGAGATCGTTGCGCATGAGATCGACGATCATGAGGTTCTCGGCGCGTTCCTTCTCGCTAGCGAGGAGCTCTAGCTGAAGACGCTCGTCCTCCGCCGGATCGACGTCGCGTCGACGGGTGCCCTTGATGGGTTTTGTCTCGATCACCCCGCTCGGATCAATCGACAAAAACTGCTCGGGCGACGAACTCAGCAGCGCAACGTCACCGACCTGAATGAATCCACCGTGGTGGCTGGGATTCGCCGCCCGGAGTGCGAGATAGGTGTGCACGGGATCGGCGGCGGGTTCCACATGCACGTTCGTGGTCAAACACAATTGGTAGGCGTCGCCCTCGACGATTGAGTTCTGACACTGCGCAATCATCTCGAGGTACTGCTCGTCGTTGTCGCGCCACGTGGCAACAGGAGTTTCATGGATCACTCTGGTCGATTGGCTGTCGTCTCGCAATGCCGCACGTGCGACAAGCGCCTCCATCTCTTCGCGCCAGTCCTGAAGCTCCCCTGTCCACCCCTCGCCCAGCGCCATCAGACTGAGGCTCTGCGACTCATGATCGACCACGATCGCCCTGTCGATCCACAACCATGCTGCATCAGGAGTGGAAGCGTGAGCGCGGATCGCAACATCCATCGACTCTCCCCGCAGCTCATACCCGAGCCATCCAACCCATCCGAGCCGAAAACCGGCCGGGGCCCCAGAGAAGTCGATCTCTGTCGGAACGAACTCGCGGCGCATCCACTCAAAGACCGGTTCATCGAGCTGGGTGCTAAGAACAGCACATGAGGACACCGCCAAATAACTGCGCCCCGACGCCGCCGAAAATCCGCTATCGAGCCACACCGCGCCGTGAGAAATCGAGCCACGTGCACCCAGGCCGTGCGCCGCCATTAGTTCCGCAAAAAGTGCGGCGGGGTCAACAGAGGCCCCCAAGTCAGCCGAGAGAATGCGAGAGCGCATAACCTAAGCCTATGAGTGCGAACGCGATTTACCGGTGGCAGAACGACCAACTAATCGAGTTAGCACCCGAAGATGCCCCGACAGCGTCAATTACGGTGGCAGATTCGTGGCTAGTCGACACCGGTAAAGTGCTGGCCCTCAACCTTCACCGGCAACGATTCATGGATGCCGTACCCGCTTCACTGCACGATCCTGCCGACAATTTTTTTACTGCTGCGATCGCGCAACTCCCCCGCGCTGGTGCGTGGTTTCCGCGCGTAGAGTTGCGCGGAGCCGAGTTCTTTCTTCGTCTTCGCCCCGCTCCCGACCTAGAGCGTTCGGCGACGCTGATCAGCTTCACCGGCGACGATCCGCGCACAATGCCCACGATCAAAGGTCCAGATCTTGACGCGATGGCTACGCTGAGCAGGGGTGCGCACGAACACGGTGCCGATGAAGCGATCCTTCTCACGAGGGAGGGGTATGTCGTCGAAGGTGCCTATAGCGCTGTGTTGTGGTGGCGCGGCGATATCTTGTGTGGTCCACCGGCGGAATTCGAACGAATTGACAGCGTGACCGCCCGAACCGCACTGACGCTTGCTCGCGCGCTGGGACTCGACATCCATGAGGAGGCTGTGACCCCGGCCGAACTGGAGGGAACCGAGGTGTGGGTGGTGAACGCGCTTCACGGTATTCGTATTGTCCCGCGGTGGATTGACGGACCAGAGCTGGCCGAGAGGCCACAACGGCTTGAGCAGTGGCGTACTCGACTCGGGGCGCTCACTCGCACCATTTAGCCAGTCTGAGCACGGTTCCGCTCGCTAGGCTCGCTACGTGGACCCTGTTGACTTCGCACTGAGCGCCGAGCCGATCGCTGGTGGCGTCGACTTTGGCCAGTGGCTCAATGAGGCATTGACTTTCATTCTCGACACCGTGCAGTCGGTGGATCCTGTGCTGCGCACGGTCCTGGCGGGGTTTGCGATCATGCTCGAAACGTCGATCTTGATCGGGCTGATCGTGCCCGGAGATACTGTGGTAATTGTGGCAAGCACTGCGGTCGGCAGTCTTGTCGAGGCGATGTTCCTTATTGCGGCAGTGATTGTTGGGGCCCTCATCGGCGAAAGCATCGGCTTCGCTCTTGGCCGCTTCTTCGGCCCCAAGATTCGCCAGTCGCGACTTGGCGACCGGATCGGTCGGGCACATTGGGATCAGGCGGAACGCTATCTCGCGCGTCGTGGCGGGGTTGCGGTATTCATTTCCCGATTCCTGCCCGTTCTTCACTCGCTGATCCCGGTAACGGTCGGCATGAGCGCGATGCGCTACCGCACCTTTATGGCCTGGACAGTACCCGCAACGACAATCTGGTCGATTGCCTACGTGTCGGTTGGCGCTCTGGCTGCGGGAAGTTTTCGCGAGTTGCTTGATGGGTTGCACTACGCAGGCTATATCTTTGTCGGGATTGTTGCCGGGTTCACAGTGCTCGCGATTGTCGCAAAGAAGCTACTGCAACGTTCTCAGCGACGCCACATGGAGCACAACGACACTGACCACGAATAGTTTCGTTCGGCCTGTCGGCCGCAGCGCAACAGTGTTAACGAACGCGGGGCGGATGCACGTGCATCCGCCCCGCTTCACTGGACTGACCAGTGTGTGGTGCTAGCTGAGGCCGTTCTCGCTCAACCACGCGCTAGCGATGTCGTCTGATGACATCTTGTCGACCGTGCTCTGCACGTTGAGTGCCACGAGGCCCTCAGGGGTGAGCTTGGCGCTGACCGCGTTGATAACATCGGCGATCGAGTCCGCAATGTCTGCGTTCACGAGTGGTACGACGTTTGATGCCAAGAAGAGACCCTCAGGGTCGGTGAGGGATACAAGGTTCTCGGTTTGGATGCGCGGGTCAGCACTGTAAACGTTCGCGATGTTGATGGTGCCGGCGACAAGTGCATCGACGGTGGTGTCTCCGGTGGCGGTGAAGCTCACCGTTGCGCCGTAAACATCCTGAAGACCGGCAGGCCCGTAGGGACGCTCTTCGAGTTCAGCGTTGCCGCCAAGCTTGAGGTCGCTCAGGCCGGCGAGGTCGGCGAGGGTGACGAGCGAGTTCGCGGACGCGAAGTCTGCGGTTACGTTGTAGGAGTCCTGATCGGTTGCTGATGCCTGGTCGAGCACGGTAAGGCCCTCCGGAAGTGCATCCGCCAACTCTGCGTAAACATCTTCTGATGCCGTCGCGGTGGTGTCAGGGCTGTAGAACTGGAGAAGGTTTCCCGTGTACTCCGGGAACACGTCTACTTCGCCGCTCTCAAGCGCGGGCAGGTAGGCATCGCGCTGACCGATCTGGAATTGACGCTCTACATCAAAACCAGCATTTTCGAGAGCCTGCGCATAAATCTCGGCAATGATCTCGTTGGAGTAATACGCCTGCGAACCAACAACAATGGTCTCGTTGTTGGTGTTCTCATCACCTGATCCGGTGGCGAGTGGGTCACCGGATGCACACCCTGACAGGGCCAATGCCGCCCCGACCACGGCGGCGCCAAGCGCGAGCCGGCCTTTTTTCTTTGCTGTGAACATTTCTATCCTCTTCTTTCTTGGGCAGTTTTTGCTGCCACCACTCGTCGTCGGGGTGACGACGTGCGGATATCTTTAGCACGCCCAGCCGAAACTCCGCGGGGAATCGCGAATTGCTGGATGAGCGCGAATATTCCATCGAGCGCGAGAGCGAGAGCGGCAATCAGTAGCGCGCTGCCGAGCATCTCGTCATAACGCTGAAGTGGGAGTCCGCGGAAGATGTAAATCCCGAGCCCGCCGAGCCCGACATACGCCGCAAGTGTGGCTGTGGCAACCACTTGAAGAGTTGCGGCGCGGAGCCCGCCAATGAGCAGGGGCAAACCGATCGGCACTTCAACTTTCCACAAAATCTGCCACTCAGTCATCCCCACAGCGCGCGCAGCGTCAATAACGCGACGATCAACGGCCTCGATTCCGGCGTAGGCGCCCGCAAGAATTGACGGGATCGCAAGCAACACAAAGGCGGTAATCGCAGCCAACTGAAGTTGTACTTGGGCAACACCAATCAGAAGCACCAAAAACAGGATTAGGCCGAAGGATGGCAATGCTCGAGCTGCGCCAGAAAGGCCGACGGCAAAATCGCGACCCTTACCGGTGTGGCCAATGAAGAATCCGAGCGGGATCGCAATGATCGCGGCTATCACAACGGAAATGAATGTGTAAAACAGATGCTCTTCCAGACGGACCGGAATCGGATTACTGCCTTCAAGCCGGTCTGGGGAGAACAACCATTGCAGTGCTTCACTGAGGAAATTCATGCGGTTGCGCCTTCCACAGCAGCATCGACCTGACTAGCTTTCGTTTTCTTGGCGGTGGTCCAGGGCATGAGCATCCGCCCGACGAGTACGAGACCTCGGTCAATAAGCAGGGCGACAACAACGGTCATCACTACCCCAGCGAAAATTTCCTCTGGTATCCGACGCTGAAAGCCATTGGTAAACAGGTAGCCCAAGCTCTCGACGCCGATCAGGATTCCGACGGTAACCAGACTCACTGTCGAGACCGCAGCCACACGAAGCCCTGCAAGAACGACGGGACCGGCGAGCGGAAAGTCGACAGTCCAGAATCGACGCCAGCCGCCAAACCCTACGGCGGTAGCCGATTGACGGATCGCGGGATCAACAGAGGTGAGTGCATCCGCCACAGATCTCGCCATGATCGCGACGGCATACAGCGTAAGCGCGATGGTGATGTTGAGTTCACTGAGGAAGCTGATGCCCAAAAGGGGTGGCAGGATCACAAAAAGTGCCAACGACGGGATTGTGTAGAGCAAGCCGGCAAGAGTTAATAAGATTCCCCGAGTGAGCTTGAAGCGATACGCAACCCAGCCCAGCGGGATAGAAATAAGAAAACCGAGAACAATCGGGGGGATGCTCAGTCGAACGTGTTCAAGCGTGAGGCCCCAGATCAAATCAAGATTATTGATGATCCACGTCACGCCGGCTCCGACCCACCGACGAGAACTCCTGCTCCACGGCCCTCGCTGTCGACCAGAATCGTTCCCGACTCGGTCTTCTTCAGCGAGAGAGCACGCTTACCGCGATCGGTGCCAATAAAATTCGCGACAAAATCGCTGGCGGGCTTCGCCATGATCTCATTAGGACTGCCGACCTGCGCGATCTTGGCACCCTTCTCAAGGATGACCACCTGATCGCCGAGCAGGAACGCCTCGTCGATGTCGTGAGTGACGAAAACGATCGTCTTGTCGAGTTCATGCTGAAGTCGAATCGTCTCCTGCTGCAGTTCCGCTCTCACGATGGGGTCGACGGCCCCAAAAGGCTCATCCATCAACAGAATGTTGGGATTAGCCGCCAAGCCGCGGGCCACCCCCACGCGTTGTTGCTGGCCGCCCGAGAGTTGACTCGGATAGCGATCGGCAAGCGTGCGGCTCAAGCCAACCTTGTCGAGTAGTTCGAGCGCTTGAGCACGTGCCTGCTTCTTAGGCACACCATTAAGCGTCGGAACAGTGGTCACGTTGTCAATGACTTTAAAGTGGGGCAGAAGCCCTGAGTTTTGCATCACATAGCCGATGCTGCGCCTGAGAGCCACCGGCTCCTTGCGCATGATGCTGTCACCATCAATTTCGATGTCGCCCTCAGTGAGGTCTACCATGCGGTTGATCATCCTGAGCAGCGTAGTTTTGCCACTGCCCGATGAGCCGACAAACACCGTGATTTTGCGTGAGGGAATCACGAGGTTGAAATTGTCAACAGCAACGGTACCGTCGCTAAATCGTTTGGTTACCGCTTGAAATTCAATCAAGATTTCGGCTCATTCCTCGCGCCCCTGCGCGGATCGACACTTGCCAGCGCTAATAGCTAAACAGTATTCGAAGCCGCTGTCATTCCCGATTGGGCATAACTAGTCAGATTTACAGGAAGCCGAAACTTCTACCAGCCGATGTTCTCCGCGATAAATCCGCGAACAGCAGAGGTACTTACGGTGATGAATTCGTCATCGCCCTGTGGATTCATGAGGAACGCACGCGCAACAAGCGCATCGCTCATCTCAAGACCCGCTTCGAGCGTAAATCGTGACGCTGCAGAATTCTCGACACCAAAGCGAGCCGACAGCGCCTCGACAATACGTTCAGCCACAAGTGACTTGTGAGTACGGCCATTGGGCAGCGGGCGAAGATCAAGTTGATCTCCGACACGGAGCCCGCGGAACCCAGGCTCAGTGCGGTAGGTGTCGATGACGGACGCGAACGCTTGCGACAGCGCTTCACTCCAATCCGACTGCGACGGGTCGTTGATCGCCTCATTGATTCGTGTCATCACGCGATCAAAGTTGCGCGCGCCTAACGCTTGAAGCAACACGATACGGTCGGGAAAATAGCGATAGACGGTGCCGATCGATGCTGCTGCGCGCTCGGCAACCATGGCGGTGGTTAGCCGCTCAATGCCGACTTCGTCCACGATCGATGCTGCTGCATCGAGTAGTGCTGTGAGGCGAGCGGTGCTTCGTGCTTGCACGGGCTCGTTGCGAAGCGAGACTGCTGGTTCAGTCGCGATGTCAAAAGTTGTTGTCTGTGCGGACACAATGACCCCCTTCTCGGTGTCTGATCAATCCTAACCTTTAGAATGCCCGTTCTACGGGAGGTGGAAGCCAATTTTTTCTCCCTTAACGTCCTAGAGTTGCTATATGTGCGGTCGATTTGCCATGGATGACACGGTCAATCAGATGATTACCGAGTTCGTTACTGCCACCGGCAGGCCCCCCGAAGAATGGCAAGCAGACTGGCTCGCGACACCGATAGCGCGGCCCACCGATCAGGTACCGATACTGCTCAAGACTCGCGAAGATCGGGATAATCCCCACTCGGCGCTCATTCCGCGCGCTGCACTGGCACAGTGGTGGCTGACCCCGCCATTCTCGCCCGCACTGCGAGGCAAACACGCCACGTTCAATGCGCGCAGTGAGACAGTTACGCAGAAGCCGACCTTTCGCGCGGCCGTTGCGCATCAACGTGCAGTGCTTCCTTCGATCGGTTACTTCGAGACTAAGAAGACCGGCCCGAAACCGGTGCCGTACTACATCACCCCTCCCGACGGACTCCTGTTCTTCGCCGGGCTGTATTCCTGGTGGCAAGACCCCACAAGCGAGCCAGGTGATCCCAAGCGTTGGCATCTCACCACCACCATGCTGACGCAAGCAGCAACGGGTACCCTGGCAGAAATCCATGATCGGATGCCGGTCATAGTCGCCAAAGGTGCCATCGATGAGTGGATCGATCCCCGCACTCTCGGGGATGAGAATTTGGTACAGGCGACGGTAGCGGCATCCGCAATTTTGGGTGAACAATTGCGTGCTGAACCTCAGTTGCGGCAGTAGACCTGTCTGACCCGGTGCTGCCGTGACGGTGGTGTGACCTTAGGCTGGTGCAATGGCTCGACTCGGCAAATCCCCCACACCCGCGCAGACGGCAGGAGAGATTCTGCACCGCGCGGCTCGGATTGAGGATGCCTTTCACCGGTGGAGGGAACGCCGCGGTCGCAAACGCGGACTCACCACAACGATCATTCCCTATAGCAGCTATGGCGGCACCGAATGGGCTCGAGTGCTCTGCCGAGTGGTTCTCACGCGCGGAACTGAAGCGTCGAAGAAGCGTGCCGAAAAGGTTCGAGGTTGGCGCAGTTTCTTCAGCATCCCGGCGAACGATGAGGTTGTCACGGTCACCATTGGGGGCACAACCGTGCAGCTCACTCCGGGGCGTGGTGGCGTAATTGATGAGCAGGTGGCTGTCGCACTTCTCCCTGGCTGGCAGACGGCCACTCTCGCATCTGCGGGTTCCGATGCCACCATTGCCCACATTTTTGTCGTTGACCCGAAAGCGACCTTCGGAATCATTTCTGACGTGGACGACACCGTGATGGTGACCGCGCTACCTCGCCCGCTGCTGGCGGCATGGAACACTTTCGTGCTCGACGAGCATGCTAGACGCCCTGTGGCAGGCATGGCTGTCTTGTATGACCGTCTCGCGCGAGCGAATCCACTCGCTCCCGTCATCTATCTCTCTACGGGCGCGTGGAATGTCGCGCCGACGCTGACGCGCTTTCTCAGGCGGAACCTGTACCCGCGCGGTGCGATGCTTCTGACTGACTGGGGGCCGACCCACGACCGCTGGTTCCGCAGTGGCGCCGAGCATAAGCGGGACAGTCTTCGCAGGCTGGCCGCTGAGTTTCCCGCGATCAAGTGGCTCCTGGTCGGTGACGACGGGCAGCATGACGAAGAGATTTATGGGGAGTTTGTCGCAAGCCACCCCAACAATGTCGCGGCAGTCGCAATCCGGCAACTGTCGACCGGTGAGGCAGTTCTCGCCGGTGGCCGCAGTAACTCCGCGGAACGTGAACGTGAGTCGCCGACTCCGTGGCGCTTCGCGCCTGACGGGGCACGCTTGGCTGTCGAGCTCAGAGAGCTCGGACTTATCAACGACTGAGCACACGATTTAGTTTGTGAGCGGAATTCGATTGTTAAATTTCGCGCACGATGACCGGATGTGCAGTAAGCGAGCTCTTGACGCTGCAATGATTGTCCTATGGCGTTACCAATCGAAGACTATGCCCTTATTGGCGACTGTCAGACGGCTGCCCTTGTTGGCCGCGATGGAAGCATTGACTGGCTCTGCTTTCCCAGATTCGACTCCGCATCGATGTTCGGTGCATTACTCGGCAATGAAGATCACGGCCGCTGGCTTGTTGCGCCGATCGCGAGTCTCTATGATTCTGCGACAGTCACCGTCACTCGAAAATATCGCGAGAACACTTTTATTCTCGTTACCACGTGGGTGACTGACGAGGGCGAAGTCGAAGTAATAGATTTCATGCCCTACGGAAACCGACGTGCTGACGTTGTGCGCAGAGTGCGCGGGATACGCGGAAAAGTTGCCATGCACACTGAACTGCTGATCCGATTCGGTTACGCAACCGCGCTACCGTGGCTACACCAAGCCCCTGAGGCGGGTGGCCACGCCGTTATCGCGGTAGCCGGTCCAGACGCAATCGTCGCGCGAGGTATCGAGCTGCATTCGGCCGACCACAAGCACACAGCAAACTTCGTGA
Source organism: Salinibacterium sp. TMP30 (assembly GCF_038397785.1). NCBI lineage: Bacteria > Bacillati > Actinomycetota > Actinomycetes > Micrococcales > Microbacteriaceae > Salinibacterium > Salinibacterium sp. TMP30. The sequence goes on along the minus strand of NZ_CP151642.1, from coordinate 1,074,694 downwards.
TCAGCGAAGGCGAAACTCGCGACCTAACGATGACGTGGTACCAGGCACACCGCAACCCACCCGCTGCAGTAAACGTCGACGATGTACTCGCCCGCACGAGCGAATGGTGGCACAACTGGGCTGCCCATTGTGAACCGACGGAACAGTATCCAGAGATCGTCAAAAGATCACTCTTGGTACTGCGCGCGCTTACTCACGAAGACACCGGCGGAATTGTTGCCGCAGCTACCACGAGCCTGCCCGAATGGTTCGGCGGCAGCCGAAACTGGGACTATCGCTATGTCTGGCTTCGCGACGCCGCGCTCACGCTGCATGTGTTGCTCGATCACGGCTATATCGCCGAAGCTGAAGCATGGCGTCGCTGGCTGCTGCGGGCAATTGCTGGCGATCCTGCCGATGTTCAGATCATGTATGGACTCTCGGGAGAACGCTGGCTTGAGGAGCGCGATCTCGATTCGCTTCCCGGCTACGAAGGAGCAACACCGGTTCGTATCGGCAATGGTGCGTTCAATCAATTCCAGGGGGACGTCTTCGGGGAGGTCATGGTCGCACTCCAGGCCGCTCGTCGTTCTGGCGTGCACGAAAACGACTTTTCCTGGCCGCTCCAACGCGCGCTGATGACATTCGTCGAAGACAACTGGAATCGCCCAGACAACGGCATCTGGGAGATTCGCGGTCCGGAACGTCATTTCACTCATTCACGCGTAATGCTGTGGGCCGCCATGGATTGTGCGATCACCGCGGTCGAAGAGTTCGGCCTTGAGGGCCCCGTCGAGAACTGGATCAAGATTCGCTCGGAGATCCATGAAGAGATCGAACGTGACGGTTGGGACGCAGACCGCGGCACTTACACTCAGTACTACGGCGGCACTGGCGTAGATGCTTCGCTCCTACAACTCCCCCAAGTTGGTTATCTGGCCCCTAACGACCCGCGGATGCTCGGCACGGTAGCCGCCATCGAAGAGGAACTCCTCGTCGATGGTCTTTTGCTGCGCTATCGCACAGAAACCGGAGTAGACGGTCTCCCCGATGGCGAGAACCCTTTCCTCGCGTGCTCCTTCTGGCTTGTCGAACAATATGCTGGCTCTGATCGGATCAAGGATGCAACCATTCTCATGGATCGGCTCGTCGGGTTTGCCAACGATGTCGGACTCATCAGCGAAGAATACGACACCGTCAACGAGCGCCAAGCTGGCAACACTCCGCAAGCACTCAGCCATCTCGCACTTGTGCGCGCCGCCGACGCGATCTCGAAAGTAAAGAGCGGTAAATGAAAGTACTGACGACGCTCACACTCGCGCGTCGTTCGCCTTTGTTGCAGGTGCTCAAGACTTCGGTAGCAGCAGTAATTGCTTGGATAGTTGCAGGCTTCGCTCTCCAGCAGCCGCTGCCGATTTTCGCCGCAATCGCGGCCCTGTTGGTGGTTCAGCCAAGCGTCACCCAGTCAATCGAGAAGGGCGTTGAGCGCAGCATCGGTGTTGTTGCCGGTGTAGTGATTGCACTTGGAGCCGGCCAGCTCTTCGGCGACCAAAGTTGGGTGATCCTGAGTGTCATCATCATTTCGGTACTCGTTGCCTGGGCGCTGCGACTCGGGCCCGGCTCCGCCAACCAAATACCCATTAGCGCGATGCTCGTTCTCGCTCTCGGTGGTCAAGATGCGGGCTACGCTGGTGAGCGGATCATTGAGACGATTATCGGTGCCGTGATCGGGTTGATCGTCAACCTTGCGATTGTTGCCCCGGTCTTCGTCAGCCCCGCTCGTGTGGCTGTCGCGCTATTGACGAAGAAAACAGCAGCGGTACTCGATTCGTTGGCTGAGGCATTGCGCACTCCACAGTCCGAGGCACAGCTTCACACGCTTCTTGAAGACGCGCGACTGCTGCGCGATCTGCGCGATGCGGCATCCATCGCACTTCGCGAAGGCACCAATAGCCTGACTCTCAACCCGAGGCGAAGCAAGCATCACCGGATGCTGCGGCGCGAGTCAGAGTTGTTCGCTATGTTGACCGTGCTGGTTACTCGCACACTCGGCATGGCACGGGCTATTCATGACCGGTACGACAACAATTTGGCATCAGACCCTGTAGTCATGTCGATTGCTCGCGAACTCGACCGCGCGGCACACGACTTGCGACTGCGAGGGCGAGCACCAGCTGAGCGTGAGGCTGCGCCGCCAACACGGGAACTGCTCACGCTAACGGCACCGCTCGCGGTGCTCACCGCCCATCCAGAACATTGGATTCTGATCGGCTCACTGCTCGAAGACGTACGACGCGTGCACGAGGAGATCGTCGGCGATACCGACAATGGTTAGCCGACGTCGAGGGTGTCTCACCGTCCCGCTAGCGAGAAATGGCCACGCAGTCGGCGGAGCAGTGCACGAACCGCCCGGTCTCCCCTGACAGGGTGCGACGAAGCGTCAATATTTTGAGTGCAGCCTCGTCGATCGTGGATTCATCGAGCTCGCCATCGTCGATTGCCTGGTCTACGGCAGACACTATCCCCGGAACATCTACTGCGCCGACGTAGAGCAACATCGTATTTCCCGCCTCGATCGCCCGGACTGCGTTTGCAACCTGATTCGAGTACTCAGGAATGCCGGAACGCTCCAACATGCCCATGTCATCCGTGATCACCATCCCGTCAAAGCCGAGATCGTCGCGGAGAATCTCGTGCCACCGCGGGGAAAACGTCGCCGGCTGGGGATCAACAGCAGTAAATGCGAGATGCCCAAACATCACAATCGGCGCACCAGCTTCGATGCCCGCCTCAAAAGGCAATGCATGAGTTGTGCTCCAATCGCTGAGCGAAATTGACGTTGACGGGATGCTTGAATGCGAATCTCCGGGAGCGGCACCGTGACCCGGAAAGTGCTTAAGAGTGGAAAGCACTTGCGACTCCCCAGCGACTGCCTCCGAAACTCGGGCAGCCGCATCCGCACCTGACGACCCGAACGAACGCTCGAAAATGAAGCTTGATCGATCACTGGCAATGTCAGCAACAATTCCAAAATTCACCGAAACACCCACCGACTGCAACAGCGCACCACGTTGGGCAAATGCATCGAAGGATGCCCGAGGTACTTGGGAGCGCAATTCGTATGCCGAAGGCGCGGTATCGGTGGGCACACGCCGAACGATACCGCCCTCTTGATCGGTAGCCACAAGCACGGGCAGACCAGACTCGTCGCTGAGCGCTGACGTCTCTCCACGCAGCTGCGCTAACGAGTCGGGAATATTGTCGCCCATCAAGATAAAACCGCCGACGCCATCGTAGATTGCGGGGATGCTGACGCTGGGTTGGATACCCGGCACGTGAACCATGAGCATGCTCATCACTTTTTGCCCGAGGGACATCGTGGCAAGCCGATCAAGTGCGTACTGGTCGACCGGATTCATAACACCGGGCTCGGCTCGAGGCGCGACGGTCGGCGCGGGAACAACGGGGGTGTGTGAAACCGCACTGCACCCGACGAGCGCAGCCGAAAGAGCAACTATCGCCGCGGCCGCTAGGGTTCGCCGCACTCTAGCCATTCTGCGATGGTACCCGGATTAGCGCTGATGACTCAGGAAAGCCAAGTGAGAGACGCAAATTCTTCAGCGCTGATTCCGAACTTTTCTGTGCCGTGTGCGACGGTCGATCGCACGGAAACCACCGCGGCATCTTTGCGCACGAGGACGTCGATTCCGGCAGGGGTCAACCGCGAGCGCGAAAAACGTATCGCAACAATGTCGAAGGCGTCGTCTGCTCCGACAACATGCCACCGACTCGTAAAAAGCTTGAGCCACCCCTGTCCACGCCAGAGAAACTCATCACCCCGCAACTGGTCTGTACCCACGATCGTTTTCGGCTCGCCGTCAGCGGTCATGTACCTCACCGTGTCAGCCAGGGTTAGTTCGCCGCCGTCGACTTCTTCGTAGGTAAATTCTGGATCGTGGCGCCGCCCGTCGAGCCACATCGGAAAATTGGTCGCCGCAACACTCCAGGTGCCGGGCAGCCTGGCGGCAAGCACCGAGGCATCAAAAACTTCACTCACGTGATCAACATAGGTCACAGCGACTGAGAGTCCGCAATATCGTTGCCGCAGAGCGCTACTCTTACCGAATGCTTCACGCTCTTTTCCGCTCATCACACCCCGGTCCCACCGTTGCGGTCTCGTTCATAGCCTTCGCCCTCGCCCTGGGCATTGGACTCGATCCGTGGAGGATCGTTGTCGTGACGCTAATGATTCTCTGCAATCAATTCTCCATCGGGCTCTCGAATGACTGGCTAGATGCGGCACGCGATAGTCGCAACGGTCGCGAGGATAAGCCCATCGCAAGCGGAGAGATCACCTCGGCAACTGTCGCTCGGGCTGCGATTCTTCTCGCAGCAGCATCCATTGCACTCTCGCTGACGATAGGCGGACTCGCTGCACTCGCTCACGTGCTTTTTCTTGCCAGTGGCTGGCTATACAACGTCGGGCTCAAGTCGACCACAGCATCCGTGATTCCGTACATCATCGGTTTTGGCTCGCTCCCGGCAATCGTGACACTCGCCGCCGACCCTCCGCGGCTTGCTCATGGCTGGGCACTCGCTGCCGGTGCTCTGCTCGGAGTCGCCGCCCACTTCAGCAACGTCTTGCCTGACCTCGACGATGACAGCGTCACTGGAGTGCGTGGGCTCCCCCACCGACTCGGCGCACGCATCTCAGGGCTTGTGATCGCTGCGAGTCTAGTTTCAGCATCCCTCACCATTGTTCTCGGCGCGGGAAGCGCCATAACGGTTGTCTCGATTATCGGCTTGACTCTCACGCTCATACTCGCCGTCGCCAGTGTCGTGCTGGTCATACGAAACACGATGAAGCGCATTCTGTTTCGCCTCACGATTGCGGCAGCGTTGATCAATGTGGCTCTACTGCTGCTCTCGGCTCCCCGTCTAAGTTAGAGGGCGAGGCTCGCGCACTAACCCTCGCCCCCGGCGCAATCCCACTCGAGTGCTCAACCTCACTCGAGCGCGCAACCTCACTCAAGCGCTAGGCACGAGGAGTGGCGACATCCGTTGATTCGGCCTCAGCATGAACAGGATTACGGATGCCCACAAACGACACGACGGCACCCGCGAAGAATAGCGCTGCCGTGACGATGATGACACGGTGAAAGTTGTCGACCGTCAAGGGTCCGACCACGATCACCCCCACAAGCGCAACCGTGATGAGCCCCGCAATTCGGGAGACGGCGTTGTTCACGGCAGATCCGATTCCGGCTTGACGTGCCGAAATCGCTCCAAGAATTGCCGAGGTCAAAGGGGCCACTGTCATCGACAGGCCCACCGAGAAGAGCACAACGCCCGGTAAGACTTGCGTGAAGTAGTTGACGCTCTCTTGCATCGACAGGAATGTTACGTAGCCGATCCCTCCTAACAGCGGACCAACAGTCATAAAAATTCGCGGTCCATATTTACCGCTCAGGCGACCGAAATACGACGAGAGCAGGATGATGCCAATCGACGACGGCAAGAACGCGAGCGCCGCGAAGGTCGCCGCGTAACCCGCAACCTCTTGGAGATAAACGACCACGATGAATCCGCCCAAAGCCAGAGCCCCATAGATGAAAATCGTCGCGATGTTTCCCATACTGAAATTGCGCTCCCGAAACAGTGCGAGCGGCAACATCGGTTGGGGTGCGCGGCGCTGCCACAGCACAAAGGCGACCAGACTGATCAGCCCAACAATGAGGGGCACGAGAATAGCCGGGCTCCCCCACCCATAATTTCCCTGTTCGATGAGGGCAAAGACGGGTCCACCGAGACCGACGATTCCCAATACGGCCCCGAGGTAGTCGATGCGGGTTTCCCGATTGCGTTCGTCTTTCTGGCCAAGCACCACCAGCATCCACAGGGTCGCCGCGATCGGCACAACGTTGATAGCGAAAACGAGCCGCCAGCTGAGCACATCGACAAAGATGCCGCCCAGCACGGGACCAACAATGAACGCTGCACTTGTCCACGCTGTCCACTGGCCTATAGCACGGGCCTGTGCCGGACCGCGAAACGTCGACATGATGAGTGCGAGGGAACTGGGCACCAGCAGCGCACCGGCGACACCTTGAAATCCCCGCAAGACAATCATGAGCTCCGCAGTAGGAGCTAGCGCAATGAGCACCGACGTGACACCAAACGCGATGAGCCCAATGCGCAAAATAACAATGCGGCCGAAAACGTCAGAGAGCGATCCGGCGAGCAAGATCAGCGAGCCTAAAGTGATGAGATAGGCGTCGACGACCCACTGCTGCGTGCTGAGACCGCCACCCAGCTCGTCGCGGATCGCGGGCAACGCAACATTGATGACCGAACTATCAAGAAACGCCACAAACGAGGCAAGGATAGCAATGGTCAGAATGAGTCGTTGGTCTCGTGTCACACAGCTATTCAACACCCAGAGCGAACTGTTTTATGCCCAAAATGTCAGTTAATCGAGCCGATCAAAACCAGAAACGCGCACAACGGCGACGCCTTCAGCTGCCGATTCGGCGAGATCAACCGTTGCCGCAATCGACCAATCGTGGTTACCCGCCGGATCAGCAACGATCTGCCGTACCTGCCACGTGCCCGGCATTTCTGTAATCGCAATCATCGCGGGCCCACGGGCATCCCCGGCCGTCGACATGCTGTTGTGTTCCTCAAAGTAGCGGTCAAGGGACTCACCCCAGGCCTGCTCATCGAAGCCTGCTGCCGCATCCAACTCACCAAGAGCAACCGCGTCATCACGAGCCGCTAACTGCACACGGCGGAACATCTCGTTGCGTACGAGAACGCGAAATGCTCGCGCATTAGTGACAACGGATGCCGGGGTGGGCGGCAACACCGGCTCAGCGCTGGTAGCACTGTCGGCCCCGTTCGTCATGGCCTCCCACTCGTCGATGAGGCTCGAGTCAACCTGGCGAACCAGTTCGCCCAACCATTCGATGAGGTCGAGAAGTTCGTCAGTCTTAGCGTCATCCGGAATTGTTTGACGGGTTGCCCGGTAGGCGTCGGAAAGGTACCGGAGCACTAGGCCCTCGCTGCGCGCGAGCCCGTAGAAGCCAACAAAGTCGGCAAAAGTCATGGCCCGTTCGTACAGGTCGCGCACCACACTTTTAGGACTCAACTCGAAGTCACCAATCCACGGCTGGCTGGCGCTGTACATTTCAAAGGCCGCCGTCAACAACTCATCAAGAGGTTTTGGCCACGTGACCTCCTCTAGCAATTCCATACGCTGGTCGTACTCAATTCCCTCCGACTTCATTGCCGCGACCGCTTCGCCGCGCGCCATGAACTGTTGCTGCGAAAGAATTGGTCGTGGGTTGTCGAGGGTCGCTTCGAGCACAGAAATCATGTCGAGCGGGTAGGCGGGTGACTCGCGGTCGAGCAAGTCAAATGACGCGACTGCGAACGGCGATAGGGGCTGATTGAGCGCAAAGTTGGCTTGCAGGTCGACGGTGAGCCGGATCTCGATGCGTTCGTCGAAGCTCTCAACTTCTTCGCCATCCACGATGATGGTATCGGAGACTCGGTGTTCCTCCACGATCTCTGCAGTGCGAAGTGTGCGGTAGATCGCGAGCGCCTGCCGGGCAAGTTCGCGCTGACTGTGTCGTGGCTCATGATTGTCGTCGATCAGGTGCCGCACATTCGAGAAGACGTCTCCGCCGCGAGCGATCACGTTGAGGATCATGGCATGATTCATGCGCATATTGCTGGTGAGCAGCTCTGGCTCGGCGGCGATCATCCGCTCGAAACTCGATTCGCTCCATGTCACAAAGCCTTCGGGGGGCTTCTTGCGTACGAGTTTGCGCAGCTTCTTGGGGTCATCGCCTGCTTTGGCCACCATCTTGGCGTTTTCAGACTCATGCTCGGGAGCTTGAGCGACGACGGTACCCGCCGTGTCGAAGCCGGCCCGGCCAGCACGGCCAGCGATCTGGTGGAACTCTCGCGCCGTCAATTGGCGCATTCGAGTTCCATCGAACTTGGTTAGTTGGGTTAACAACACCGTGCGGATGGGCACATTGATTCCCACGCCGAGCGTGTCGGTGCCGCAGATGACCCGCAGCAGCCCGCGCTGAGCGAGCTGCTCAACGAGTCGTCGGTACTTGGGCAGCATCCCCGCATGGTGCACACCGATGCCCGACCGGATGAGTCGAGAAAGTGTCTTTCCGAACACCGTGGTGAACCTAAAGTCGCCAATCGCCTCGGCAATCAGGTCACGCTGCTCCCGCGTGACCACCTTGATGCTGGTCATCGCCTGAGCCCGCTCAAGCGCCGCAGCCTGCGAGAAGTGCACGATATAGATCGGAGCCTGCCCAGTAGACAACAGGTCTTCCACGGTCTCGTGAATTGGTGTGATCGCCCACGAGTAGTGCAGCGGCACTGGGCGCTCGACGCCGGTGATGAGGCTGGTCTCTCGGCCCGTGCGGCGGCTCAAGTCATCTGCCAACGGCTGCATATCGCCGAGGGTCGCCGACATCAATACGAACTGCACATTGGGAAGAATCAGCAGGGGCACCTGCCAGGCCCAGCCGCGATCGGGGTCAGCATAGAAGTGGAACTCGTCCATAACCACCTGGTCGACTCTGGCATCCGCGCCCTCACGCAGCGCCAGATTCGCCAGAATCTCTGCGGTACAACAGATGATCGGGGCATCGGCGTTGACCGAAGAATCACCGGTGACCATCCCCACATTCTCGGCACCGAAAATCTCAACAAGGGCGAAGAATTTTTCGCTCACGAGCGCTTTGATCGGCGCTGTGTAGAACGTGCGCTGCCCCTGAGCGAGCGCAATTGCGTGGGCTGCAATTGCCACGAGGGACTTACCCGTTCCTGTCGGGGTCGACAGTATGACGTTCGCGCCCGAGACCAGCTCGATTACCGCTTCGTCCTGTGCCGGATACAGACTCAACCCGCGATCGGATGCCCACCCAACGAAAGCGTCATAGGTTGCGTCTGCGTCATAGGGTGTCCCAAGCGCATCCAAGAGTGAAGACATTGGTTAACCGTAGCTGGGTGACGGGCCCGGGCGCGCCGAACTAGCTGAGTGCCAACATCACCGAGGCGACGAGCGCGAGCCCCATGCCCAGAAGTTGAACCTTGCTGACGCGCTCATGCAGTGTGAACCGGGCAAGCACGATCGTGGCAAGCGGGTAAAGACTCACGAGAACGGAGACCACAGCCAAGCTCCCCGCTTGGAGCGCAAACAGAATGAACGCGTTCGAAGCACCAACGAGCACGCCGCCAATCGCAGCAAGCAGCCGCGCACGGCCGACGCTCACCACCGGGCCGCCTTCGGGCTGATGGTCGAACTGCGCCAGAAACCGTCGAAGCGGAGCACTGAGTCTCGTGAGCGCGAGCAAGATCAGCATCGCGCAAAGGCCGACAAGGATTTCGATCACCGCGGTAGCGAGTCCAGCCGACTCTGGCGCTCGATCAAGAGCAATCAGAGCGGAACCAAGGCTGATTCCCGAGATCACGCCGACCACGACCGTGCGGGGACGAACTCTAACCGCGGCATCCGATCTCGTCACCGAAACCAGCAGCGCGCTCACCAGAGCGAGAACGATCGCCACCCATGCCTGTGGCGGCAACTGCTCTCCGGTGATCACCGCAAACGCGACCGGCACCACAGCACCGACAACGGCGATGAGGGGCGCAACGAGGCTCATCGGTCCGTCGGCAAGCGCCGCATAAAAAGTGAGGAGCCCAATGATCGCGCTCACTCCCGCGACTGCACCCCAAAGGATGGCGCCGGCCTCCCACTGTACAACAACAAAGGGCAATGCCGCTAGCAGTGCGAGAGTTGCGAAGACGTGGATGATCGTCGTCGCCGGAACAACGCGTAAGCGCCGCGTGCTTAACCCGCCAAAAAAGTCCGAGACACCATAAAAGAGGGAGCCAGCAAGCGCGAGCACGACACTGACGATCATTCCGCCAGCTTAGAGCCACGAAGGATGCGTTGGCAGCCGAACACGGCCGGAGCACGGTGCCTTGTGCCCGCGGGTAGAATCTGGTGTGCCCAATTCAAGCGAATCCCCCGAGCCCGGCCACAGTGGCCTCGACCCCGCGGAACGTGAAACGACCCTCAAAGTTTTGGCCCAAATGGCGGAAATTGACGAGGAGCACCCTGACTTCATCACCATTCGGCGGGCCACTGCCGCAATGTTCAAAGCGGTCAAGAAAGAACGCCGCCTCGAAAAGCGCGCCACTATCGCGGATGCTGATCGACAAGTAATTGCCGCAACCGCGACCGGCGCCGCGGATCGCATTGATGACGAGACTCGTGGCATCCCGATCTCGACAAACACCATGGCTCCCACCGCCGGCGAGCTCATCAAAGCGCGCCCCTGTTACATCTGCAAGCAGCCCTATACGAGGGTTGATTCGTTCTACCACCAGCTCTGCCCCGACTGTGCAGCCTTCAACCACGCTAAGCGTGACGCGCGCACTGATCTCACGGGCAAGCGCGCCCTGCTTACCGGCGGTCGGGCAAAGATCGGTATGTACATTGCGCTGCGTTTGCTGCGGGATGGCGCGCACACAACAATCACTACGCGGTTCCCTCGGGATGCCGTTCGCCGCTTCTCAAGTCTTCCCGATTCCGCAGACTGGCTGCACAGACTCCGGGTGGTGGGAATCGACTTGCGCGACCCCGCCCAGGTTATTGGACTGGCGGATTCCGTTGCCGCTCAGGGCCCGCTCGACATCCTCATCAACAACGCAACACAGACGGTGCGTCGCTCCCCCGGCGCCTACCAGCCGCTCGTCGATGGTGAGCTAGCGCCGCTACCCGATGGCCCACTGCCCGAACTCGTGACGTTCGGGCACACCAACGATCCTCACCCGCAGGCGCTCGCGCAGTCCGTCGCGGCGCACCCCATCTTGGCTGCTGCCGCTACGCGTGCCGAAGAATTGACCGAGCAAGCGATGAGCGCTGGCTCGAGCTCGCTTGAACGCCTCGCCGCCGGCACCGCAATTGATGCCGGTGGGCTCGTTCCTGACCTCGACTCGATCAACTCGTGGACCCAACACGTTGATCAGGTTGACCCTCTCGAAATGCTCGAAGTTCAGTTGGCCAACACCACGGCACCGTTCGTGTTGATCTCGAAACTGCGTCCAGCAATGGCTGCCTCACAGTCACGACGCAAATACATCGTTAATGTTTCGGCAATGGAGGGCGTATTTGGTCGCGGTTACAAGGGCCCCGGGCATCCACACACCAACATGGCGAAGGCTGCTGTCAACATGCTTACCCGCACGAGCGCCCGCGAAATGTTCGAAAACGACGGCATCCTCATGACCAGTGTCGACACCGGCTGGATCACGGATGAGCGCCCACACCCCACAAAGGTGCGGCTGGCCGAAGAGGGCTTTCACGCGCCGCTCGACCTCGTCGATGGTGCGGCTCGTGTCTACGATCCCATCGTGCGCGGCGAGGATGGCGAAGATCTGTTTGGCATCTTCCTGAAGGACTACGACAAGAGCTCATGGTGACGCCGGCCGAATTTCTGAAGGCAACCGTCAGCGGTACCCGGGTTGTCGTACGCCACCTCATTGACGACGGTCGCGCCACCGATGCGCTCGGCTACTTTCACCTCGCCGATGACACCCACTGCGTTGTTGCCACCAAACGCGGTCTCGAAACTATTGAGTTCGCACGGGTGATCGCAGCCAAAGAGGTGCCACCACCGCCGGCACCTCGCCCCCGCACTATTTCTTCGGAATAGCTTTCGCACCGGTCGGCTTCGCTAGCGCCGGCTTTTTCGCTAGCGCGGGCTTTTTCGCGGGCGCGGCTTTCTTCGCGGGAGTCGACTTCTTGGCAGTGGGGGCAGCTTTCTTCGCAGCGGGCGCGGCCTTCTTCGCCGAAACAGCCGCTAACGGAGCACCCTCGCCCGGCGTGATCTTGCCGGGGTTGAAATTGCTCTCTGGGTCGGCGGAGGCAAGTAGCCCGCGCACAATTTTGAGCCCCTCAGTCGAAATGTCTTGTTCAAGCCACGGTGAGTGCTCAACGCCCACACCGTGATGGTGCGAGATGGTGCCGTCGTTGTCGACGAACGATTGCTGAATCGCGCGCTTGACTGTGTCGTATTCGCCCAGCGGATCGTCACCGAAAGTGAACGCAAACGTAAAGTAGAGGCACGCACCGGAGTGGTAGGAGTGAGACATGTGCGACATGATCCAGCCCTTAGTGCCGAGCGAATCGTAGGCCCGCTGGGCAGCATTGTGGGCCGCGGAATGAAGCTTCACTACTGACGACCATGGGGTTGCGGTCTCTGACACGTCGCCGGCAGCACCCATATCGAGCAAAAAGTCTCGCAGGTAGGGGGTGTCGAACTTCTTCTGGTCATACAGAATGCCGGGGCCTTTGCCCACACCCATTCCGCCATGCTTGCTCACGATCTTGTCGACCAGTTTTTTTTGGAGTTTCGCATGATCAACACTGCCCTCGAACCCGATGAACGAGAGACAAATGTCGTCAAGGTTCCAGCCCTTGGCTGTCATGATTTTCGGTAGTGCCGTTTCCGCGGTGAACTTGCTAACGCCAGTGCGGCTCTTGCTCGTTGCGAGCGAGAATCCGGTCTCTTTGGCATCAGAGATTCGCGTGATGGATGGCGTGGCATCCGACTCTGCGATCGCCTGCATTGCGGCGATGCCCGACTTCCAGTTCGGGAAGAAGTAGGCGTAGACGTCACGCTTGGCGGGGATGCGATGCACCTGCACGGTGACCTCAGTGATGACACCCAGACGGCCCTCACTGCCGAGGATCATTTCGCGCACGCTCGGTCCGCTTGAGGTACTCGGCAACGGCCGCAAGACCAGCAGCCCGCCCGGTCGAACGACACGCAGTCCTCGAGTGATGTCCGCAATGTCACCGTATTTGTCTGACTGCATTCCCGAAGAGCGCGTCGCTACCCAGCCACCGACGGTCGAGTGAGTGAAGCTGTCGGGAAAGTGCCCGATCGTCCATCCTTGAGCGTTGAGCTGTTCTTCGAGGTCAGGCCCCTGGGCGCCAGCCTGGATACGGGCAAGGCCGGCATCTTTATCGATCGCGACAACTTCGCGAAGCCGTCCTAGATCAAGTGAGATGACAACGCGCTTCTCGGCAGGCATCGGCTCTAGACTGCCCGCAATATTGCTGCCGCCGCCAAAAGGAATGATGACAGCATTGGCTGCCACGGCGGCATCTACGATCGCTTGCACTTCTGATTCATCGGCAGGGTAAACCACAACGTCAGGGCTGCGCTTAATGGCGTTGCTTCGAATACGCACGAGATCGCGAAGACCTTTGCCGTAGGTGTGGATGACGCGAACCATGTCGTCGCGAGTGACATTGTCTTCGCCAACTATCGCGGCAAACTGCTTGACGAACGCTGCGGTTGCTTTGCTCTTCGGAACGTTCAGGTCATCGAAGGAGGGTTCGCCCGCGCGGGTCGCGGAGACGAGATCGAGGCCAACCGCATACTGCACGAAGGGAGCGAAACCGGGCTTGTCTTCGTGGTGGAATCCCACCCCTTCGTTGCCCCAACCCCACCACTTCATGTGTTTGACAGCGGTCATTGGATTCCCTTCGGGGTTGCGCTTGGCACGGGTTGAACAGTTTCGTGCAGTTGCCGCACGGCGTCGGCAAGTCGCGTCGAGAAAGCTTCTGAAGTTTCAGATTCTTTGCGGTGGTGCAGTTCGCCAAAGACTACAGTGACGGGCGGCCGTCCTAGCTTTGGCCAGTTCACGCCGCGCGGCATCGCCGTAGCAGCGCCGACGAGGGCGATGGGAAGGCACGGCACTGAGGTGCTAATGGAGAGCGCGGCGGCACCCGGCTTGAATCGCGTGAGCGCTCCCTCGCGTGTGCGTCCACCTTCGGGAAAAATGAGAAGAGGAACACCGCGTTCGAGTAGCGAGCGAGACGCACTCGCACGCTTGCCTTCAGCATTGCGTTCGATCGCAAAGGCGTTGAAGAAGAGTGTGGTGAGCCCTTTGCGCCACCACACCTCGAAGAAGTAGTCGGCTGCAGCGCCCGCGGCGAGATAGCGTGCTCGGTTGCTTGGTAACGCCCCAATGATCAGTGGAGCATCCAAATGGCTGGAGTGATTTGCGACCGCAATGAAGGGGCCGTCATGGCGCTCGATGTGCTCGATTCCTCTAACTTCGACGCTAACAAGCGACCACACCAACGGTTTGAGCATTCCGCGCTGCGCCACGAATCTCGCACCTGCCATTGTTGGCGAGGTGAATCGGTCAAAAGCTCGGGTCATGTCGTAGTCGTATCTCTCACACCATGAGGTTCGGAGCCCTCGTCACTTCGGCTTGAAGAAATCTTGGCAGAAATCCAACGAATTGTGGTCTGAGGCAAATGTCGAGCAAACCATCCGATGACTCGGTACCGAACAGTAGGTATGGAGATAACTTTGCCGCGTGCGGCGTCACGCAGCGCACCCTTCACGAGGGTCGCCGCGTCAACCCACATAAACGAAGGAATAGACCCTGTGCGGATGCCCGCCCGTTCGTGGAACTCAGTGACGACCCACCCCGGCATGAGCGCCGTCACAGTAACTCCCGTATTGCGCAGTTCTACTGCAAGCCCCTGGCTGTATGAGGCCACCCACGCTTTGATCGCTGAGTACGAGCCCATGGTCACTAGCCCGGCGATGCTCGACACGTTGATGATGCGACCGCTGCCACGCTCGCGCATGACACGGCCCGCTGCACCCCCGAGAATCAAAACAGCGCGGCACATAACATCGAAGGCATGTTCGTGGATACTTGCGACGTCGGCGCCTGTAAGTCTGGCATGGACGCCGAAGCCGGCGTTGTTGACAAACAGATCGATGGGCCGGTCAGGGTCGGTGAGGCGCTCGGCGACCCGCCCGACGTCGTCGCGATTCGCGAGGTCTGCGCTGATGGTTTCGACAGCGATTCCGAATTCTCCACGTAGGCTGGTTGCGGTTTCGTTGAGCCGGGTCTCGTTCCGTGCGACCAAGATGAGATCCGTGCCGGTTTCAGCCAGTTGCCGCGCAAACTCGGCTCCAATGCCTGATGTTCCGCCAGTAATGAGCGCTATTGCCATGACGCCAAGACTACGGCAAGCACTCAGAAACGATTGTGTGCTCGCCTCTGAGTCGCAACTAGAATTGCTGAGAGTCGCCGCCCCCACACTGCTTCGAGCGGAGGAGAACGATGCCAAGAGGTCTTGAGGTTGCCCTCGACGACATGTCTATCCCCGCGCCCGCTTTCGATGTGCGGGCTTATGCGGATGACGCGCACGACAGCTACCGGGAGTTTCTCAATCTTGGGGCATACGAGTTGCAACCGCTGAGTGCCGAGACGCTGCGGGTTTTGCGTTATCTGCAGGTCGTCGAGCGTGGCACGATGACGCACTTGCGCAGCGTGCTGGTAACAGCAACGCATAAGGACGCACGCGTTACCGCATTCTTGATTACGTGGGCGTTCGAGAAGTATTGGATTGCGGATGCTCTCGATCAGGTTATTCGTGCAAACGACGGCGGCGAAGTAGACCGCACACCGTTTCGCACCCCGGTGGAGCGAACAATTCGCGAATCCATCGTGGCAAACATTGTCGGGCTCCCGATGATCGCGGTGCACACCACGCTCGGCACCGTGGACGAGTGGCTCATGCAGGCGGCCTACCGTCGTCTCATCGAGCTCGAGCCCCACCCGCAGCTCGTCGACATCGTCTCTCGCCTACTCGCCACCAAAGCTCGACAGTTGGAGTTCTTCGAGGCTCAAGCCCGACACCGCCTCGCGGGATCGGTTCGTGCTCAGAAGGTCACGCGGCGGCGCCTCACCAAAACACCGTGGCCGATTGGTGCACGCGCCGAGCCCCGCGAAAATACCACCTTCTTCTTCTCGCACCTGTTCCGCAGCCAGCCATCCACCATCGTTGACATCGATGCACTCATCGACTCCCTCGATGGCCAAAGCAACCTCAACCTGATGAAACGGGCCGCCGCCTTATGACGACCGTCAACACCCTCACCAGCGAGCATGTTTTTCTGACCGGAGCCACCGGCTTCGTCGGTCAGGCAATCCTCGAGCGTTTGCTGTCGAGCCATCCCGGAACCCGAATTTCGATCTTGGTGCGCGCGAAAGGCTCGACCAGCGGCGAGGGGCGCCTTGCCAACCTCATGCGCAAACCAGTCTTTGCACAGTGGATGGAATCCATCGGCACGGAGAAAGCCCTCGAAGAGGTCGCGCACCGGGTCACCGTGATTGACGGCAGCCTTACGGATGTTGGGCCGCTGCCCGATGACATTGATGTCGTCATTCATGGGGCATCTACGGTCTCGTTTGATCCGCCTATCGATGAAGCATTCGACACCAACGTTGGCGGAGCGACGGGCATCTACACAGCACTGTTGGAGAGTAAGTCTCGACCGCACGTTGTGCACATTTCTACCGCCTATGTCGGCGGAATCCGCAAGGGTATCGTGCCCGAAGCTACGCTCCTGCACGACGTGGACTGGCGCACCGAGTATGAGGCGGCTCGCACGGCTCGCACTCGCGTTGAGTTCGAATCCCGCCAGCCCGAGGCCCTTCGTGCCCAACTCACCGCGGCGAAGGCTCGCCACGGCAAGGCTGGTCCCCAGGCCGTAGCCCAATTCACCGAGGCTGCTCGCGCTCAGTGGGTGCACGATCGACTTGTTGACTACGGCCGGATGCGCGCCGAAAGTCTCGGATGGACCGACGTTTACACGCTCACGAAGGCATTCGCTGAGCGTGTTGCCGAGGAACTCTGGGCTCAGTCGGGGCATCGACTTTCGGTGGTTCGCCCCTCGATCATCGAGAGCGCGCTGCATCATCCGTTTCCCGGTTGGATCGATGGGTTCAAGGTCGCGGATCCTCTGATCCTTGCGTACGGCCGCGGGCAACTGCCTGACTTCCCCGGCCTTCCCGACTCAATCCTCGATGTGATCCCGGTCGATTTTGTCGTTAATGCCGCTTTGGCCGCTGCGGCCACGGAGGCCGACCCGACGGCACCCCAGTACTACCACGTGAGTTCTGGCGCGAGCAATCCGCTGCCGTTCCACCGGATGTATGAGAATGTCAACGCGTACTTCACCGCTAATCCGCTTCCCGCGGAAGATGGCGAGATCAGCGTTCCTTTGTGGCGATTCCCGGGCGGTCAACGTGTCGAAAAAGCGCTCGTCAAGCGCGAGCGTCAAGCCGCCCGTGCCGAGCGGACAATCACCAAGCTGCCGACCACTCCCCGCACGCGCCGCTGGCTCGATGAGGTTAAGAGTGGCCAGCATCAGCTCGAGGTACTGCGCGCGTTCACTGACCTTTACCGCGCTTACGTGCAGACCGAGATCATCTTCGATGATGCCAATACTCGTCAGCTCCTCGCCTCTCTGCCTCAGAAGACTTCTCCCAGCGCGCGCTTCGATGTCACCGAGATCAACTGGGAAAGCTATTTTCAGCAGGTGCACTTTCCCGCAATCACGACGCTCACTCGGGCGTTTGCGAATCGGCCTGCTGCGAAGACTCGCACCGCCAAAAAGCTGCCGCATCGCACCGATGTTGTCGCAGTGTTCGACCTTGAGGGCACCGTCGTCGATTCGAATCTCGTGAAGCAGTACCTGCTGCTCTGGGGCGGAACAGTTCCTCGTTCCAAAGTTGTGCACGACCTAGCCAATTTCACTTTCTCGCTGCGCAAGTACTGGCGTGCCGAGCGTCGTGACCGTGGTGAGTTCATTCGCACCTTCATGCGTCGCTATGAGGGGTTCAAGATTGTTGAGATTGAGCGGATGGTGCGCGGCAGTTTTGGTCGCGCCATGATGCGTCGAGTGATGCCGGATGCTCTGCTCCGTGTTCAGGAGCACCGTGACGCTGGCCATCGCACCATCCTGGTGACCGGAACGATCGACCTGATGGTGACACCGTTCTTGCCCTACTTCGATGAGGTTGTTGCCGGGCGTATGCATGAACGCGACGGCGTGCTCACGGGCTTCTTGGCTGATCCACCCCTCGTGGATGAGGCACGGGCTGCCTGGCTGCGTCATTACGCGGATCTTCACGGCTTCACTCTGGCCCAGTCGTATGGCTATGGTGACAGCCATGCCGACCTGATGTGGTTGCAGCTCGTCGGTAATCCCAGCGCAGTCAACCCCGATGTGAACCTATACAAGCATGCTCAAGAGAAGCGGTGGAGTGTGCTCGATTGGAAGCGCCGCTCCCCTAGCTCCCCTATTCCGAGACCTCGCGCTGCGGCATTCGCGCACCAGGAAGGAGAGGAACAGAACTCGACTCCCTCGAGCTAGTTCCCACACCTCATGGCATTTGATATTGATCGCTACACCTCCACCTCGAAAAAGGTGCAGTGGGGTGATCTCGATTTCACCGAGTTTGAGCGCAACCCCCTGCCAGACACCACCCTGCGCAGCCTTCGCTATATGGCTGATGTTGAGTACCACACGGTGTGCTATCTTCGCGATTTGCTTGTGACGCCTTCGCATAAAGAGGTCGACGTGAGCGCGTTTATGACGATGTGGAACCGTGAAGAGTTCTGGCACGGCGAAGCACTCTCCAAGGTGCTCGGCGCCCACAAGGTGACGCTCGACTTCGACCAGCTCAAGGCAACCCGCCTCAAACTGGGGTGGAAGGATCGCCTCGACCCCATCAAGCAGTCGGTGCTAGGCAACGTCATCGGCAAAGATTTCATCGCGGTGCACATGATTTGGGGTGCCGCGAATGAGTGGTCGGCAGTTGCCGCTTACAATCGCCTCGCGGATCTTCAGCAGCATCCGGTGCTCTCTGAGTTGCTGCGACGGATTGCCAAGCAAGAGGCGCGCCATGTTGCGTTCTATGCGACCCAGGCTCGTGAACGTTTGGCCAAGAGCAAGAAGGCTCAGGTGCTCGCTCGCCTCGCGTTGAAGGGCGCGTGGGGTCCAGTGGGGTCGAGTATCATGCCTGCTGAAGAAGTCACGCATGTGATGGGCCACCTCTTTTCCGGCGACGAGGGTTTGCGCGAAATCCGGAAGCTCGATGAACACATTTCTCGCATGCCAGGGCTCGAGGGTCTCACCATTGTGGAGACCTCAATGAAAAAGTATGGGGTTGCAGCCTAAAGGCGTAGGCTTCTCGCTGGACTATTGGCCACTAACGAATGGGTAAGTTGGAGACGTGGGCGTAAGAATCGAACGAATTGACCTTCCTGGTTTTGGTGTCCGCAATGATGTGATTACCAAATCAGGTTGCCGTGTCAGCGTAGTTTCGCTGCGCTCGGGTGAACGCGATCTTGCATTTTTCAATGCGGATGACCCGGACTCGAATGCTGCCTCGATCTCGCTCACCGATGACGAGGCTGCCGCTATTGCTGAGGTTCTTGGCTCTTCGCTGACGTTGAGCCGTTTGTCGGTTCTTGGCGAGAAGGCTGAGGGGCTCTTCACCGAGGAAATTTCTCTTCCGGGCGGTTCCGGTTTTGTCGGGCATCCGATGGGCGACATGAAGGCGCGCACATTAACGAGCGCGTCAATCGTTGCAATCGCGCGCGGCAATGACGTTCTTCCGTCTCCTGGTCCCGAGGTTCAGTTTGAATCAGGCGACGTGATTGTTGCTGTAGGCACCCGCAAGGGTCTCGACGCTCTTGGCAAGCTCATCAACAACGGCCCCAGCTAAGGCTCGCGTATGCATGAGACGACGCAGCTGCTCATTGAAGTTGGCGCTCTCTTGCTGGTTCTCAGCGTGCTGGGTCGAGTTGCCGCACGCTTTGGTTTCTCTGCCATCCCGCTGTATCTGCTTGCCGGCCTTGCCGTTGGCGAGGGCGGTCTTCTCCCCTTTCAGGCCTCAGAAGAGTTCTTCGCAGTCGGTTCGCAGATCGGTGTAATTCTGCTGCTAGCGATGCTCGGTTTGGAGTATTCCGCCGACGAGCTCGTCTCGAACCTCAAGACATCCAAGGTTTCGGGAATTCTTGATGCTGTGTTCAATGCCCTGCCCGGTGCTCTGTTCGCAATCCTTTTAGGTTGGGAACCCACCGCTGTGGTCGCGTTGGCCGGTGTCACGTGGGTGTCATCGTCGGGAGTGATTGCAAAAGTTGTTCGTGACCTTGGCCGACTCGGTAACCGGGAAACACCGACCATCCTCTCCATCATCGTGATGGAGGACCTCGCTATGGCGTTTTACCTTCCGGTGCTATCTGCGCTCGTGATCGGTGCTGGCCTGTTGCAGGGCGCATTTACCGTGGCAATCGCCGTGGCGGTTGTTCTCATCATTCTCTACGTTGCGCTGCGTCACGGCCGATTCTTGTCACGGCTTCTTCCCGACAAGAACGCTGAAGCGTTGCTCCTCGGCGTGGTCGGACTCACGATGCTGGTAGCGGGTCTTGCGGAGCAGGTGAGCGTTTCTGCCGCAGTCGGTGCCTTCTTGGTCGGGATTGCAATCTCTGGACCTGTTGCACACCAGTCGGCGCAGCTCATCACTCCTCTGCGCGACCTTTTCGCTGCAGTATTCTTCGTCTTCTTCGGAATTTCGACATCTCCGGCAGACATTGTGCCAGTACTGCTTCCCGCATTTGCTCTCGCGATCGTCACGATCGCTACCAAAACGCTGTCGGGCTACCTCGCTGCTAAACGAGCGGGAATCGCGGCGGCCGGCCGTTGGCGCACAGGTCTCACGTTGACTCCTCGAGGAGAGTTTTCGATCGTGATCGCCGGTCTCGCCGTCGGTGCCGGCATCGAGCCAATGATTGCTCCGCTCGCAGCCGCCTACGTGCTCATGACAATCGTCTCCGGACCCATCTTGGCGCGCATTCCTGACGCCAAATGGTTCAAGGCTCGCGTGCGCAAGGACGCCGGGAACCCGCCACAGTCGACACCGCTCGCGGCGCCGTAGCGACGCTCACGAACGCAGAGGCCAGAAAGTTGTGGCGCGAAAACGCCCTCAACCCCCGCAAGTGCTGCTGACCTTAGATGGCCCACTTCTGGCCCGCTGGGCCTTAGACACACAAAAACCCCCGACGAAAGATTCCTCTCATCAGGGGTTTTGGTGGATCCAAGGGGATTCGAACCCCTGACCCCCTGCATGCCATGCAGGTGCGCTACCGGGCTGCGCCATGGACCCATTTGTCTTATCTTCGTTACCGAAAATGCAACTTCTCAAGAATAGTACATGCGCGGGGCATCCAGAACCATCTGAGCGTTCCGAGCCCAAAGTTCCTCAGAATCACAGCAAGAACGTGGCTAAGCAGCAAGGGGCGACCGGCATCCGATTGGATGCTGACCGCCCCACGCGCAAGCAGAAACGTAGCCTAGTTAGCGAGGATTTCCCTTAGGCAACGGGGATAACGAGTCCGGCGTAGAAGTCGCTGATGTACGCCTTCGTCTCGTCAGAGGTCAACAGTTCATACAGCGTGAGCACGCGCGGGTCGCTCGTGAGCTCATCGCGGGTGGCAAGGATGTTGTAGTACGAGCTCGTGGTCGGCTCCGTAACCAACTGCAGGTCACCGGTCAGGCCCGCCGCACCCGCGTAGTTGAAGTTGACGATGGCGGCATCCTGATCATCAAGGGCCGAAGGCAGGCTTGCCGCATCGATCTCAATGAAGGTGAAGTCGTTCGGGTTGGCGGTGATGTCCGCAACAGTCGACGGCGCATCCGTGGTCTCGATGAGTCCAGCATCCGCAAGCAGGAGAAGCGCACGACCCTCGTTGCTGGCATCATTCGGCAACGCGATCTTGGCACCATCCTTCAGGTCAGCGAGCTCATCGACAGTCTTCGAGTAGAGGGCCAGAGGCGGGAGGTAGACCTGGCCAACAACAGACAGGTTGTCGCCCGTGTTCTCGTTGAAGAGATCCAAGAACGGTTCGTGTTGGAACAGGTTGACGTCGAGGCTGCCCTCGCTCAGCGCCGGGTTCGGCGTGGTGTAGTCAGTGAATTCGACGATCTCAAGCTCGAGACCAGCCGCTTCGGCCTGCCCGCTGTCGATCACAAACTGAACGATCTCGCCTGCAGGGGTGGCGGTAGCGCCAACCGTGAGCGAGCCGAGCGTGCCATCAGTAGGCGCCGCTTCCTCAGCGGGAGCCGAGCATCCAGCCAGGGTCAGAGCGAGCACGCCAGCGGCGGCCACAGTGGAGAGTGAGAAGAATTTGGAGCGTGACATGACATTCCTTAATCGAGAGAAAACGAACGGTGGTACGTGAAAATGGGAAAACTACTCAGGGGTAAGCCGCCGACAGGGTCAGCGGTGAGACATTCGGCTCGCCAGGCGAGCGCCGACCACCTGAATGATCTGCACAATCGCCACCAACACGATGATTACCGCAACAATGTGGATGACGCTGTAGCGCTGGTGACCATAGCGAATAGCAACATCGCCAAGACCTCCACCACCAATCGCGCCCACAATTGCCGAGTAGTTCACAATCGACACCACTGTCGTTGTAAAGCCACGGATGAGGCCAGGGACCGCCTCAGGAACAATCACTTTCGAAACCAACTGCCATCGAGTCGCACCCAGGGAGTGACCTGCCTCGACGAGTCCCTCGTTGACCTCGCGCAACGAAATCTCAACGATTCGCGCGTAAAACGGAATCGCCGCCACGGTGAGCGGCACAATCGCGGCCGTTACACCGAATGCCGAACCCAGCAACAGCCTCGTGAAAGGGATGAGGGCGATCATCAGGATGATGAACGGGATCGAACGCCCCAAGTTCACCACCGTTTGAAGAACGGCGTTGATGATGCGCCCAACCACAAGGCTGCCGAACGGTCGCTCCAGGATGCCCCCGCGGTCAGTTATCACCAGAAGAGTGCCTGCTGCGAGCCCAACAATGATCGTGATGAGCATCGTGACACCCACCTGGTACAGGGTCTCCCCCGTTGCCTTCAGGAGCGTTTCGAATAGCTGCGGCCAGAAGCCGGGAGCCTGAGAATCGATCACCGTCCGCTCCTCACAATCTCAACAACAAGCCCCTGTGCGCGCAGATCATCGATCGCCGCAGTGTGTGCCTCAATCGGTCCCGGAAGTTCGAGGCGGGTACGCCCCGACTGGGCGCCGCCGATTGTCTCCATCGCAGCACCAATCAGACCAACATCGAGTTGATGAGTGCGGGCAAGTTGAGCCACGACGGGTCGTCCCGACGATAAACCGGCGAACGTCACATCGATGACGGTGGAACTGCCCTCGGGCAGCTCACCAAGCGGAAATAGGCCACGCGCAAGCTGCGAGCCCGGCTGGGCAAGCGAATCAACCAAACGGCCTTGCTCGAGAATGCGGCCACCGCTCATGAGCGCTGCGGAATCACAGATGCTTTTGACGACATCCATCTCATGAGTGATCAGCAAAATGGTGAGACCAAGTTCACGGTTGAGGCTGCGAAGCAACTGCAGGATCGAATCGGTAGTTTCAGGGTCGAGCGCGCTGGTTGCTTCGTCGCTGAGCAAAACCCGAGGGCGGGAGGCCAGCGCTCGAGCGATTCCCACACGCTGCTTCTGTCCACCCGAAAGTTGTGCCGGGTACTGCTTCGCCTTGTGCTCAAGGCCCACGAGCTCAAGAATCTCGTTGGTACGGCCGGTGCGTTCGCTACGGTTTACCCCAACAACTTCAAGGGCGAGCTCAACGTTGCCACGCACCGTTCGGCTATCGAGCAGATTGAACTGCTGGAAAACCATTCCGATCTCACGCCGCGCCTGAAGTAGGTCGCGGTCGCTCAACGCGGTCAATTCACGGCCGGCGACCGTAACGGTGCCCGAGTCGGGTCGTTCAAGAAGATTGACGGTGCGGATGAGTGTGCTTTTGCCCGCCCCGCTCTGGCCAATCACACCGAATATCTCGCCGCGTTGTACAACGATACTCACATCGTCGAGCGCACGAACCACGTTTGCGGCGGCACCAAACGTCTTGGTGACGGAAGAAAGCGTAATCATGAAACCCCAAAGAATGAAGGCGATTCATGGTGAACCGCCGCGGGGTCTAACTGCCCGGCTAGATCAAGAGAACCAGCACACTCCGGCCCCAACAAATTGGGTTACGAAGTGTGAAGGAATCAAACGACACTAACTAAACAGAGTCTGCTTCGGGCTCGGATTTTGTCGCGATCTTGAGGGGAATGACGGGGCAATCGCTCCACAAGCGGTCGAGCGAATAATAAAGACGATCTTCTTCATGGAAGATGTGCGCCACAACGTGACCGAAATCGAGGAGGATCCAGCGACCCTCAGCCCGGCCCTCGCGACGCATGGGCTTAGCGCCGGCTTCGATCATCTTCTCTTCGATTTCCGACGCAATTGATTGCACATTGCGCTCGTTGCGACCGGTGGCCAAGAAGAAAATATCGGCGTAGGGCGTGGGACCAGTGACATCCAGTGCGACCATATCCGTCGCCTGCTTGGCGTCGGCGGCGTTCGCGACGATGGAAAGTAGCTCGTTAGCACGAGGAGAAGCAGTCACAGGGTCCTTAATAGGAAATAGGGCAAAGAGTTAAATCTACAACATGTTGAACGCGAAGGCCGCCACGAGAAGGCCAGCAACCACAACGGCCATCGACGAAGCAGAAATCAGCAGCACCGTGAGCGCACGGGTGCCTTTCGGTTTCTGAGTCTGAGTTACTGACTGGTTCGAGAACGTGCTCACTGCTTTAACCGCACGAACAGGAGCCGAGTCCGTCGACACCATGTCGCTGTCGTTGAGGTCGAGTAGAGAATCGATGTCTGCGTGGTCGAAGCGATCAGAAACGCC
Organism: Salinibacterium sp. TMP30; assembly: GCF_038397785.1. NCBI lineage: Bacteria > Bacillati > Actinomycetota > Actinomycetes > Micrococcales > Microbacteriaceae > Salinibacterium > Salinibacterium sp. TMP30. The sequence goes on along the minus strand of NZ_CP151642.1, from coordinate 1,050,010 downwards.
GCTCGCGGAGAGCATGCTCGGCAAATCGATCGAGCCAGTGAGCATCGCCTCACCGCGTGAGTTCAATGGACCCCGGATGTCGGTAGCAAACGGAATAGCCGGTAAGACTAGTGCGCTGGTGGTGCTTGTTCCGCTGCCAATGGTTCTGGTGATGAGGGCGTCACTGGGCTCGTCTTCCTCTGCAGCCTGTCGAGACCAATGACCTGTTGGCGCGAGCTTCACTCCCAATGAGTCAATGGTCGGCGCTGGGTTCGGCACTGCTAGAGGCGCTGCCGACGCGGTTTCAGCGTCGGCTACACCAATTTGCAGCTCGATGATGGCGGGAAGTTCACCATCGAGTCGCTTGCGCGCCTGCTCGTCGAACTCTGCACGGGCATTGCTGAGGTTCGTTGTTGGAGCCTCACCTGTCGCAGCGGGCTCAACATCCACGACACCTAACGTCTGCTCAGCGGCTACCGGAGTGCCTGCGTCACCGAAGTTGAGTTCGGAAACAGACTTTGCAGGGCCAGCATCACGCAGTCGGTCGACCAGGGGCGAAGGTGGTGCGTCAGCGGTCGCTTCATTGTTCGCAGAACCATCGGCGTTGGCAAGCAACGACTCAAACACACTGAGCGCGTTTTCCGGTGGTTCGCTAGCCGACGCAGCGTGCGGGGCCACCGATAGTGGATCCACAAGTGCCGGCGGTTCGATGTAGACAGGAACCATCTGCTCCACCGTCACCGGCTGGGCGGTAGGCTGCATGGACGCGGGTGCGGCATCCGCAAGTTCGGCTTCTTGGCGTGAGCGGAGTTCTCGAAGTTCACGACGCGTCAGTGTGCGTTCGGGTGCATTCGTTTCACTCACTGCCGGTACGGCAGGAGGTGGTGAGGGGCGCTCGCTGGGCTCATCAGCAGCAGGAGGAGCCTGCGGGGCGACGGTCGCGGGTGGTGGTGGCGGCGCGAACGTCGAATACTGGCTGTGAGGTGAGGGCGGCGGCGCAGCACGGTAGGCGGCATCGGTCGAGGGGCGCGATGCTGCAGGAGCAGGCGGTGCACCGGGGGCAGCAGCCGGCGGCGTTGTCTGCGCAGCGGAAGCTGGTGGCACCGCGGCATCTGGTGGCACCGCGGCATCTGGTGGCACAGTGGCAGGCGAGCCGACATCGTCGGTGTTTGCGCGGGATTCGTCGACACGATTTTCTGCAGCTTCTTTCGAAGGGAAAGTCGTAAAACCCTCTACCGTTGGCTGCTGGTCAGAGGCTCGTTCGCGCTCACTCTGACGTGCCGCGCGGCGCGATTGCGGCGGCGGATCGTGAAAAGTGGTCATGGCATACTCCGATACAAATGGTGCTTGGCAATATATTGAACGACACCATCCGGAACCAAATACCAGACCGGGAAGCCCTGACTGACCCTGGTTCGGCAATCAGTGGATGAGATCGCAAGCGCCGGCACTTCTAACGAGCTTACGCCCTGCTCAGGCAATCCGCTAATAGTTAAGGCGTGTCCTGGCCGTGAAACTGCTATGAAATGTGCAAGCGTCCATACCTCAGAAACGTCTTTCCATTCCATGATCTGAGCCATGGCATCGGCACCCGTAATGAAGAAAAGGTCGGCATCCGGGTAGGCCTTGCGCATGTCACGCAGCGTGTCGATCGTGTAGGTAGGCCCCTCACGTTCCAAGTCAACGCGGCTGACGTTGAAGCCAGGGTTGGCTGCAGTGGCAATTACCGTCATCAGGTACCGGTGTTCTCCGGCGGTGACCGTTGACTTCATCCACGGCTTGCCCGTGGGAACAAATACGACCTCATCGAGGTCAAACTGCTGCTGAGCCTCGCTTGCCGCTACAAGGTGGCCGTTGTGGATGGGATCGAAAGTGCCACCCATGACGCCGATGCGCGCACGTCGCCGCGCCGTCTCAACCGACACGAATAGGTCCTAGTGGCCTGCGCCGTGAGCGTCGCCAGCCTTTGCGGGCTGAACAGCGTGGCGGTTGGCGACGTCGCGGAAGCTCCACGTGACGAAACCGAGAGTCGTGAAGACGACTGCCGCAATGAGCGGAAAAGCGAGCACCGGCAGAATCAGCGGTGCCAACTCTTCACCCGACGCAAGTACATTCAGAAAAATAGACATCAAATCTCCATTCACAAAACCTAGAACAGTCTAGCTGCGCACCTGACCGCTACCGCGCACAACCCACTTGGTGCTGGTGAGTTCCGACAAACCCATAGGGCCCCGAGCGTGAAGTTTTTGAGTGGAGATGCCAACTTCGGCCCCAAACCCGAACTCCGCACCATCCGTGAACCTCGTCGAGGCGTTCACCATTACCACTGCGGAATCAACCTCGGCGAGAAAACGGTCCGCATTTGCAAGGTCGTTGGTGATGATTGATTCGGTGTGTTTCGTTGAATATGTCGTGATGTGGTCAATCGCCGCATCGAGGTCCGCGACGACCCGCACCGCGATGTCCAAACTCAAGTGCTCTACAGACCACGCATCATCGCCCGCAGCCACAGCCTGAGGAAACAACTGCCGCGTGCGCTCGTCGGCGTGGATCGTCACCCCAGCGTCGGCAAGCCGTGTAAGAACAGCGGGAATGAGTCGTTCAGCCGCAGCTTCGTGCACGAGAAGTGTCTCAAGCGCATTACAGACGCTGGGCCGCTGCACTTTCGCGTTGTGCACGATCTCGATCGCGGTCGTTTCGTCCGCGGACTCATCGAGGAAGACGTGAACGATTCCTGCACCAGTTTCGATCACCGGAACCGTCGATTCCTGAACGACGGTCTGGATGAGCTGAGCACTCCCCCGAGGAATCAGCACGTCAACGAAGCCACGGGCTTGCATCAGTGCCTTCGCCCCATCGCGACCGAATTCGTCAACCGTTTGAACTGCCGTTGGCGCGACACCGACGCTCTGAAGTGCGGCCTGAATAATGTCCACAAGCACACGGTTTGAGTTTTCGGCAGCCGAACCGCCACGAAGTACAACCGCGTTGCCACTTTTGAGCGCGAGTGCAGCAATATCAATTGTCACGTTTGGCCGCGCTTCATAGATGGCGCCAATTACACCGAATGGCACTCGCACTTGTGACACCGAAAGGCCGTTCGGAAGCACAGAGCCGCGAACAACCGTGCCGACGGGGTCGGCGAGTTCGATAATCTCGAGCACCGCTGCAGAAAGCTGATCGATTCGAGCCTGCGTCAATCGCAGACGATCTTGGAGACCCTCAGCCATGCCACTACTCGCGCCACGTTCCAGATCGAGCGCATTGGCGGCGATGATCTTTTCGGCGTTCGCCGCGACATCCCATGCGATAGCGCTGAGTGCCGCATTCTTGTGGACCGTAGTGAGCGTGCTCAGAGTTCGAGATGCGGCTCGCGCCGCCTCAAGCTTCTCGGCAATCGTGTGCTCAACTTCAGCTGAATCAACCATATTCAGAGTGTAGCGGCGGTCATCGCGCGCTATCGACCTCTAAATTGCTGCGGCATCCGCCTCGAACCAGGTGCCAAGCGAGTGTCCCGCCAGGGCCGCCGCTACACTGCCGGTTTCAGCCAAGAGCACGGGGATACCCGCCGCCGCCGCATGCTTGGCGGCAGCAACTTTGGTTCCCGCACCACCCGTGCCCACGCCTGCCGCACCAATATCTCCAAAGGTCACATGGCTAAGGTCGTTGTCGAAAGCAACGAAGTCGATGCGCTCGGCACCCGGATCGGAGGGCGGTTTCGTATACAGCGCATCAATGTCCGAGAGCAAAACGAGCATGTCGGCACGTACCAGCACCGAGACGAGCGCCGCTAGCCGGTCGTTATCCCCGAACCGGATCTCGTGAGTCGCAACTGTGTCGTTCTCGTTCACGATGGGTAAAATTTTCAAGCCCAGCAGCCGTTCCATTGCTCGCTGAGCATTGCTGTGGTGCGTCGGGTTCTCCATGTCGCCTGCGGTCAGCAAGATTTGCGCCGCAACAACTCCGTAGCGGTCGAAACTTTCCTGATAACGATAGATGAGCACATTCTGGCCGACAGCGGCGGCAGCCTGCTGGGTTGCGAGATCGGTTGGCCGCCCATCAAGTTTCAAAAAAGGGATGCCCGTTGCGATCGCGCCCGACGAGACAAGGATGACTTCTGATCCGGCTGCGTGCGCACTGGCTAGCGCATCGACGAGAGCGCCGATCTGGCCAACGTTGACGCCGCTGACCGATGACGAGCCGACTTTGACAACGATCCGGCGCGCGCGAGGGATGTCGGCGCGCGCGGCGGGCTTGCTAGTCACGATTCTCCGACTCATCGTCTTTCTCAACAGCGAATCCTTCATCGTCAACCCAGACGCCGGCTTCGCGTTCCGACTGGAGCTCGGCACGTGCTGCTGCCTTGGCATCCATACGCTCGAGGTAGTTGCGTCGACGGCTCCGGTTGGTTTCACGCGGGTTGTCGTCAAGGCGAGGGTCGGTTCCTCGGGGAGCCACAACCAGTTCGGCCGCTGACGACAGTGTGGGCTCCCAGTCGAAAACAACGCCTCCGCCTGCACCGATGATTACGGTGGATCCGGGAACGGCGCCAGACTTGAACAGGTCGTCTTCGACACCGAGTCGGGCAAGACGATCGGCTAGGTAACCAACAGCTTCTTCGTTGGTGAAGTCTGTTTGTGCAACCCAACGTTCAGGCTTATCGCCCACTACGCGGTAGACGTTGCCGTAGGTGCCACCCTCAACTTTGACAGCGAAGTCCTTGGCGTTGACAGCACGCGGTCGCAGAACGATTCGTTCCTTGACCGGCTCAGAGTTGCGCGCTTCGCGGTCGGCCACGACTAGGGCGGCTAGTGCGAAGGAAAGTTCGCGGAGACCCGCATGTGAGACGGCAGACACTTCGAATACGCGGTATCCGCGCTCTTCTAACTCGCTCTTGACCAGGTGCGCGAGGTCGCTGCCATCAGCAACGTCGACCTTGTTGAGTGCGATGAGCTGCTCACGTTCCAGCAAAGGTTTCTGGCCCTCAGGTACTGGATAAGAAGCCAGCTCACCGAGGATCACATCAAGATCACTAATGGGGTCGCGACCGGGCTCCAGTGTTGCGCAGTCAAGTACGTGGAGCAGTGCAGTGCAGCGCTCAACGTGACGCAGGAACTCTAGGCCGAGGCCCTTGCCCTCACTCGCCCCCTCGATCAGACCAGGAACATCAGCGATCGTGTAGCGAACATCGCCGGATTCAACGACACCCAGATTCGGATGCAACGTAGTGAAGGGGTAGTCAGCGATCTTTGGCTTTGCCGCGCTCATCGCTGCGATCAGGCTTGACTTGCCTGCTGACGGGTACCCCACCAGCGCGACATCGGCAACCGTCTTGAGTTCAAGGAAGATGTCGCCCTCAAAGCCGGGCGTTCCGAGCAAAGCAAAGCCGGGAGCCTTGCGCTTAGTGGATGAGAGAGCCGCGTTGCCGAGGCCGCCCTGGCCACCGGGGCCAACGACCAATCGCATTCCCGGAGCATCCATATCGATGAGAACTTCGCCGTACTGATCGCGGACGAGCGTGCCGACAGGAACAGAAAGAACCATCTCGGCACCCGCCGTGCCTGCCTTATGGTCACCCTGACCAGGCTGACCATGCTGAGACTTACGATGCGGTGAACGGTGGAAATTCAGTAGCGTGGTGACCTGTGGGTCGCTGAAAAGTACGATGTTGCCACCGTCGCCACCATTTCCGCCGTCAGGGCCGGCAAGGGGCTTGAACTTTTCACGCTTGACGGAAACACAACCGTTGCCGCCGTGTCCTGCTAAGAGATGAAGGGTCACCTGGTCGACGAACGATGCCATGATGGTTCCTCCTGTTCTCGTGAGTCACGGTTCAAGTCTTTACTGTGTTGAACAGCCTGTTGCTGTGTTAAATGGCGAGAGCGAGCCGAAGCTCGCTCTTCGCTGTAACGTTCACCTGCGAACAGGCAACGGAGAAACTAAACGTTGACGATGTTGACGACTTTGCGGCCGCCCTTAGCACCAAACTGCACCGAGCCCGCTGCGAGAGCGAACAGTGTGTCGTCTCCGCCACGGCCAACATTGACGCCGGGGTGGAAGTGAGTGCCGCGCTGACGAACAATGATCTCGCCGGCGAGAACAACTTGGCCGCCGAAACGCTTTACGCCGAGGCGCTGAGCGTTGGAGTCACGACCGTTACGGGTGGAGCTTGCGCCCTTTTTATGTGCCATTTTCCTGGAAGTCCTTTACGCTCGTCAGCTACTTGATGCTGGTGATCTTGATGCGGGTCAGCTCTTGACGGTGACCCTGGCGAACCTTGTAACCGGTCTTGTTCTTGAACTTCTGGATGACGATCTTGGGACCGCGCTCATCGTTCAGAACCTCGGCGACGACCTTGATCTTCTCAAGCGCCTTGGCGTCGTGAGTGATCTTGTCGCCATCAACGAACAGAACTGGAGCGAGCTCAACATTGCCGTTCTTGTCGGCTGCGATGCGGTCGAGAACGACAATTGTGCCGACCTCTACCTTCTCCTGCCGCCCACCGGCGCGCACAACTGCGTAAACCACTTTTGACCCTTACTTAACGATTAATAGCTAGAACTACTGAAGCTTGTGGCGAATTCTGCGGGCAAGGCCCAGCACACACCAAGGATCAACGATACTCGACGTGGGCACTCCCGGTCAAACGACACGCTTCTGCCGTTTTCGACTGAATCAATCAATAGTGACGACTCGGCGAAAATGAGAACGTGTACACCGGACATTGATCGCAATCTCAACGATCACAACCACAGTTCAAGTGCAGCGAGAACTATAGTACGCCGCGAGAGCTCACCCGGTCAAAAGCTCAACGTCACAATCTCCCCTCAATTAGGCTCTCACCATGACTGTGTTGATCGACCAAGCGATCTGGCCAGCCCATGACACCGTGTGGGCGCACATCGTGAGCGACAAGTCACTCGACGAATTGCACGAGTTTGCTGAGCTCGCGGGTATCCCCCGACGCGGCTTCGACCTCGACCACTATGACGTTCCGGCACGAATGTGGAAACAACTGGTCGCCCTCGGCGCAGAGCCGGTAGGAATCCGGGAGTTTGTGCGGCGACTTGAAGCCAGCGGCCTCCGCGTGTCGCAACGTGACAGGACTTAGTAGCACGCTCACCTCGGTCGCTCGAGTGCTCTAGTGACTGGCTGACTGGCTGGCTGGCTGCAACGATTGCAGGGCCGTGAGGGCAGCATCCGCTTCGCTCATGACCACAGAGATGCCCTCGGTCTCAACAACCATCGCAACGACAGAGTCGGTCTCGACCTCATTCAACGACGCGACCGTGGCAAAGACAAAAACACCACGCTTCAATTGCGGGTCCATCGTGGACACCAGCGTGTCAAGATCAGAAATGGCGCTCATAAGCCGAACCTACCGCCATACGGTGCCGAAACCCTCAACACTTCTCGTCACTGCGCCGCTAGCGATATCAACCACGTACGTCGTCACACTGCGGGGACGAGAAACCATCACATACTCATCGGAATCGAGCACCGAGACGTTCGGCTGAACCTCAACGGCAACGAACTGTCCGTTCGGCGAAACTCGAAAGTCGAGGATTGCGCCCTTGTCTCCGACCGTTGTGTACAGGATGCGCGAAACCTCACCATCGTCATAGGCGAGAAAACTTCTAAATGCGCCTCCACCTTCCTCGACGACAACCATCTTGGAAACCAAATCACCTGAAGCACGAGCATCGGTATGTCCCAAGAAGGGCTGCTGCCCGTCAATGGGTGACGGATAGAGCCTCGTCTCCGAACCGTCACTCAGAGCAACCGAGGCGCTGCCTCGTGGATCGCTCACAGCCACGTGAGTTCCATCGGCTGAGACTCGATCAAACTCGAAATACTGACCGAGAGGCACCACCTCCCCCGTCGCCGAATCTACCCTCACGAGGGTGGTCGCTGTAGTGAGCGCGACAATGTTCGAGGTTCCCGGAATGAACTGCCAGCCCGACACGCGCATCGGCTCGCCATCGAGACCCGTCACAGCGACGACGTCGCGTCCTCGGTCAAGATCGATCGTGTACAGCGTGTGAGAAGTCGTCTCAATCGGGCCAGGGTCGTCACTCGAGATCGTGAAACCGAGAGTTGATCCCGAGCGTGACCCGTCAATATCCGCCACTTCCCCCACCTCAGGCAACAGAACTCGTTCGGTGATTCCCGTCTGGGGATTCACCAACTGCAACGTGCCCGTACGGTCGGCAGCGGCCGTCGTGAACGCCAGCAGATCACCGACCGGCACAAACTCTTGAATGCCCTCACCCGCGAACAGCACGGAACGTTCAATGCCACTCAATCCAGTGCGCACAATCTCGTCAGTGGGCGTTCCCCGGTCGAGATAATAGAGTTCAGCTGTGCCCGTGGTGAAAGAATACGAAATCGTCGAGGCCGAACCTCCCGAGGAACTCGCCACGTCGTTGACAGTAACCGTGTACTCCGTGTTGTAATCGAGCGGCTCGTCAAATTGCACAGAAACCAAATCGGCTTCGCTCGTGATTCTCACTGCGGCTGCCGGCTCAATAGTCACTGCGCCAGACACCACGGTGGAGACTGCTTGATTGAGGAAAAGCCGCAAAGTTTGGTCGGATGAGGCGACAACGGCATCCGTGTCGAGCTGAGCACTCGATAGCTTCGGCCCCTGCATATAACCCAACGTCAGGAATATCGCACACAGCGCGAGGAGAACGCCAACCGTCCACGCGAATGCGACTCGAAATGAACGGGTGCTAGATCGGTGGCCTCGGCGGCTGAGGCTAATAGAGGTATGGCTCACGCGGCCGCTCCACTGAACTCAATTTTTGGGGAACGAGTACGAGCGACACGTCGCTTCGCGAACTCGGATTGATCTCAAACTTTCCGGTGATCTCGACCCACGCATCGACCTCAAACTCATCGCCCCAGTTGGGCGCATAGACGGCGACTCCGGTCGGCTGGGCATCAACCGCACAGCACGTCACTGTAAAGCGCGAAAGATAGAAGATGTTCTCGGGATCATCCTCACTAGCCGTGATGAAACCCACGACGTTTGCGGTCTTATCTGCGTAGAAACTCGGATCGCTAGTTTGGCGCAACAGGGACGCCCAGTCGACAACGGTAAAGGCTGCGATAAGTGACTGATCAGCACTGGCAACGTCATCCGCATTCTGGCTGTCGCTGCCCACGGTTGACCCAACGATGTCGCGCTGACTGGCCGTGGCACTCGACAGTGTTGTTGGAGGCACGACGACCAGGGAGATCGCGACGACTCCCGAGAGGACTAACGCGATGACGCCGACCAGCTTCGACCACACGTTCGGGGCTGCAGCCTCCTCTGAGTTTCCAGGACGAATAGCAATACTCACCACCCCCAGCACCAGGGCGATCACGGCCATAACGACCGTGAAAACGACATAGCGTGGATGAATGTAGAGCACCAGCTGCTGGGTTGCAGCGAGCCACACGGTCGCGCACACGGCAATCACGATGAGAATGACGCCCCACCAGCGCTGAAGGTTAGGCCACATAGTTGATCACCAACCCAATTACAGCACTCATGAGTGCAACAACTAGTGAGAGTTGCACCAAAACCCTCGCCGTAAACGTAGTGCGCATGATCGCGAGCATCTTGATATCAATGATCGGCCCGAACACTAGGAAGGTGACGATGGAACCGGGCATGAACGTGCTGGCGAACGGCAAGATGAAGAACGCGTCAACGCTGGAACAGACAGAGATGACAAACGCGAGCAGCAGCATCGCCAAAATCGACCACAGCGGGTTGCTCCCGAGCGAGACGAGAACATCGCGCGGAACCGCCACTTGGATCGCGCCGGCGATGAGCGAGCCGATAAACACTGCGGGCATCAGCACACTCGACTCCCGCATGAAAATATCGAGGCTTTTCTCCGAACGCGACTGACGGTGATGATCCGGCCCTGCGGAACACTGCGAGGCGAACCTCTCCGTGAGCAGTGCATGCGGCTGCGGGTGAAGGCTAAAGAGCCACCCCACAATATTCGCGATCGCAAGACCACCAAGAATACGGCCGACGAGGATGCCGTCATCGAATCCGAATGCCTGATGCGTCGTGAGAATCGTGATCGGGTTGATGATGGGCGCTGCCAACAAGAACGTCATCGCCTCGGGCACCGAGAAGCCTTTGAGTACAAGCCCGCGCGCGCGAGGCACATTGCCGCACTCACACACTGGTAGCGCAATTCCGAACAGTGAAATCGCGGCTCGTCGAAAAACTGGCTGCTGAGGCAAATAGCGCATCAGCAGATCGTCGGGTAACCACGTCTGCACGACAATAGAGAGAACGATTCCGAGCACAACAAACGGCAAAGACTCGATGATAACGCTCGTCGCCAGCGTCAGCAGATCTTGCGCGAGCCCAGGAACACCTACTGCGCCTAGTTCACCAGTGAAGGCCCGCAGAGCGAGCACTCCAACGACTCCGAACGTACCAATCGCCAGCCACAGAAAGCGGCGCCGGGAACGACGGGGTCGATGATCATGTCGATGATGATCATCGACGCTCGCTGGCACAGTCAAACTCACAAGCTAACCCTACAAAGTCGTGACCCTAAAAGAAGCCGTGAACGCTCGAAATCTACTCGTCATCGTTTGGTGCGGCGGTCACGGTCTTGCCCTGGCTGCTGGCACGACGCGAGCCACGCGACCTTCCTTGACCCGGCTGCTTCGGCTCGGGAAGAGCCTCAAGAACTGACCCCAAAATCTGCTCGGCGTCGTGAGTGCTGAGTTTCGGTGCAGCGTGCGCCGTCTTCGTTGCCGGCAGATCGAGAATCGCGACTGCTGCTTCTGCAGCGGCCTCGACAACATCGCTAGTCTGAGTCGTCGAGTTGTGCGTCTTCTTCTTAGTCTTCGCGGCATCCGGCTTATGTGACGAACCAGAGTCGTTCGAAGTACCGGAGTTTTCGGACGAACCCGAGTTGTTCGAAGAACCGGGGCTACTCGACGCTCCCGACTTAGGACCCGTCACGGCGGATCCTGAGGCAGCTGCTGGCGTTTCGGCACCGTGCTCCGCATTCGCCACAACAGTGCTCGCAGCTACACGGGCAAGAGCGTTGCGCACATCTTCGGTGATCGCATGGGTTCCGTTACTGCCACCATTGCTGCTGCCGTTACTCGAACCACTGCTAGTCGATTTCGCAGCACCATTGGACTGTTGATTCTGTGAACCAGCGTTGCCGCCAGAGCCTGAATTATTTCCGCCAGAGTTTCCACCGCTGTTATTGCCGCTTCCGCCGCGATTGCGGCCCCGGCGACCACTGCCAGACTGCTCGCTCTGCGTCGGCTGCTGACGGTGCTTGGTGACAGGATCGTGGTGAACAACTACTCCACGGCCGGCGCAGACCTCACAGTTTTCGCTGAAAGTCTCGAGCAAGCCGAGCCCCAACTTCTTGCGAGTCATCTGCACAAGACCGAGCGAGGTGACTTCGGCTACCTGGTGTTTCGTGCGGTCGCGGCTCAAGCATTCGACGAGGCGACGCAACACTAGGTCACGGTTCGATTCGAGCACCATGTCGATGAAGTCGACAACGATGATTCCGCCGATGTCGCGCAGGCGCAACTGACGAACAATCTCCTCAGCAGCCTCAACGTTGTTCTTAGTGACAGTTTCTTCGAGATTTCCGCCCGAGCCAACAAACTTGCCCGTGTTTACGTCAACCACGGTCATAGCTTCGGTACGGTCGATGACGAGCGAGCCACCAGAGGGCAGCCAGACCTTGCGATCAAGAGCCTTCTCGATCTGCTCCGAAACACGGTATTCCTCGAACGAGTCAACAGTGCTCTCGTGAGCCTGCAGTCGATCGAGCAGGTCGGGAGCAACGGATTGTACGTAGTTCTCGATCGTCTTGCGAGCGTCGTCACCCTCAATAACAAGCTTGTGGAAGTCTTCGTTGAAGACGTCACGGATAATCTTGATCAAGAGATCAGGCTCAGAGTGCAGCAGCGCAGGCGCCTGGGCCTTGTCCACCTGCGAGCTGATGTCTGCCCACTGGTTGGTCAGACGGCTCACGTCGAGCGTGAGCTGCTCTTCGGTTGCGCCCTCAGCCGCAGTGCGCACGATGACGCCAACGTTCTCGGGAAGCACCCCCTTGAGAATCTTCTTCAATCGTGAACGCTCGGTGTCAGGAAGTTTGCGGCTAATGCCACTCATCGAGCCGTTCGGCACGTACACAAGGTAGCGACCGGGAAGTGAAACCTGACTCGTGAGTCGGGCACCCTTGTGTCCGACAGGATCTTTAGTGACCTGAACGAGCACGCGGTCGCCTGGCTTGAGCGCGAGCTCAATGCGACGCGCCTGCTGCTTGCCATCTGCAGAATTCTCGGCTGCGGCATCCCAGTCGACTTCGCCAGAATAGAGCACGGCGTTGCGACCGCGCCCGATGTCGACGAACGCTGCCTCCATGCTGGGCAAAACGTTCTGCACGCGACCGAGGTACACGTTACCAATGAGGCTCGCATCCTGGGCCTTAGCGACGTAGTGCTCGACCAAAACGCCGTCTTCAAGAACAGCAATCTGGATGCGATCAAACTTTGAGCGGACCACCATGACGCGGTCGACACTTTCGCGACGGGCGAGAAACTCGCTCTCGGTCACAACGGGACGGCGACGACCAGCGTCGCGGCCATCGCGGCGGCGCTGCTTCTTAGCCTCAAGACGCGTAGAACCTTTGACCTTGGTCGGCTCGTTGCTGGGTTCCGGCTGCTTGCGCGGCTGACGCACCCGCACGACTGTGTTGGGTGACTCATCGCCGGGGCGAGCGTCTTCACCTGAACGGCGTCGCGACCGGCGGCGAACATTGCCTGCTTCGTCTTGGGCTCCATCCTCATCGCCGCGGGTGTCTGCATTCGACTTATTGTCGTTGCGTGACCGTGGGGCGCGGGCAGGAAGCTCCGGCAGATCAGGAGCCTGGAACAGCAGGGATGTCGTCGACGGAGGGGTTGCCGCTTTCCCCTTTTTGGCCGCGGGTGCCTTTTCGCTCGCAACGACGTCGGCAGTTGACTCTGCTGACGACGCCGCACTCTTGCGCGAACGTGAGCGTGCAGGAGCGGACTTCTGCCCCGGTGCGCTATCCCTCTCACCTGCATCGGAACCGGCATCCGCCGGGGTCTCGGTGACCGACGCAGGCACGTCGAGACCAACGTGCTGGTTCGCAGTCTTCGCAGCAGGTCGTTTTGCGGTCTGCGCAGTGCGAGGGGACGTGGATGCTGCGGGCCGCTCTGATGCTGCCGCAGGAGTTTCTGCTGCAGGAGTTTCTGCCGGCGGCGTCTGCGCCACAGGCTTCTCTGCTGCTGCCTTGGAAGCAGGAAGAATGCGGCCAAACAGGCGCTTCTTCTTCGGAACTTCTTTCGAATTATCGCTTTCATTCACCATTGCTGGTGTACTCCTTGCCCTAATAGGCGACCGCGCCACCTACCGGGTACTCTCTCGTGCGCTATTCCCCCACCAAACCTATGGTTGGAGAACCGCTACTAATTCTTCAGGTCCTGCAACGGGCCCGTGGCTCGCGTTGCAGTTGTGCCCTGTCACGACACTTCGGAACTGGCTATCCGACTCGCGCAACAAGCGTTGCGTAACTGGTCCGGTCGCTATGCCCGGTAAGCCTTCTTGGTGTTATTCCGAGCGCGGCTCGGAGTAACTACGGTTCATTATCGCATGCATTCCCAGAAAGTGAGCCTGACGCGCATGCGATAATCCCAGCATGACTGCTTCCGGGGTTCGAAACAGGCCCATTGCCCTCGCCATTTTTTTGATCGTCGCTGGACTCATGGGGCTTTGGGCCTCGTTTCAACTTATGGTCGAGAAGATCGTCTCACTGGAGAACCCAGAAGCTGCACTGAGTTGTGATTTCAGCATCGTCGTTCAGTGCGCCAAAAACTTAGGCTCTGCGCAGGGAGCAGTATTCGGGTTCCCCAACCCCGTCCTTGGACTCATCGGATTCACGGCGCCACTCGTCGTTGGCGCTGCGATTCTGGCCGGCGCCCGTTTCAACAGTTGGTTCTGGGTTTCTTTCAACCTCGGTATCGCTGGTGCATTCGCGTTCTGTCTGTGGCTCGCCTACCAAAGCATTTTCAACCTCAGCACGCTATGCCCATGGTGCATGGTCGTCTGGTCGGTGACCATCCCGATGTTCTGGGCCGTCACCCTGCGAAATCTTAAGGTTGGCGCAATTCCTGCACCGCGCGCGCTGCGCAAAGCAGCCGCCGCGTCGTACAGCTGGGTTCCCGTTATTGCGCTTGCGGGCTACATCATCATCGCGGCAGTCGCGCAGTACCGACTCGACGTGCTCAGCTACCTCTAGAACATCTTTCGCACAAGAGGCCTGCTCCGCACCACTAGCCATATTCCGCGCCAAGCGATTCATGCCGCAGAGGGAACATATCGACGGCGAGAGCCCGACCGAAGCCGCGCCCTCGCCGTTCACTGTGCGCAGCAGGAACCTGTCGCACTGAGTGATTCTTAGGGTTTAGGCGAACCAGAGCGCCAATTCGCGTGCTGCAGACTCCGGTGAGTCGCTGCCGTGCACGAGGTTCTGCTGAACAGCCAGCCCCCAGTCGCGGCCGAGGTCGCCACGGATAGTTCCCGGTGCTGCGGTCGTCGGATCGGTCGTGCCAGCGAGCGATCGGAAACCCTCGATCGCACGGTTGCCTGCGATACGCAAAGCAACGGTTGGGCCCGACTGCATGAAGTCGAGCAGTGGCTCGTAGAACGGTTTGCCTTCGTGTTCTGCGTAGTGCTCCGCGAGCAGATCTACGTCGGCCTGCACGAGGCGCACGTCCACGAGCTGGTAGCCCTTCGCCTCGATCCGGCGAAGGATTTCTCCGGTCAGGTTGCGAGCAACACCATCCGGCTTGATCAGTACGAGTGTCTCTTCGATGTTCATTGTGTCTCCTCATCGGGGGTGGTCATGGGTGATGAGCCAAAAGCTTGTGCCTTGGCTGCGTCGATTTGGCGGCCTTTCACGAAGCAGTAGGTCCAGATTGCGGCGAATCCAGCACCAACCACAAACATGGGGGTGAGGACGAATCCCAGCGCGATGAGGGCCATCTGAAGCGCCCAGCCCACCCACACTGCCCACGGTCGGTGGAGCATCCGTGCCAAAGCAACAAAGACGATGATGAGCACCGCTCCCCCGATAAAAGCGGGCGCGGGAGCCAGTGCCCTGAGTCCGAATGCCGTCAACGCGACAAAGAAGATGAGTGTCGCATCGAGCACCAAGACGATGCTCAGAAGCAGCTCTGTGACGGAGCGGGTTCTTCGCGGGCGCGGCGTTCTACTCACGGCTTCCAGCCCTCCACTGCTGCCAGCGCGAGTGCCTCGCCAACCAGCGAGATCGAACCCGTGACGACGACCGCACGACGCTCGTTTTCGGCGGCCCACCCGCGGGCAAGTTCCATCGCCTCCGTGAAGGAATCGAAGTCAGTGGTCTCTTGAGAGAATTCTCGAACCGTTTCGACGAGCTCTTCTGGTGCCACGGCGCGGTCGGAGTGCGATGCAGTGACATAGAAACGATTCGCTATAGGAGCAAGTGCTTCAATGATTCCCGAGGCATCCTTGTCGTCAAGCACACCGACAACAAACGCAATCTCGTCGAAGGTGAAGTACTCCTTGAGTGCCGCCGCCAGTGCCGTCGCCCCGTGGGGATTGTGTGCGGCATCCACAATCACGGTCGGTTCGGCGCCGATAACCTGTAACCGCCCCGGAGATGACACGGTTGCCAGGCCCTCTGCCAGCACATCGGTGACGAGAGCCTGGCTGCCAGCGCCGAGGAATGACTCAACCGCGGCAATAGCAAGTGCGGCGTTATGCCCCTGAAATTCGCCAAACAGTGGCAAGAAAAGGTCGGAGTAGGTTCCCGCAAGCCCACGGACAGAGATCAGCTGACCGCCGATCGCAACTGCGCTGCTGAGCAACTCAAACGCGTCACCCTCGAAGCCAAGCTTCGACTCCGTGAGATCTGCTGCGCGCTCAAGCTCGATCTGAGCATCAGAAGTCTGCACTGCCGAAACGATCGCGGCGGCTGGCTTGACGATTCCCGCCTTAGTGCGAGCAATTTCTGAGATCGTCGAGCCCAAGCGTTGAGTGTGATCCAGCGCAATCGGACTAAACACGGCCACTTGGCCGTCAGCCACATTGGTGGAATCCCACTCGCCGCCCATCCCAACTTCAAGAATCGCAACGTCAATAGGTGCATCGGCAAAACTGGCGAATGCGAGAACCGTCAAGGCTTCAAAGTAGGTCAAAGGCTCTTCGCCCTTTGCCAGCAGCTCAGCATCAACCATCAAGATGAAGGGGCGGATGTCAGCCCAGTTCGCGGCGAGAGCACGGTTCGAAATCGCCCGGCCATCAACCACGATCCGCTCATTTACGCGGACCAGATGTGGGCTCGTCATGAGCCCCGTGCGCAACCCGTAGGCACGCAAAATGCTCTCAACAATGCGGCTTGTTGAGGTCTTGCCGTTCGTGCCCGTGATGTGGATAACGGGATAGGTGCGCTGCGGGTCACCGATGAGTTCCACGGCACGCCGAGTCGCCTCGAGGCGTGGTTGTGGTGTCTGTTCCCCGATACGAGCAAGCAACTCGTCATAGACGAGGGCGGCATCTTGCGCATACTCGGAATCTTCCAACTCAAAGTCGGAATCGTCGTCAATGTTGGTGCCCTCAAAGCCGTCGGCGAAGGGGCTGAGGTCGGCGAGCGGATGCGCAGCTTCGAGCTCAGCACGCTCTTCGTCGCTCAGCGAATCATCGAAAGATTCATCGGGCTCTACGCTGTCGTCAAATTCATCGTCGCGTTCAGACATTGATTGTTCCCATCTTGGTGATGTCAATCACCAGGCCGCCCGCATTGGCATACTTTCCTGCCGGCAATTCGGTGCGGTACGTCTCAAGTGTGCCCTCTGGAAGCTCATTCACGAAGCTCTCAACGGTGGATTGCACTGCAAGCGTTTCTGAGGCAATCATGGCGCTGTGGAAGCCAATGGCGTCGTGGTCAGCGGAGTCGAGAGCACTGATGGCAAGAGCGATCCGGTCGCTCACGTCGAACCCGGCGGACTTGCGCGCATCCTGAATCATGCGGATCACATCACGCGCCAGTCCCTCAGCAGAAAGCTCGGGGGTAAGTTGCGTGTCGATAATCACAAAGCCACCATCGGCGAGGAATGCGATCGCGCTTGCCTCATCGGCAGCTTCCATCTGGAGCTCGTACTCGGCTGGCTGCAAAGCCATACCATCGACCGAAACTCCGTCAGCGGTTGTCTGCCAGTTGCCTGCCTTGGCTTCCGTGATGACGTGCTGCACCTGTTTGCCGACGCGCGGCCCGAGCGCTCGTGCGTTCACGGTGAGCTTCTTGGTGATGCCGAAGCTCGCCAACGATCCTTCTTCGAGTGCTTCGAACCGCACAGCCTTGACGTTCAGTTCGTCGCGGAGGATGTCGCTAAACAGTGCGAGCGCTTCTGATGCTTCGCTGACGACTGTCAATGATGCCAGTGGTAGTCGAACGCGCAAGCTGCGGGCCTTACGCAGCGCAAGGCTGTTCGACGCGATCTCGCGGACGCGGTCCATTGAGGCAACCAGCTCGTGGTCGCTCGGGAATGCGGATGTGTCGGGCCAGTCGGTGAGGTGCACGCTGCGGCCGTTGGTGAGGCCGCGCCACATCTCTTCCGAGACGAGCGGCAGCAGCGGCGCTGCTACCCTCGCGACGGTTTCGAGCACGGTGTAGAGCGTATCGAACGCGTCGGTGTCGCCGCCGTCCCAGAAGCGGTCGCGACTGCGACGCACGTACCAGTTGGTGAGAACGTCGGCGAAGTCCCGCAATTTCGCGGCCGCCATCGGGCTGTCAAGGGCTTCGAGCTCGGAGGTTACGCCTTCGATGAGTTCGCGGGTTTTCGCCAACAGGTAGCGGTCAAGAACGTTCGTCGAATCGGTGCGCCACGTGGCTTCGTAATTATCAGCAGCGTTCGCATAGAGAGTGAAGAAGTAATACGTGCTCCACAGCGGAAGCAGCATCTGGCGCACGCCGTCGCGGATGCCTTCCTCAGTGACCATAAGGTTTCCGCCACGAATTACCGAGCTCGACATGAGGAACCAGCGCATCGCGTCGGCACCATCACGGTCGAACACTTCAGAGACATCCGGGTAATTACGCAGACTCTTGGACATCTTTTGGCCGTCATTACCCAGCACGATGCCGTGACTGATGACATTCGAGAACGCTGGTCGATCGAACAGTGCGGTCGACAGCGTGTGGAGAGTATAGAACCATCCGCGAGTCTGACCGATGTATTCCACAATGAAGTCAGCAGGGCTGTGGCTGTCGAACCATTCCTGATTTTCGAAAGGGTAGTGCACCTGAGCGAATGGCATCGAGCCTGAATCGAACCAGACATCGAGCACATCTTCAATGCGACGCATCGTCGACTGACCACTCGGGTCGTCCGGGTTGGGTCGAGTCAGTTCGTCGATGAACGGGCGGTGCAGGTCGGGCTCACCATCGTGGTTGAGGGGCAAGCGACCGAAATCGGCTTGGATCTCAGCAAGCGAGCCATAAACATCCACGCGGGGGAAATCGGGGTTGTCGCTCTTCCAGATGGGGATGGGCGAGCCCCAGTAGCGGTTTCGGCTGATCGACCAGTCGCGCGCGTTGCTGACCCACTTGCCGAACTGGCCTTCTTTGACATTCTCAGGAACCCAATTAATTTCCTGGTTCAGTTCACCCATGCGATCGCGAAACTCAGGAACTTTGACGAACCAGCTCGATACCGCCTTATAGATGAGCGGATTGCGGCAACGCCAGCAGTGTGGGTAGGAGTGCTCATAGCTGGCAACCTTGAGCAGGCGACCCTCTTCACGCAGCAGTTTCGTGAGCGGCTTGTTGGCCTCGAATACCTGCATTCCGGCAACGGGCGGTACCGATGGCAAGAACTTGCCGCCATCGTCGACAGAGATTACGACGGGGATGCCGGCAGCGGCACACACGATCTGGTCGTCTTCACCGTAGGCCGGCGCCTGGTGCACGATGCCGGTACCTTCACCGGTGGCAACGTAGTCGGCCACCAAGAACTGCCACGCATTTTCGGTTCCATAGGTCTCGGCATCTTCGTAGAAATCCCAGAGACGGTCGTACCGCACACCGTCGAGTTCAGCGCCCTTGAGTGTGCGCGAGACTGCGGCGAGCGCCTCCTCAGCGGTCTCGTAACCAAGTTCCTTTGCGTACGCCGCTACGGTGTCGCCCGCGAGCAGGTATTGCGCCGAGCCCTCCTCTGAGCCGTCACCTGCACCCAAGGGGCCGGCGGGCAGCAGCGCGTAGTCGATGTCGGGTCCGACAGCGAGTGCAAGGTTGGTGGGCAGGGTCCACGGCGTGGTCGTCCAAGCGAGAGCCTTCACGCCGGTGAGTCCGAGCGCTTCGGCCTTCACTCCGTCGAGAGGGAATGTCACGGTGACGGTCTGGTCTTGACGCATCTTGTAGACGTCGTCATCCATGCGCAGTTCGTGGTTCGAGAGCGGGGTCTCATCGTTCCAGCAGTATGGCAAAACGCGGAAGCCTTCATAGGCGAGGTTCTTCTCATGCAGCTGTTTGAACGCCCAGATGACACTCTCCATGAAGTTCACGTCGAGGGTCTTGTAGTCGTTCTCAAAGTCAACCCAGCGTGCCATGCGGGTCACATACTCTTGCCACTCACCGGTGTACTTGAGCACCGATTCGCGGGCAGCTTCGTTGAACTTGTCGATGCCCATTTCTTCGATCTGGGCCTTCTCGGTGATTCCCAGTTGGCGCATCGCTTCAAGTTCGGCAGGCAGTCCGTGGGTGTCCCAGCCGAAGCGGCGGTGCACTTGCTTGCCGCGCATCGTCTGAAAACGAGGGAAGAGGTCTTTGGCGTAGCCGGTCAGCAAATGACCGTAATGCGGGAGGCCATTAGCAAAGGGTGGGCCATCGTAGAAAACCCGCTCGTCAGCGCCTTCACGCTGATCAATGGATGCCTGAAAAGTGCCGTCTGTCTTCCAGTACGACAGAACCTGCTCTTCAATCGCCGGAAACTTCGGTGACGGTGCTACGGAATCGTCTGAGCGGTGGCGAGGATACGACATGGGGCTCCAGTGGTACGTGGGTGCGGATAATCTGCACGAGGACGACCTTTCAGCCGCGGTACCACCCCGCTTGTGCACCGTGCGGCACACCACTCATGTCGCTGTAACGGGCTTTCCCGTTCGGTTCTACTGCCGACCGCTCCACAACCGGGGCTGCAGTTGAGACGATTTCTTCCGAATGCTCAC
The DNA here is from genome assembly GCF_038397785.1 of Salinibacterium sp. TMP30. Classification (NCBI taxonomy): domain Bacteria; kingdom Bacillati; phylum Actinomycetota; class Actinomycetes; order Micrococcales; family Microbacteriaceae; genus Salinibacterium; species Salinibacterium sp. TMP30. Next base: position 1,029,741 of record NZ_CP151642.1, on the reverse strand, counting down.
CGGTGATGGCCGGTTCATAGCGTGTGCATCAATCATAGGTGAGTTGGCTGATGCTTCGCCGCACAGTTCAGCCCCGTTTCGGCCGGCGCTCGTCGCGCTCTACGTTCTGAATTGTCGCCAGCACAGCGGCTCCTCGGGAAGCATCATGCACGGTGACAACAAAACGTTTTCCGTTCACCCGCGTCACCTCGATGGCGTCACCCTTCGAGAGCACGACGCCGCTGCGCCCCTGGGAATCCCAGCGCCACCCATACCCGCCGAACTCTCCCATGGGGTCGATCTGAACTACCGCCACGGACGCGATCTGATCCGGTGCAATCGAAATTCGCGGCCACCCAAAAGCGGAGCGAACTCGGATACCATGCCGGTCGATAATCACACGCCAGGACAGAGTACTCGTGGCGAGCACGAGAGCAACAAGCCCAATCACGGCAGGAACTATCAACTCGTCGGGGTTATTGACAGCTTGAATGATCAGCGTGACGGCGAGAGCAAGGAACACGAGAAGAAGAATTGCGACAACTGGTGATCCGAGTCGGGTGCTACTGGCAAAGTAGAGCCGCTCTGTGGCTGACGCCGCTATCGGTTCAGCGACCGTGCGCGTGCTCGTAACCTTCTCGCCCGGGGGCAAGACAAACCACGACAGCAATGCAAGAATGCTCGCTGCTATGAACGCGATGGCGAGAACACCTCCGATGTTTCCCGCACGTTCGGCGCTCTCCAACCCGCGCTGGATCGCAAGACTTCCCCCGCTCGTTAGGGTCAGCACTGTTGCGAGAAAAATGGATGTCGCGACAAGCACTTTCTGCGCTCGCAATAGCCCTCCGTCGGGTCCGCCTCGCCAGCTCACGACCGCGGCGAATGCGGAGAACAGTAACGTCACCACAAGAGGCAGGGCGATCATTGCGCCCACCGTGGTGTAGCCATCCGGCCCACTGGGTGTCCAATGAGAGGCAACCGGGTTCGGGAGTTCGGGGATCCACAGCGCCATGACGAAAGCACCGGCCATGGCGATCGTAACCGGTACGACGACGCCGATAACAACGATGGCACGCCGACTGCGGGAACGAGTCTCGGTGTGAAGGTCGGTGGGGGTAGTCATCGATATTCCTCTCGGATGAGGGCGGTTAGTGCACTGAGTGAAATGTTGTGGGTGCGAGCTTCGCTCACAAGAGCGGTGACCGCAGTCGTCAGTGCTTCATAGCTGTGACTGACGTCGGAGACAATGGCGCCGCGCCCCCTGCGAAGTTCGATAAAGCCTTCATCGCGGAGTTCTTGGTACGCGCGCAACACTGTATGCATGTTGATGCCTAGAGATTCCGCTAGCTCTCGAGCACTGGGTAGGCGCTCGTTCGTGCTGAGTCGGCCTTCGAGCACTCCCTGTCGAATGCTCGCAGAGAGCTGCTCAAAGAGCGGCACATCAGACGCGGTATCAACACGGATCAACATGAGTGCAATAGTAGTTGTTATAGCTCAACTAGCACAAGACCTCCGGCGATTCCGTGCCGGCTAAGCGTCGAATTGTTTCTTCTCGCACAAATACGCGAGATGTTTTTGGCAACCACTAAGGACATCCGAGGCCCAAGTATGACTAGGGTTATTGGCGCACCGGCTTTCTCAGCTTGGGCTCTCCACTGATCGCAGACAAGGAAAGGGGCGTCGCGTGTCGACACTCACTTTGACCCTCGGCCGACCCACACTCGCCGACACCATCTTTTCTCGCAGCCTCACGACCGACCTCGTCCTGGTTGGCGCGGGTGCTGCGCTCACTGCCGCCATGGCACAGCTCGTCGTTCCCCTTTACCCCGTACCAATCACTGGCCAAACGCTGGCCGTATTGCTCGTCGGAAGCACCCTTGGTGCAACTCGAGGCATGTTGGCGATGCTGCTCTATGCAATTCTCGGCATCGTGGGCTTGCCCGTGTTCTCGGAGGCGTCCTCGGGCCTTGGAGTGCTCGCTGGCACCACCGGGGGCTACATCGTCGGCTTTATCTTCGCGGCAGGGCTCACTGGATGGCTCGCACAGCGCGATTGGGACAAAAAGTTTCTCGGCGCCGCAGTGTCATTCCTCGCGGGCACCGGTCTTACCTTCGTTTTCGGGCTCACCTGGTTGGCACTCGTAACGGGCGGATCACTTGAGCAGGTTCTCGCGTGGGGCCTTTACCCCTTCATCATTGGTGGAGTGATCAAGGCCGCCATCGCCGCTGCCATCATCCCGTCGACGTGGAAGCTTTCGGCGGCAATCGCACGCAAACGCAACCAGTAGCTACTACTTAGCTTCATCAATCGGGTCGGCTTCGCTCACGCGAACCGGCCCGATTTTTCGGGTGCTAGACTTTATGTACTGAGTTCAACAACGCTCAATCCGCTCGCACCCGAGCAGCTTCCCTCCCACACAAAAGGACCACATTGAGCGCGCCCCGCCATCTTCTGCTCCCCCTCGCCATCGCTGCGACCGCGGCACTGCTCGCGGGATGCACCGCGACACCAGAACCTGCTGCTGAGCCCATCTCCGGTGGAACGCTCGTGTACGCCACTGGAGACGCAGAACCCGGATGCCTAGATCCGCACGTCGGAGGCAACTACCCCCAAGCGCTCATCAGCACTCAGTACATTGAGTCGCTGGTGTCAAAGAATGCCGACGGAGAAATCATCCCGTGGTTGGCAACCGAATGGACCCCCAGCGATGATGGCCTCACTTGGGACTTCACACTGCGCGACGACGTCACCTTCACCGACGGCACACCCTTCGATGCCGAGGCAGTGAAGGCCAACATCGAACACTTGAAAGACCCAAACACCGCGTCATCCACTGGCTACCTCGCTGTCGGCAAGATCGACGGCATCGAAGCTATTGCCGCCAACCAGGTGCGCTTCACGCTGTCTGCACCCGATAGCGCGCTCCTCGAGTCGCTCTCCCAGCCCTGGGTGGGCGTCCAATCCCCCACGGCACTCGAGCGCGACCAAGCAACAAACTGCGAGAGCCCCGTGGGTACTGGACCATTCATCATCACCGAGTGGGTCAAACAACAGTCGATCACTCTGGAGCGCAACGAAAACTACAACTCCGCTCCTGACGATGCCGAGCACAGCGGTCCCGCCCTTCTCGACTCGCTCGAATGGCGGTTCATCCCCGATGCCGCAACTCGCTACGCAGCCCTCCAGTCTGGCGACGTAGATGTCATCGACAACGCGCAGCCGAACAACATCTCCTCCGCCGAGAGCGATCCCGCTACTGCCGAGCTCAATGCTCCCCGCCCCGGAGCATCGAATCGACTCGAACTGAACTCGGGCAAGGCGCCGTTTGATGACGAACGCGTTCGTGAGGCCTTCATCCGGGCAGTCGATGTCTCCCCCGGTATCGACAGCCTGTTCTTTGGCACAGCTGAGCGCTCCTATTCAGTTCTCTCGAGCGTTGAACCCGACGGCGTCTCGTTGCCCGATACCTTCACCGTCGACCCGGATGCGGCCAACGCGCTGCTTGACGACGCCGGCTGGGACACGATCGACAGCGACGGCTATCGCACGAAAGACGGTGTGCGTTTGACTCTTGACTTCCCGATTAGCACCAACCAGTCGATTCCGGCCGAGCAGTCGCTATTCGAACAGATTCAGGCGTCAGCCAAAGACGTGGGCTTCGAAATAAATCTGAACCCGACAGACCTTTCATCGTGGTACGGCGCCCTCTTTACGAACGAGTACAACCTTGTGAGCGCTCCCTACACTAAGGTCGGCCCAGACGTGCTGCGGATCCTCTACCACTCCGACTCGATCATCCCGGCTCCGAGCGGCTACTACGCAAACCTGGCCCAGATCAGCGATCCTGCGCTTGATGAGATCCTGACGACGGCGAGCCAGACCTCGGATGCCGCCGAGCGAGCCGCACTGTACGAAGAAGCACAGTCGATCATTATTGATGGCTACTACGTGCTTCCCCTCTATGACCAGCAGAACCACTACCTCTACAGCACGAGCGTCGAGGGGTTCCGCGCCCTCCCCACCGTTTCGGCTCCCACCTTCTACGACGCGTGGCTTAACGACTAGGAACTCCTGTCGTGACGGATCGGTCAGACATTACCGCCGAGCGGCTCTCCACTCGGCCGGCAGCGCGATTGCGTTCGCTGGCGTGGGTCGTGCGCCGTTTCGGCGGTGGTCTATTTGTTTTGTGGATGGTGGCTACCGTCATCTTCTTCGCACTCCGGCTGATTCCCGGCGATCCCGTAGACGCAATCTTGGGTGGCCCAGGGTCACAGGCATCCGCTGAAGCGGTCGCTCAAATTCGCGCTGATTACGGTCTCGATCAGCCGTTAATTGTCCAGTATTTTTTAGCGATGGCGAAGCTCGCGATGGCTGACTTCGGCACGTCATACGCGCTCAAAATTGCGGTGGCGCCGTATGTGCTCACGCAACTGTGGTCGACGCTCGTGCTCACAATTGCCTCACTCGTTGTTGCGTGGATACTGGCCGTCGCGCTGACGCTGGTCACGAGCGGTCGCGGTGGGCCGGCGCGCGCTGTGGGGTCCGGGCTCGAACTGCTCGCTGCGGCCGTGCCGCATTTCTGGCTTGCCTCGCTGCTAATCATTGTTCTGAGCAACACCCTCCACTGGCTCCCCCCGATCAGCGTTCCCGGGCCACTCGGGCTCATCTTGCCTGTGCTCACACTCGCTCTCCCCCTGACCGGATTCTTGGGCCAACTCATGAGGGAATCGCTCGCAAACGCCTACGAGCAACCCTTCGTGGTTTCCGCTCGCGCCCGAGGGGAAAGTGAGTGGGGCGTGCGATTCCGTCATGTGCTGCGTCACGCCGCGCTCCCCGGAATTTCTCTCTCAGGTTGGGCATTCGGGTCGCTGCTGAGCGGCGCCGTGGTCGTGGAGACCATTTTTGCGCGACCAGGGTTAGGGCGCACACTGTTGAGCGCTGTCTCCATCCGTGACATCCCTGTCGTTACTGCGGTAGCCCTGCTGTCGGCGCTCACCTTCATCATCGTCACGGTCGCGACCGACGCCATCGATCGAATCGTCGACCCCAGGGTGGCCAAACAGTGACTGAGATCCTTGCTGGCCGACTGAGTCGGAGCAACCCGGCTGGGCCGACAGCAAACCGGTGGCAGCAACTGGGCCGCAACGCCGGGGCCGCTGTGGCGATTGCGGCGTTGCTGGTGATTCTGATCGCCGCGATTTCGCCCCAATTGTTGACTTCGGCTGATCCGGATGCCGTAGCTCCGGTTGACGCTTTTCAGTCCCCGTCACTAGCGCACCTCTTCGGCACCGACGAATCAGGGCGCGATGTGTACACGCGCGTCGTGTTCGGGGCAGCTAACTCACTACTCATTGGCATTGCTGCCACGGTTGTTGGGCTCAGTCTCGCTCTCGTATTGGGCATGCTCGGCGGGCTCGGGGGCCGCGTTGGTGACTTTGTGAGCACGAGAGTCGTCGAAGTGATGTTCGCGTTGCCCGGCCTACTGCTCGCGCTCGTTTTCATCGCCATTGCGGGGCCCGGAGTGGTCACGTCGACAGTGGCGGTGGGGCTCTCCACTGCGCCGGGGTATGCCCGCATCATCCGGAGTCAACTGCGCAGTGTGCGCAACTCGGGCTACGTTGAAGCAGCAACCGTGCTCGGGCATTCACGACTCAGAATCGTTGTGCAACACATTCTCCCTGGTGCGCTGGCCCCCATTTTCGTGTTGGGAACGCTCGGAGTCGGTCAAGCGATTGTGTGGGCTTCATCGCTCGGATTCTTGGGGCTCGGCGTCGCACCGCCAGCAGCCGAATGGGGCGCAATGCTGTCGAGCGGTCGCACCTACATCGATGTGGCGTGGTGGCTGACGGTGTTCCCGGGGCTCGCCATCGTCGCAACCGCAGCGTCGTTCACCGTGCTTGGCCGTGCGCTCAATGAGCGAACCCGTCAGGGGGCACTCGGATGACCGCGCAGCCGTTACTGAGAGTGAAGAACCTGAGCGTGCATTTCGACCGCACGGCCGCACCCGCTGTTGACAGCATCAGCTTTGATGTGCGCGCTGGCGAATGTCTCGCCATTGTGGGGGAATCAGGGTCAGGCAAGAGCCTTACCGCCCGATCACTGCTCGGCCTCGAACCACAGAATGCGCACGTGAGTTTCGACACTGTGACGCTGCAAGACGAACCTCTGCCTGCCGCCAGATCACGGCGTTGGCGCGCCATTAGAGGCGCATCCATTGGTCTCGTGCTTCAGGATGCCCTGGTTTCGCTCGACCCGCTTCGCCCGGTCGGCCGAGAGATTGACGATGTGTTGCGACTGCACACGACACTGACCCACGCCCAGCGACACCGCCGCGTGCTCGAGTTGCTCGATGCGGTCGGCGTTCCCGACCCCGCGCTGCGTGCGCAGCAGCGCTCTGGCGAACTCTCGGGAGGGCTCCGGCAACGAGCCCTCATTGCGACAGCGCTTGCAGCAGGGCCCCCGCTGATTATTGCCGACGAGCCGACAACCGCGCTCGATGTGACAGTGCAAGCAAAAGTGTTGACTCTGTTGCGGTCCCTCACCAATAGCGGCACCGCCCTCATCCTCATCACCCACGACCTCGCCGTTGTCTCGCGCGTCGCCGATCGAGTCGCAGTAATGAGTCGGGGGCGCATCGTCGAAAGCGGCGACACTGCGACCGTGCTCAACGCTCCATCTGCGGTCGAAACTCAACAGCTGCTGGCATCGATCCCCGTGGATGTTCCTCGCGGGGTGCCATTGCTCAGCAACGCCATTCGGCATCTCGCGCTGCGGCCTCACGCGCCTGTTGATGATGGCGCGATGGAATCCCCTGCGGATGCTACGACGTCAGCTCGTCGGTTGACGCCTGCGCATCAAATGACGCCTGCGCTTCAACTGAGAGCTGTGTCCCGTCAATTTCCGACTCGCACTGGCGCACCGATCCAAGCGCTAAGTGGTGTGTCGCTCACTCTCGAAACCGGAACCACCTTGGGACTTGTCGGGCAATCGGGTTCCGGCAAGACCACGATTGCTCGCATCGCGCTCGGACTCGAAACTGCCGATAGCGGCGAGATTCTGCTCAACGGCACCGAATGGGGTTCACTCAATGCCCGCGAGCGCCGCCCTCTGCGACATACCCTCGGGGCGATCTACCAGGACCCCTTGAGCTCATTCGATCCTCGCTTGAGTGTTGAACGAATCCTGATCGATGCTCTTAGTGCCACCGCCTCTACTGCCAGCGAAACGAGTCAGCTGTCGTCCGTGGACGAACTCTTGGATGCCGTTGACCTGCCACGAAACCTCAAGAACCGTCGACCTCTCCACCTTTCGGGTGGCCAGCGACAGCGCGTCGCCATTGCCCGCGCTTTGGCTCCCGAGCCACTCACGCTCCTCTGCGACGAACCGGTGTCTGCATTGGATGTGTCTACGCAGGCGCGAGTGTTAGATCTACTCGATGACCTACAAAGACACCTCGGGCTCAGTTACCTATTCATCTCCCACGATTTGGGAGTGATCCGCCACATGAGCGACACTGTGGCCGTGATCAACGACGGGCGCATTGTGGAGACTGGCCCAACTGATGAAATTTTTACCTCACCACAAGCCCCCTACACTCGGTCGCTTATCGCAGCCCTCCCTCGGGTGCACCGCTCGGGGTCACTAAGCGCGGCACCATCACGAACGCAACCGGGTAAGTGAGAGGATGATGCAGTGACGACCACTCGACATCCCGGCCTGGGGCGACCCCCCGCTGCTTCGCGTGAACTTCTCCAAGAAGCTGCATTCGAACTCTTCGTCGAGAACGGTTACATCGGCACGACGGTTGACCAGATCGCCACGAGAGCGGGTGTTAGCCGCAATACCTTCTTTAACTATTTTGATGCCAAAGGTGACGTGTTCTGGGTCGAGCTCGATGCGATGACTGAGCGTCTGAAAGTTGCCCTTGCCGCCGGATCTTCGGTTGCTTCGACGGCCCCCACCGCTGTTTTCGGCATCCGAAACGCAGTTCTGGCGGCGATTGCCCCGCTGGACTCAGAACACGTACCTTTTGTCTTGACGCAGTACGACATGATCGGCAGCATCACTGAGTTGCAGGCATCCGCAATGAGTCGCTTCACCAGCCAGGCCCGACTTCTCGGCGAGTATTTGCGACGCAACGGTGTCCACTCGGATGCTGCTCGGGCTCAGGCCTATAGCCTCATCGCGTGTGTCATCGCCGCGGCGCAAGAGTGGGCGCAAGCGGGGCCTCAACGCGGGCGGCTTGAACCCTACGTTCAGAGCGCAATCGACGTCGCACTCAACGCCGAGTAGAATTCTTCTACATCTCACACTCAGGCACCTCTTTTTGACTCGGTGCCGCATATATCGAACCGGAGTATTTATGTCGTCGAGCGTTCCCGACAAGCCCGCCCTAGAAGGCCTCGAAGATAAGTGGGCTCCTGTGTGGGAGAACGAAGGCACTTACCGGTTCGATCGCCGCAAGGCGCTGGCGGATGGCTCTGGCGGCGTATTCTCGGTCGACACTCCCCCACCGACGGCATCCGGCAGTCTGCACATCGGTCATGTGTTCAGCTACACGCACATGGACTTAGTGACCCGCTTCCAGCGCATGCGCGGAAAAGACATCTTCTACCCGATGGGGTGGGATGACAATGGTCTCCCCACCGAACGTCGGGTTCAGAACTATTACGGAGTGCGTTGCGATCCCACGCTCCCGTATGACGAGAGCTTTGAGCCTCCGCAGCACGGCGGTGAAGGCAAGTCGACGAAGGCCGCAGCCCAGCTGCCCATTTCGCGCCGCAACTTTGTGGAACTATGCGAAGAGCTCACTGCCGAAGATGAGAAGCAGTTTGAAGATCTTTGGCGCCAGCTTGGCCTCAGCGTTGACTGGAACCTCACCTATCGCACCATCGGCGACGATGCTCAGCGCGCCGCTCAGCGTGCGTTCCTGCGCAATCTCGACCGCGGCGAGGCCTATCAGGCCTACGCTCCGACTCTCTGGGATATCACGTTCCGCACCGCCGTTGCCCAAGCTGAACTTGAAGACAAAGAGCAACCTGCCGCGTACCACCGTCTCGCCTTCCATAAGGTCGACGGCGACGACATCCACATCGAAACGACGCGCCCCGAGCTGTTGCCAGCCTGTGTTGCTCTCGTAGCCCACCCCGACGACGAGCGCTACAAGCACCTCTTCGGGACCATGGTGACGACACCGATCTTCGGTGTTGAGGTTCCCATCCTTGCCCACCATCTTGCTCAGCAAGACAAGGGTTCGGGAATCGCTATGATTTGTACATTCGGTGACGTCACCGACGTGGTCTGGTGGCGCGAACTCGATCTGCCCAACCGCACCATCATTGGTGCTGACGGTCGCATCATTGCCGACCCGCCCGACGTCATTGTGAGCGACGCTGCGCACGCTGCCTACGCCGAACTCGCCGGCAAGACAGTTTTCAGCGCAAAAGCAGCAATGGTCGACTTGCTCAAGGAGTCGGGCGAGATGATCGGCGACCCCAAGCCGATTCAGCACCAGGTGAAGTTCTTCGAGAAAGGCGACAAGCCGCTCGAGATCATTTCGACTCGTCAGTGGTACATCAGCAACGGTGCCCGCGACGAAAAGCTGCGTGGCCGCCTCATTGAGGCTGGCAAACAAATCAACTTCACGCCAGACCACATGCGGGTGCGTTACGACAACTGGGTTGGTGGCCTCACCGGCGACTGGCTCATTTCGCGCCAACGCTTTTTCGGTGTGCCGATCCCCGTGTGGTACGAACTGGATGCCGACGGAGTCAAGGGTGCTCCGATCGTTCCGAGCGAGGCTTCGCTACCGATTGACCCGTCATCCGATACGGCACCGGGCTACAGCGAAGACCAGCGTGGTGCTCCGGGCGGTTTCGAGGGCGAACTCGACATCATGGATACGTGGGCCACGTCATCTCTCACCCCGCAGATTGCCGGCGGCTGGGAGACCGATCCCGAGCTCTTCGACCTCGTGTTCCCGTACTCGCTGCGCAGCCAGGGCCAAGACATCATCCGTACCTGGTTGTTTTCGACCGCGCTGCGCTCCGAACTCGAACACGGCACTGTGCCGTGGCGGAATGCTGGGATCTCCGGTTTCATCGTCGACCCCGACCGCAAGAAAATGTCGAAGTCTAAGGGCAACGTAGTAACCCCCAAGGGAATGCTCGATGACCACGGTTCGGACGCTGTGCGCTATTGGGCAGCATCCAGTCGACTGGGTACCGACGCTGCCTTCGACCCGCAGAACCCCAAGCAGATCAAGATCGGTCGCCGACTCGCGATCAAAGTGTTAAATGCGTCGAAGTTCGTGTACTCGTTTCCTGCCCCTGCTGGTGTTTCTGCGGAGTCCGGCGCGACGGTAACGCAGGCGCTCGATCTCGAGATGCTTGCCGAACTAGCATCGGTGGTCACGCAAGCCACCAGTGCTCTCGAAGGCTTTGATCACGCAAAAGCACTCGAAGTGACCGAAAAATTCTTCTGGACCTTCTGCGACGACTACCTCGAACTCGTGAAGGAACGTGCCTACGGTGCCGGCACCCCAGAAGCGCAGGCCAGCGCCAACATTGCGCTGCACACTGCGATCGACGTATTCCTGCGTCTCTTCGCTCCGTTCCTCCCCTTCGCTACAGAAGAGGTGTGGCGGTGGACTCACGACACCTCAGTCCACACCGCAACCTGGCCGAGCGCCGATGAGCTCGGCGTTAGCGCTGACCCCACCGGACTGTTCTCAGCGGTCAGCCAGGCGCTCATCAGCATTCGTCGAGCAAAGACCGATGCTAAGGCTTCCCAGAAGACCGAGGTGAGCTCAGCAACCCTCGCGGGGCCAGCCCTTATCGGTGCCGCAATCGACGACCTGAAGGCTGTGGGTCGCATCCATGAGCTCACGATTGTCGAAGCCGAGGAGATCGAAGTTCGCGACATCGTTCTCATTGAGGCGGCGCCTGAAGGTTCGGCATAACGGCCAAAAACCGCGTATTGTGGAACGAATGACGAGTTCAGAGAAGCCTGCATACACCGTCCGCGACATCCAAGAAGACGATTTCGAGGAGTGGAAAGATCACTTCGTGAAGTACGGCGTCTTCTACGAAACCGAGTTCACCGATGCCATCGTTCAGGGAGTCTGGGAATGGCTCATGGACGACTCGGCACAGCTCTCCGCAGTTGTTGCCGTCGCCCCTGAAGGTGCGCCCGACCGCGGCAGGGTTGCCGCTTTCGGTCTCTACCGCCGCTTACCCGACACGTTCACCGCCTCGTGGGGCTGGTTCATGGATGACCTCTACGTCGACCCCGAGCACCGCGGCGCCGGAGTTGCCGGAACGATCATCGACGACATTGCTGCCCGGGCGGCAGAAGACGGCGGAGGAAAACTCCGCTGGATCACCAATAAGGAAAACGACAGCGCTAAGCGTCTCTATGATCGGGTCGCTGACCGCACATCGTGGATCCTCTACGAAAAGAACGTGTAGTGCAGCTCGGCACACGCTGGTCGGTCGGTGACACCGCGCCCGAACCCCTCGATGCGGCAATGCGCGAGGCGATCGCGGGCGTTGAAGCGGATGTCGCCCACCTCGATACAACCGCGTGGCGTTGGACGCTCACGTGGCTAGAATCGCGCCCCGTCGCCGAACTTGATGACGGCACCATCGTGCGCCAAGGTGCCGACGGCACCGTATCCGTAGAAGAAGCCGCAGCCCAATAAGACTGCTCACAAGCTAGACCGGTAGGCCGCCGGTGAGATCACGCTTTCGCGAGAATCTCACCGTGCGGCATTGCCCACGCCTTCAGCCGGCGGCCCGCGTTTGGTTCTTCCCCGTTGCTGCGGTGCACGCTGTCGTACACATCAGCCCACACCCGCAACCCCGGGATCTCAGGAAAACAAATAGTCCCCGCATAGTCGACATCGCGAACTGCAATGAGGCCGCCAGGTTTGGCCACGCGCTTCATTTCCCGGAGAGCCGCTACCGGATCCGCGAGGTGCTGCAGAGTCTGGTGCGCGTGCACGAGATCGAAACTGTTATCACCGAACGGCAGCGCATAGGCGTCACCGACAATGAAACTGAGGTTGACTGCGGCGAAGGCCGACGCCTTTTCGATTGCTGCGGGGGCGGCATCCAGCCCGACGACCTTGCCGGGCGAGAGACGTTCGGCGAACTCCGCCGTGATGGTGCCTGGGCCGCAACCGATATCGAGTAGCGAAAGGCCCGCCTGAAGGTGTGGCTCAAGGTACGCGGCAGAGTTGGCGATCGTTCGCCACGTGTGCGATTTGAGGACACTTTCGTGATGGCCGTGGGTATAACGCTCGCGAGTCATACTGACGAGAATAGGGTGGATGCATGACCAATCCTTTCTTTGAACCCAGCACCCTGCCATTTGGCATGCCGGCATTCGCCGATATCGCTGACGAGCACTACGCTCCAGCATTCGAGGAAGGCATGAGGCAGCAGCTTGAGGAGATCGCAGCGATTACCGCTCAGAGTGATTCGCCAACCTTTGAGAACACCATGATTCCGCTAGAACGCAGCGGTCAGATCCTAGAGCGCGCCGCTATTGTGTTCTTCAACAAGACGTCTGCAGACAGTAACGCAGCGACCGACACCCTCGAAGAAGAAATCGCCCCAAAGTTTGCGGCTCACCGCGACGCCATCAACCTCAACAGTGACCTTTATGGGCGCATCCAACTGCTTCACGACGGCCTCGACTCAAGCGAATTGGATGCCGAAGCGCGCTACCTTGTGGAGCGCTACTTCACCGAGTTCACTCTTTCAGGCGCGGGGCTCAGCGATGACGAGAAAGCAACCTTGCGCGACTACAATTCGCGGCTGTCGAGCTTGACTACCAAGTTCGAAAAGAACCTTCTTGCTGACACGAATGATCTTGCCGTTGTTGTCGACAGCGTCGATGAGCTCGACGGTTTGGAGGCGTCGGAGATTTCGGCAGCGGCAAGCGCTGCGGCTGAACGCGGACTGACCGGCAAATATCTGATCACCCTGATCTTGCCCACAAACCAGCCACACCTCTCCGTTTTGCGTAACGCGGATGTTCGCGGTCGTGTCTTGGCTGCATCACGGTCGCGCGGCATTCGGGGCGGGGAGTGTGATAACCGCGCTCTGGTGCTCGAAATTGCTCGGGTGCGCTCCCAACGTGCAGCGCTGCTCGGCTTCGAGAGTCACGCAGCGTGGGTCACCGCTGACGAGACGGCACAGAATCCGCAACGGGTCGCAGACATGCTCGGCACGCTTGCCCCTGCTGCAGCACGCAATGCCCGCGCGGAGCATTCAGCGCTTGAAAAGCTAGCCGGAACGGAAGTCACCGCAGCCGACTGGGCGTACTACTCCGAGAAGGTTCGCGCCGAACAGTACAGCGTCGACACCACCCAGATGCGTCCCTACTTTGAGGCTGAACGGGTGCTGCGTGATGGCGTCTTCTTTGCTGCAACCAAGCTCTATGGTGTGACGTTCAGCGAGCGTTATGACCTCCCCACCTACCACCCTGACGTTCGAGTGTTCGAGGTAACGAATGACGATGGTAGCCCTGTCGGTCTGTACACACTCGACCTGTACACTCGCGATTCTAAGCGTGGCGGGGCGTGGATGAACTCACTCATTTCGCAGTCAGAGCTGCTGGGGCATCCGGTGATCGTGACGAACAACCTCAACGTGCCGAAGCCCGGCGCCGGCGAAACTACTCTTCTGACGTACGACGAAGTGAACACACTGTTCCACGAATTCGGGCATGCACTGCACGGGCTGTTTGCGCGCGTTACCTATCCGAAGTTCTCGGGGACCAACACCTACCGCGACTTTGTCGAGTTTCCTAGCCAAGTGAACGAGATGTGGATGCTCTGGCCCGAGGTTCTCGACAACTACGCCAAGCACTATGAGACCGGCGAACCTATGCCGCGTGAGATCGTCGAACGGATTCACGCGAGCGCAGCATTCAACGAGGGCTTCCTCACAAGTGAGTACTTGGCTGCGGCCCTCATTGATCAGGCGTGGCACCGCATCAGTGCCGACGATGACGTCACGGATGTGGCAGCCTTCGAGGCGCAAGCCCTGGCGGACGTTGGGCTCAATAATCCGGCGGTTCCCCCTCGCTACTCGAGCACCTACTTTCAGCATATCTTCGCGAACTCGGCGTATGACGCCGGCTATTACTCCTACATTTGGAGCGAAGTTTTGGATGCCGACACGGTCGAGTGGTTCACGAATAACGGCGGGCTCACTCGCGAAAACGGTGATCGTTTCCGCACGCTACTCCTCGGCGTTGGTGGCTCAAAGAACCCGTTGGAAGCGTTCCGCGACTTCCGCGGCCAAGACGCCGAATTGCAGCCGCTGCTCAACCGTCGCGGCTTGAACTAGCCCTGTGTGAGCGCGGTTGCTATCCAACGACGGCTGCCGCGCTATGCAGTCCGCCCAGCGATATGGGGGCTGCGGTTGTCACTTACGCGCGGGATATTTGCAAGTTCCGACGGATTATTGTGCTCGCTCCATAAAAATTGGTGAAACGCTTTCGCAAACACTGCAACTACGGGCAGAATAGGACCGGACACACTGACGTTCCCCCGAAATTTATGCGTCACCTAGCACGATGCCCTGAGGGCGATCCACTCCCAGCCTTACCCGAATCAGGTTGGGGCTCAATTTGCCCAGCAAGATCGCCCTCAGGAACATCGCTTGCACAGCAGAAGCAACTCAACGATCGTCGCCAGCGGGCTGACATACCGCGGCTGCTAGGCAGTGCTGATTAGTTAGCAGAAGGTTAGGCAGACTTTTCTTCGCGAATCAGCTCGCGCGGAATAATAGTCGGAGCGGCATTTTCGAGCACGGCAGCCCTCGTCACTATCACGCGGCCGACGGTCTCGTCTGACGGAACATCGAACATGATCGGCCCGAGAACTTCTTCGAGGATCGCACGCAGGCCTCGGGCGCCGGTCTGACGCAGTACGGCGAGATCAGCAATTGACTCAAGTGCGTCGTGTTCGAATTCGAGCTCAACGCCATCGATCTCAAACATCCGCTGATACTGACGTACTAACGCGTTCTTGGGAGTTGTCAGGATGTCCATAAGCGCGACCTGATCGAGCTGCGTCACTGTGGTCACTACAGGCAATCGGCCGATGAACTCGGGAATGAGCCCAAACTTGTGAAGGTCTTCTGGCAGCACTTCACCGAAGAGGTTAACGTCGTCACCCTTGCTGTGCAGCGGAGCCCCAAAGCCGATGCCCTTCTTACCTGCACGGTTTGAGATGATCTCCTCAAGCCCCGCGAAAGCTCCCGCAACGATGAAGAGCACGTTGGTCGTATCGACTTGGATGAACTCTTGGTGCGGATGCTTGCGACCACCCTGAGGCGGAACAGACGCGACTGTGCCTTCCAAAATCTTGAGGAGAGCCTGCTGAACGCCTTCGCCGGACACGTCACGAGTGATCGAAGGGTTCTCCGCCTTGCGTGCGATTTTGTCTATCTCGTCGATGTAAATGATGCCGGTCTCGGCGCGCTTGACGTCGTAATCAGCCGCCTGAATCAGCTTCAGTAGGATGTTCTCGACATCTTCGCCGACGTATCCGGCCTCAGTGAGAGCGGTTGCGTCTGCAACAGCGAAAGGAACGTTAAGTCGTTTCGCAAGGGTTTGCGCGAGATAGGTCTTGCCACAACCGGTGGGTCCGATGAGCAAGATATTGGACTTGGCGATCTCTACGTCGTCGATGAGAGCATCTGCCGATGTGATGGTATTGCGGGCACGAACGCGCTTGTAGTGGTTGTAGACGGCGACAGAGAGTGCACGCTTGGCTGCCTCTTGGCCAATAACATATTCGCCAAGGAACGCATAGATTTCGCGGGGCTTGGGCAGATCAAATTCGCTCGACGCCTCTTCGCCGGCTTCTGCCAGACGTTCTTCAATGATCTCGTTGCATAGATCTACGCACTCGTCGCAGATATACACGCCCGGACCGGCAATTAGTTGCTGTACCTGCTTTTGGCTTTTGCCGCAGAAGGAACACTTGAGCAGGTCCGCGCTTTCCCCAATTCGGGCCATGCCGGTTCCTCTCCTTGAGTAAATGCCTTGACAACGAGCCTAACCCGATATTCGGTTAGTCATCGTCACCATTACGGGCGGCGTTTCGTCGCGTCGCTGCTAGGCACCAGCCAACGGGTGTCTGACCAAGCGATTCTGCCTCCGGATACGAACTAGGGTTAAAGAGTTCGACTCAGTTGAGAGAAGGAGCAGCGTGCATACACGTACGATGCGTGTGCTTCGTGGCAGTGCGGCGGCGATCTTCGCGACCTTCGCAGCGGCACTCTCTCACCAACTCGCTGGCGGGGTTGCCCCGTCGTTGTTCGGAATAACGGTCTCCCTCGTCATTTCGATCTCCGTGTGCACACTGCTGGCCAGTCGCACCGTGTCGTTGGTGCGCTTAACGATCGCGATTCTTGCCAGCCAAGGGATGTACCACACGCTATTCAGCGCGATGCTCGCCCCCGAGGGTATTGCGCGGCACGACATGTCAGCCATGACTCTGGGCTTCAGTTCAGCGGCGCAGACCGCGAACTCGGCAATGTCGTTAACCCACCTCATTGCCGCCGTCGTCACGATTGTGATGGTCCGCTACGCAGAGCTTGCGTTCTGGGGCTTACTCGCCACTGCGCACCTATTCCTAGCGCGACTGCTCACTTCGGTGACTCCCGTCAGGGTGCGCGGCGGCCAGCATCAGCTTCCGATGCACGCGCTTGACGTTCCAACTTTTGCCACACGATTTCTCTCAGCGATGCGTTATCGCGGCCCACCCGTCGCGACTTTCGCGGCTTAGCGCGCACAGTATCCCCCTACTTTTGTCGCAATTCCGCGACCCGTTAGAGAGAACACCATGAACACCTTCACTAAATCTGCCCTCGCCCTCGCGGCAGGCGCAACCCTCGCTTTTGCTGCACCGCTGGCAGCCATGGCTCATGTCTCCATCGCCCCAGAGCAGGCTGAAGCCGGCGCGTATGCCCTCATCACCGTTAAGGTACCGAATGAGTCAGAGACGGAAAAGACCAACCGCGTGGAGCTGAAGCTCCCAACCGACACACCATTCACGAGCGTGCGCTTTGTGCCCGTGCCCGGCTGGGATACTGAACTGGTTCGCAGCGAGCTGCCGGAGCCGGTCATGGTCGGCGAAAGCGAAATCACCGAAGCCGTAACCTCGATCATCTGGACTGCCCAGGCTGGGTCAGAATTGGGAGCTGGGGCACTGCTATTGCTCCCCATCTCGCTCGGCCCGGTGCCCGACGCCGGAAGCGTGATTCTGGCTGCGGACCAGACCTACACCGACGGAAGCGTCGTCAGCTGGAACGGAGTCGACGAAGGCGCAGAGAAGCCAGCCCCGGTGCTCTTCGTTAACGACGCACCAGTTGTTCACCACGATGCAGCGGTGACCGACGACGCGCACGCCGACGATGAAACCTCGGAAAGCGACCACGCTGAAGCCAGCGACAGCAGCGATCCTGTGGCGCGCGGTCTCGGTATCGCCGGGCTCATCGCCGGACTCGGAGCGGTCGTACTGGCATTCGCCTTCCGTCGCCCAATCAATAAGTAAGGTTCACCCATGCGTCGACTTACCCACATTGGCGCTGCGTTCAGCGCGGCCGCGATCACAGCACTCGTGCTGCTCGTGGCCGCGCCCGCGTACGCGCATAACTATCTCGTGGCGAGTTCGCCCACAGAGGGCGAAACGCTGACTGAACTACCGAGCGAGTTTTCAGTGAGCACGAACGACACCCTGCTTGACCTTGCGGGAGACGGTGGTGGTTTCGCCATTCAGGTCACAAACGAGGCCGGAGATTACTTTGGCGACGGCTGTTTCACCATCCGCGACGATTCGCTCTCAACTGCCGCCGAACTCGGCGAGCCCGGCAGCTACCTAATGCTGTGGCAGCTCGTCTCCTCAGACGGACACACTATGTCTGGGGAGATCAACTTCGACTGGCAACCTGAGGCCAATCAGACAATCTCTGAAGGGCTCAACGCTCCTCCGGCGTGCGGCGGAGGCACGCTCGACGAGACTGCGCCTACCGACGAAAGCGCGCCGTCCGAGGCTGGGAACACCAATGAGTTCCCCGCGGTTGATGCGTCGACGGTTGTGCTCGTCGCATCTGCAATCGTCCTTGTGATTGTTGCCGGAGTCGCGATCTTCCTCATCTCGGTGAAACGAAAGAAGAGTGAAAGCTAGCAAGCACAGATCTCACCGCGCCCGCGAATCGCGCCCGTAACGACAATTGAGGCGGTCATCCACTTTCGGATGGCCGCCTCAATTGCGTCCAGACGCTTGATGCGTCCAGGTGAAACTAGTTGTGCACTGGCTAGCTCGTAATCGCGGGAAGCGTCTTGCGACTTGTCAGCACCTGGTCAATGAGACCATATTCAACAGCCTCAGCGGCGCTCAGTATCTTGTCGCGCTCGATATCCTTATTGACCTGCTCGGCAGTGCGGTTCGAGTGATGAGACAGAGTCTCTTCTAGCCACGTACGCATCCGGAGGATCTCACGAGCCTGGATCTCGATGTCCGAAGCCTGACTTGCACCTTCTGATCCGCCAGCGGGCTGGTGGATCATGATGCGAGCGTTCGGCAGTGCCAGTCGCTTGCCCTTGGTGCCTCCCGCGGTGATTACGGCCGCGGCAGAAGCTGCCTGACCGAGAACCACAGTCTGGATGTGCGGGCGGATGTACTGCATCGTGTCGTAGATCGCCGTCATCGCAGTGAACGAGCCACCGGGTGAGTTGATGTACATCACGATATCGCGGTCAGGGTCTTGGCTCTCGAGCACGAGAAGCTGAGCCATGACGTCATCTGCGGAGGCGTCGTCGATCTGAACACCCAAGAAGATAATGCGATCTTCGAAAAGCTTCGCGTAAGGATCTTGGCGCTTGTAGCCGTACGCCGTGCGCTCTTCGAATGTGGGCAGAATGTAGCGAGCATCAGCATCCGGACGACCAATGCCGGCGGGCGCTTGTGCTCCGAGGTTGAAATTCGTCATTGTCAGTCCTTCTTGCTGTTGGCGTCGTCGTCGGAAGCGCCTTCTTCGGTTCCGCCGCCACCGACGACATCGGAAGCAAATTCGCGCAGGTGGTCAACAAAGCCATATTCGAGCGCTTCACGTGCCGTGAACCAGTTGTCCCGGTCGTTGTCAATGAGAACCTGCTCAACGCTCTTGCCGGTTTGCTCGGCAGTGAGCTCTGCCATGCGCTTCTTCATATCGAGGATGACGCCAGCTTGAGTCTGGATGTCGGCTGACGTTCCACCGAATCCGCCTGATGGCTGGTGCAAGAGCACACGAGCGTTGGGGGTGATGTAGCGCTTGCCCTTTGTTCCCGACGAGAGCAGGAACTGCCCCATCGAAGCGGCAAGGCCAATGCCTACGGTGACGATGTCATTGGGCACGAATTTCATCGTGTCGTAGATCGCCATACCCGCAGTGATCGATCCACCGGGTGAATTGACGTACAGGTAGATGTCGCGCTTGGGGTCCTCAGCCGCGAGCAGCAAGATCTTTGCGCAGATCTCATTCGCGTTCGAGTCCCGCACCTCTGAGCCGAGCCAGATGATGCGATCTTTGAGGAGTTGGTCAAAAACACTTGAGACCAATGCCGGTTGGGCCATTGTTGCGCTCCGTTTCAGTAATCGCTTAAGAACGAATCTATCCGAGTACACGGCCCGAATCTGGCTTGTTCGCCCTAGGCAAAGTACCGCGTCGTCTATTGCTGCTTGTAGGCTCACAAAATGAATGACAACTGGCGCGATCGAGTCGCCGCTATCTGGTCGCACGCAGACTCACTGGCTGACGGCGATGTCGTTAACGCGATCGATGAACTTGTCGCGGAGCGCGACGCCGACGATGCCGAAGCACTCTTCGAAGCGGCGGGAGCTCGTGATTATGCCGGGCGTGAAGCAGAGGCCGAACCGCTTTACCGTCGAGCGTTAGAAAGTGGGTTGGATGCCACCCGCCGTCCACAAGCGGTCATCCAGTTGGCCAGTACGCTGCGCAACCTCGGCCGTATCGATGAATCGATCGCGATGCTTGAGCGGCAATTGCACGAGCATCCCGACGACGAGTGGACGGGGCCATCCGCGGCCTTTCTGGCCCTCGCGCTAGCAAGCCGCGGAGACTCCACTCAGGCAGTCTCGGTGGCACTCATGGCGCTAGCTGACTATTTGCCGATCTACTCGCGATCAATTCGCAGCTATGCGGCGGAACTCGTGGCTGACTAGCGCGCTCATTTCTCACTGATACGTTTCTCATTGATTCCACCCTTGAC
Source organism: Salinibacterium sp. TMP30 (assembly GCF_038397785.1). NCBI lineage: Bacteria > Bacillati > Actinomycetota > Actinomycetes > Micrococcales > Microbacteriaceae > Salinibacterium > Salinibacterium sp. TMP30. Next base: position 1,009,467 of record NZ_CP151642.1, on the reverse strand, counting down.
AGCCAAGGTTTTTCGCCCGAGGCCGAATAGCATTGCGGGATGCAGCAAATGATTCTGGATGTTGATACCGGCATTGATGATGCCCTTGCTTTGATGCTCGCGGTGCGCCATCCGAATGTAAATCTTCGGGCAGTTACTTGTGTTGCGGGCAATGCCAGCCTCGAACAGGTCGTGCGAAATACGCTCACGGTGTTGGATGTCGCGGGTGCCGGGGATATTCCGGTTGCCGCAGGGGCACACCGACCTCTGCTCGCGGAGGCAAACCACGCCGCCCATGTGCACGGCACAGACGGCCTCGGTGACCTAGGCCTACCAGAATCGATGCGCGCCGTGGTACCCGTGCACGCCGTCGAGCTGCTGCGGCGCGAGATCCTCGCTAGCCCTACCCCGGTGATTCTTGTTCCACTGGCGCCGATGACCAATATCGCCATTCTGGTGCGCATGTATCCCGAAGTCTTGGTCAATGTCGAGCGAATCGTATTCATGGGTGGCTCGGCATCGGTCGGCAATGCCACTGCCGTTGCCGAATTCAACACGTGGCACGATCCGGAGGCGGCCGAGATTGTGCTGAGCGCCGGTGTGCCAATCACGATGTACGGACTGGATGTCTTCTACTCGGTCACAATTCCGCCCGACGATATTTCTCGACTCGTTGCGGCATCCGAGCCCGGAGCCCAATTGGTTGGACGCCTGCTGCAGCACATCGTCAGCGTCAAGGGTGGGGAAGTTCGAGTCGCTGGTGATAGCCATGGAGACATCGGCGACGCGGGTGCCGTGTGCGCCGCGATCGATCCGGACGGTCTGCGCACGGTAAATCTGCCGGTTCGTGTCAGCCTGAGCGATCCACTAACCCGCGGACAAACAGTTGTCGACCACCGCACTGCTGGCCATGAACAACACGGTGCTGGAGACCCGCTGTTCCGCCGGATCGACATCGCTCTCGGCGTCGACGGCGCCCGCTACGCGAAGCTCTTTCTCGATACCGTTACCGCCTGATCGCACAGGGGCACCGCTGTCTGTCCGTCAGCGCTCTCTCAAGCGCGCCAACTAGGCAGTGGCGAACCAGTCTCGCTACGACTCGTTAATGGACTCGTGGCCAGCTAGTCGAAACTAGCCGGCCACGAGTGTGAAGCTGTGTTTTAGGATTCTTCGGCTGGGTCTTCGACTGCAGCGTCATCCTCGACAACGTCGGCGTTGGCTACGGCGGTGAATGCCGAAACGTCTACCGACTTGCCCTTGGAGTCAACGACCTTTGCCTTGCTGAGCACGACCGCGAGGGCCTTGCTACGAGCAACTTCGGCAACCATTGCGGGGATCTGGCCGTTCTTGTCGAGAACTTGAATGAATTCGCCTGGCTCCATACCGTACTGCTGCGCGCCCTGCACTAGGTAGGAGGTGAGCTCTTCTTGGCTGACCTTGATTTCCTCTTTCTCAACGATCGAGTCGAGGAGGATCTGCGAACGGAACGTCTTCTCGCTGGCTTCGACTACTTCGGCGCGGTGCTCGTCGTCTTCGAGGCGATTCTCGTTCTCGAGGTGACGGTGAACTTCGTCTTCAACGAGCTTCTCGGGCACGGGGATCTCAAGAGTCTTCAGCAGTTCGTCAACGATCTGGTCGCGAGCCTGAGCACCCTGGCCGAAGGCCTTCGAGCGCTTGACCTGCTCCTTGAGGTCGGCCTTGAGTTCCTTGATGGTGTCGAACTCGCTTGCCATCTGCGCGAAGTCGTCGTCTGCTTCAGGAAGCTCGCGCTCCTTCACTGTGAGCAGCGACAGGCTGATGACAGCGGTCTCGCCCTCATGGTCGCCACCGAGCAGTACTGACTCAAAGGTGGTCGATTCTCCGGCGCTGAGCGAGTCGAGTGCCTCGTCGATGCCTTCGATCAGTTCACCTGAGCCGAGCTCGTACGAAATGCTCGATGCCGAATCAACTTCGGTTTCGCCAATCTTGGCAATGAGGTCGAGCTGAGCGAAGTCGCCCTTCTTAGCGGGGCGTTCGACGGTAACGAGTGTGCCGAAACGGGCACGCAGGGTGTCGAGTTCGTCTTTCACGTCATCCGCGGATGCTTCGACAGCGTCAACCGTGAGGGTGAGCTTGTCGTAGGCGGGAAGGTCGAACTCGGGGCGAACGTCTACCTCGATAGCGAGAACGAGGTCTCCGCTGAAGTCCTTGACCTCGGGCCACGTGACAATGTCTGCCTCGGGGCGACCAAGAACACGGATCTCTTCTTCAGTAACTGCCTGACGGTAGAAGCCGTCGAGGCTGTCGCTCACTGCGTGGTTGAGGATCTCTTCACGGCCCACGCGCTGGTCCACCAGCTGCGGTGGAACCTTGCCCTTGCGGAAGCCGGGAATATTGATCTGCGAAGCGATGTGGCTATACGCGTGGTCGATGCTCGGCTTGAGCTCGTCTGGGGTGACCGAAATGTTGAGCTT